>JBAUVQ010000448.1:0-16483 GCA_049583305.1 Methylocystis sp.
GCCGTGGCCGCTGCGCGTCTGCGCGGCCGCGGCGACGAAATGGCCGCCGACGAAGCCGCCGCGCGCGCCATGCGCGCCGAGTTTCAGCGCCTCCCCATCCGTGGTCGCGTCGTCATCGGCGAAGACCAACACGCCGGCGCCATGTTCGTGGGCGAGGAAATTGGCGAAGGCGAGGGTCCGCTGTTCGACTTGGCGGTGGCGCCGCTCGAAGGCGCGACGCTCTGCGCGAAGGACATGCCCGGCGCCATCTCGATCGTCGCGATGGCGAAGGTCGGCTCCCTCCTCTATGCGCCGGATGTCTATATGGACAAAATCGCCATTGGCCCCGGCTATCCACCTGACCTCGTCGACCTCGACCGGGAGCCCGCGGAGAACATCGCCGCGTTGGCCCGCGCCAAGAAGGTCGACGACAGCGACGTCACGGTCTGCATTCTGGACCGCCCGCGCCACGCCGAATTGATCGCCAAATGCCGCAAGGCTGGAGCGAGCGTGCGGTTGATTTCCGACGGAGACGTGGCTGGCGTGATCTTCACGGCGCAGCCGGCGCAAACGGGCGTCGATATGTATT
The DNA here is from genome assembly GCA_049583305.1 of Methylocystis sp. Classification (GTDB taxonomy): domain Bacteria; phylum Pseudomonadota; class Alphaproteobacteria; order Rhizobiales; family Beijerinckiaceae; genus Methylocystis. The sequence continues at coordinate 569 of JBAUVQ010000448.1, forward strand.
TGGGCCGCGGCGGAGCGCCCGAGGGCGTCCTGGCGGCGGGGGCGCTCCGCTGCGTTGGCGGGCAAATGCAAGGGCGGCTCGTGCTCGACACGCATGCCAAAATCATGCGGGCGGCGGCGATGGGGATTTCGGACCCACGCAAAAAGCACGACATGCGCAATCTCGTGAGCGGCGATGTCATCGTCTGCGCGACCGGGGTCACCGACGGCCCGCTCGTCGCCGGCGTCGGATTCGGCAGAAGCACGATCACGACCGAGACCGTCGTCTACCACTCCTTCAGCGGAACGGTGAGGCGCATTCGCGCCGAGCACCATGCCGGAAAAATGCAGGATTGACGCTATCCGGCAGCGTCGAGCCGCATTAACGGAATAGATAATCGCCGGCTCGCCGCCAGCGCGGCAAATCTTCCGATCCTCATCGCGCGACTTACCGGAGATCGACCTGCTGTTCTTAACCGCCTCCTCAGGCAATGGCTTCGCTCTCGTCGCCGCGGGCGCGTTCTTTAATTTTTAGGGGAAGCTCTAAAATATCGTCGTAGACCGGATCGCGGCCGCGCCAAGCGCCGTCGCGATCCGAGCGGATTTTACTGCCGGCCGGATTCTAACTGCGTCTTGGCGTCGGACGCCTTGCGCGGCGGGGGAATGAAGTCCGGCGCGGGCTGCTGCGTGGCGCAGGCGGCCACGGCGAAAAGAAGCAGCAAGGCGACGGGACGAAGAAGTTTCATTGAGACCTCCAGTTGGACAGGTAAGACATGCGGCCATGAGCGCGCAGCCACTGTCCATCGAGACCTTGGCTTTACGACATTGTTGTGATCATTGGAGACGAAGCCGCGCTTTTCCCGCGAACCGCGTGCGCAAATTTTCGGCGATCCATTTTATTTCCGAGGCGGCGGGCGCGTGAGGAGCGCGCCCGCCGTAAACGGAAGCGCATCATGGCCAAAGCGCGCTTCGGCCATGATGCGTTGAGCGTCCTCAATATTGAGGATGCGGAGTATCCTTGCCGCGCGGCGGCAGTATCGGATATTCGATCTTCGGCTGATCGCCCGTGAGAGTGCCGAGGAATGCGACGATCGCGCCCGTCTCATCCGGCGCCAGCGTTTCGTTGAGTTGATCCGCGGCCATCAGATTGACAGCCTCTTCCAACGTCCAAACCTGCCCGGTGTGAAAGTACGGCGCGCGCAACGCGACGTTACGCAAGGGCGCCGCGCGGAACACGAAGTCGTCCGCGCTGCTCTTGGTCACCGCGGCGCGCCCCTTGTCGGCCGCGGGTCGGATCAACTCGCTGGGGTTTTGCGCGACGCCGAAGGGGAAATATGCCGCGCCTCCAAGGTTCACGCCGCCGTGACAGCCGGCGCACCCCTTATCGATAAAGAGCCGCAGGCCCTTCTTCTCCACCTCATTGATCGCGGTCGCGTCGCCCTTGAGGAAGCGATCGAAGCGCGCGTTCGGCGTGATCAGCGTGGTTTCGAAGGCCTCGACCGCCCTAGCCATGTTGTCGAAAGACACGGGCGCGGGATCAGTCGGGAAAGCCTTCTGGAATTCCGCGACATAGGCCGGGATGCTGCGCAGCGTCGTCTCGACCGCCGCCGGCGTATTGTTCATCTCGACGCTCGCCTGCACCGGGCCCTTGGCCTGCGCCTTGAGATCCTCGGCGCGGCCGTCCCAGAATTGCGCCACGTTAAACACCGCGTTCAAGACGGTTGGCGCGCGGCGCGGCCCCTTCTGCCAGCCGTGACCGACCGAGGTCGGGCCCGCGTCGACGCCGCCGGTGCTCAGATTATGGCAGGTCGCGCAGCTGAGCAGCTGGCTTTTGGACAAACGCGGCTCGAAAAATAGTTTGCGGCCCAGTTCGACCTTGACGGGTGTGACATCGTTGTTTTTGACGACGCTGGCGACCAGCGAGGAATCAATCGGTTGGAAGACGGCCGCGGCGTCATGCTGCAGGTCGCCGGCGACCGCCGCGAGTGGGAATAAGATAATCGCGCTCAACGAGGCGATCCATGACCGAGACATCTGTTTCTCCTAGAAGATTATCCACCGAGACGGACTGTGCGATTTGTGCGTCGCAAGCTTCGACCGCCGCCCCGGCCAAGTAACACAAGGGAGGCGCGACCGCAAAGCGAAGCATACGCTTTCAATGCAGGAATTTTGTTTTAAATACAAAACGCTCTGTCACAAGCCCGACTTATGCTTCGGGTAGCTTCCATCCCGCCCTTTCTGACGCGATCGAAGCTCGACGTAAATATTCATTGTCGCGTTTCCGGGCAGCCATATTGCGTCGCACAATTTGGTGGTCGATTTATTCGATTATGCGGCGGCGTAACCCTTGGGTAGGCGTGAACAATGCTTGCCAGAATTGCTAAAGCAAGGCAGGATAGTCGAAGATCGTAGAAACGAATGACCTGGAACAATATCAGGCGTTAGCATCCAAAAATGCGAGGCGGAGCAATCCGCCCTTGGCTCAAGCGGAGGGGCGAACATGACCAAGCGCATACAGTGGGGCGCGATTCTCGTGGCGCTCTTTGGTTTGACAGCCCTCGCCACGGGTAGAAGCAGCGCCGAACCGCTCGGATTGCCGCCAGTTCCAATTCCCGCTGACAATCCGCAATCCCCTGAGAAAATCGCGCTCGGCGACAAACTGTTCCACGATGTCCGATTCTCCGGTGACGGCACGATCAGTTGCAGCACCTGCCACGCCGACGACAAGGCCTTCACCGACGGACCGCGCAAAACCTCGCGCGGCATCCACGGTCAGTTCGGAACGCGCAATGCGCCGACGGTGATCAACTCCGCCTATTTCCACACGCTGTTTTGGGACGGCCGCGCGTCTTCGCTCGAGGACCAGTCGCAAAATCCCCCGCTCAATCCAGTCGAAATGGGCCTGACATCCTTCGAGCCGTTCCTGAAGGTCGTGCGCGAGGACCCCGCTTATGTGGAGGCGTTCACCAAGGCCTTCCACGTGTCCGGCGCCGCGGTAACGATCGAGCATGTCAAAAAGGCCATTGGCAGCTATGAGCGCACCCTGATCTCCGGCGACTCGCCTTTTGACCGCTGGCATTTCCAACATGACGCCATGGCGATCAGCGAATCCGCCAAGCGCGGCTTTGAGGTGTTCGTTGGACAGGGACGCTGCGTCTCCTGCCATGTGATCGAACAGGACCAGGCGCTGTTCACCGATAACCGCTTCCACAATATCGGCGTCGGCATCAACAAGATCCAGGCCGATACGCCGCGCCTCGCCGCGGAGTTCCTGACGGCTAAGGCCGCCGGCGCCTCGGTCGACAAAACGGTGTTGTCGGACCCCAAGACTTCCGATCTCGGACGTTTCGCGGTGACGACGCATTTCGACGAAATCGGCGCCTTCAAGACCTCGACGCTGCGCAACATCGCGGTCACCCCGCCCTATATGCACGACGGCTCGCTCAGGACGCTGAAGGATGTCGTGAAGCACTATAACGAAGGCGGCAAGAGCCCTGGCGACCCCTCGGTCAACCCCTATCTCTCCGGCGGCATTCGTCCTCTAGATCTGACCGAGCAGCAGATGGACGATCTCGTGGCGTTCATGGAGACGTTGACGAGCCCGGCCTATGTCAATGCGAAGACCAAGGAAAGCGACGCGACGCCGTGAAGCGGCGTCACCACGAAGCCTGTTCGAAAAGAAAAAAACATGCGCCTCGGGGCGAACGCGAGAGCGGGAGGATTTAGTCCATGAGCAAATTAATCACGAGACGAAGCGTGATGGCGGCGGGCGCGGCCGGCGCCGTCGGGACGTTGACGACGCTTCCCATCAGCATGGTGCGTCTCGCCTTCGGCGGCACGCGCGACGACTTCACCTTCACTTATATTTCCGACGCGCACATCCAGCAGATCAAGGGCGCGACTTTCGTCCGCAACTGGGATCAGGGTCTGAAGCGCGCGGTGGCCGAAGCCAATCTGGTGAAGCCGGAATCCGACTTTGTGATGTTCGGCGGCGATCTCGCCCAACTCGGCAGGAAAGACGAACTCGATCACGGCGCCGAGATTCTTTCGCACCTAACGTCCAAGCTGCATTGCGTCATGGGCGAGCACGATTACTATCTCGATCTCGGCGAATATTGGAGCAAGCTTTACGGCGCCCAGCATTACAGCTTCGATCACAAGGGCGTGCATTTCATCGTGCTGAACTCGATTCTGACATTCGACGAATGGACGTTCCATCGCTGGCCGACCGACGAACAGCGCATGTTGGAAATGGCCGGACTCGACAATCCCAACAGTTCGCCCTTCATGGTCGGCGAAAAGCAGCGCGCTTGGCTGAAGGAAGACCTCGGCAAAATCTCCCACGAGACGCCGATCGTCGTGTTTTCGCATTCGCCTCTGCAAAAGATATACAAGGGTTGGAATTTCTGGACCGATGACGCCGAGGAGGTGCAAGCGCTGTTGCAGCCGTTCAAGTCGGTGAATGTCATCTACGGCCATGTGCATCAGATTCAGTATAACCAGATCGGCAACATCTCCTTCAATTCGGTGATGGCGACCGCGTGGCCCTGGCCCTACCCGCAGACCTACGCGCTGGCGGAAAGCCATCTGCCGGTGCTCACCGTTCCGATGAATCGCGGCGACCCGTTCTTCGAGCGCGACGCAACCGGCTGGCAGTTGATCGATGTGAACTCCGGCCGCGTCGCCGCGCGCTACCAGCTTTGGGACAACGAACCACGCACGGTGGCCTTCGATCACAAGCAAGGGCGCCCTGTCGACCTCGCCTATCAAGAGCCGACCAATCGGCGCCCCCCGCAAACCCATTATTGATCAGGAGTCGACGATGCGTCGCACCCTCGCCGTCCTCGCCGTTGGCTGTTCGTTGTTCGCGCTGAGCGCGCGCGCCGACGAATTCACCAAGACCGAGACCGAACGCTGGCAAAAAGAATATCAACAGGTCGCCACCGAGGGCCGCGCCCTATGGACGAGCGGCGCGCTGGGAACCAATGGCGTCGCTTGTGGGCAATGCCATCCCAACGCCGCCAACACTCACCCGGAAACCTATCCCAAGTTTCAAAAGCAACTGGGCAAGGTCGCGCAGTTGTTCGAGATGGTGAACTGGTGTCTTAAGAATCCGCTTGAGGGCAAGCCGTTGGCCGCCGATGATCCCAAAATGACGGCGCTGATCTCGTACATTTACTCCGAGCGTCGCGGCGTGAAGCTGACGCCAGGGGCGCACTGAGTTCCGTCGCCTACCAAAGCGAGCGCGAATGGGCGGGAAATTGAACTCCGCCCATCGCAACTCCCGGCGTTAAGAGGAAATTTTCAATTCTCGGGCTTACCTGTTGGACAGGCTTTCCAATGGGGACATCGGGACATGAATCGCTTCGTGACGCCATCGGACCGATGGAGACTGTCGCTCCTCGGCTGCTGCTGCGTCCTGCTGCTGATTATCCAGCCGATGACGGCCATCGTCATCGATTCAGCCACTTTCCTGCGGCCGTTCCTGATCATCGCGGCCGTCGCCGCGACAGGACTGATTTATCGCGGCCTGGGTCGTGACGAAAGCGTTGGCGCGACCTGTTTCGTGCTGGCGCAGATGCTGCTGTTCTCCAACTGCATCGCCTTGCTGAACTATCTCGGGCTCGCGCTGCATCGTCCGCTGCACGACGAGTTTTTGGCGCGGGCCGACGACATGCTGGGATTGGACTGGTGGGGCTATGTGACCTGGCTCAAGTCCAATCCCTACATCGCGGGCGCCACCACTTTGGCTTACAACTCCTCACTATTCCAACTGGTGGCGGCGATCCTCGCGCTGGGCTTCACCCGACGTTTCGAACGTCTCGACCGCTTCTCGCTGGCGTTCATGATCGCAGCGACCATCACGGTCGGCGCCTGGTGCCTCTTCCCGAACCTCGGCGCTTTGCCCCTGCATTACGCGCAAGGGCTACCGGAACCTTCGTTTTCGCTCGCCATGACAAAAAAGGACGCGCTGGAGCTAATGGCTCTCGTCGCCGGCGCCGTGCCCCCAGTGCGATTCGAGGAGTTGACCGGCCTCATCGGATGTCCGTCGTTTCACACCGTCCTGGCGCTGCTGACCCTATACGCGTTTTGGCCCATCCCTTGGTTGGGGCTCCTCGCCGCAGCCGTGTCCGTTCCCGTGTTTCTGTCCATCCCGGCCGACGGAGGCCACCATTTCGTGGACATGGCCGCGGGCCTTGTTGTGACCGCCGTATCGCTTGGTCTCGCTAGCCTCGCGCCAAGCCACCGGTTGGAGCCGCGAATCGTCGCGCAAGAAGCCTTCGCTTGACGTGCGTTCGGTTGTTTTCGCGGCCGGCCCGGCAAGTCCGCCGCGAAGGTGGTCCCTGAAGCCCTCACATTTCCACCGCCTTGCCCGACAGCTGTCGATATTCGCCTAGCGCGTAGCGGTCGGTCATGCCGGCGATGTAATCCGCGACGACGCGCGCGCGCTCCGCCTGACCGCCTTTTTCGGCGAGTTCGGCCCATTCGCGCGGCATCAGGCGCGCGTTCGCCATGAAAGCGGGAAACAGGAAAGAGATCGCCTCGCGCGCCTGCTCCCACACGCCCATGACCTTCGCGTGGCGATACATATGCGCGAACAGAAATCCCTTCACCTCGCGCTCGGCTTGCGCCATGGCCGGTGAAAACCCCACGAGCGGCGCTTGGGCGCGGCGGATGTCTCGCGCGCTTTTCGGCTCGACGCGGGCAATCCGCGCCCGGGATTCGTCGATTGCGTCCTCGACGAATCGGGTGATGACGCGTCGCGTCAGTTCGTGGATCACCCTTTGCCGCTCGAGGCCCGGATGTAGGTTGGCGATTTCGGCCAGCAGCCCGCGAATGAAGCCGACGTCGGAGATGTCGTCCAGTCCGAACAGTCCGGCGCGCAGGCCGTCGTCAATATCGTGGGCGTTATAGGCGATGTCGTCGGCGACCGCCGCCGCCTGCGCCTCGGCGCCGGCGAAGAGGTCCAACTCCAACGGGAACACCGCGTCGAATTCGAGGATATAGGGGTCGACGGGCCGTCGCGCCAATGGCCCCACGAGCGGGCCATTATGTTTGACCAGTCCTTCCAGGGTCTCCCAGCAGAGATCGAGCCCGTCGTAACGCGCATATCGTCGCTCGAGCTTGGTCACGACGCGCAAGGCCTGGGCGTTGTGATCGAAACCGCCGAAATCCCGCATGCAATCGGTTAGCGCGCCCTCGCCGGCGTGACCGAAAGGCGTGTGGCCGAGATCATGGGCGAGCGCCACCGCCTCGGCGAGGTCTTCGTCGAGCGCCAAGGCCCGCGCCAAAGCCCGCGCGATCTGGCCAACCTCGATGGTATGGGTCAGCCGCGTGCGAAAATGATCGCCGTCGAGCGGAACGAAAACCTGAGTCTTGTGCGCGAGGCGGCGAAACGCGGTCGAGTGGAGGATGCGGTCGCGGTCGCGCTGAAATTCGCTGCGCGTGCGCGACGGCGCCTCTTCGATAAGTCGCCCACGCGAATGCGTCGCGAGGCAGGCGTAGGGCGCGAGCAGCGGGCGGACAGCCAAACAAAACCCCCGTCATTGAAAGGCCATCGCGGCGAGCCTATTATAGACGATGCCGGAGACGGATGATAAGCGCCCGCGGGATCTTCAGATAATCCGGGGGTTAACCAAGGATGGAACGCATGAATGAGGCGCCGACGGCGACGCAGGTCGAGCTCAGCGAAGTGGCGGCGCGGCGAATCGCCATTCTGCTCGCCGAGGAGGCGCCCGGATCCGTGTTTCGCGTCGGGGTCGACGGCGGCGGGTGCTCGGGCTTCAAATACTCCTTCGCGGTGGACGCGGCGCCCGGAGCGCGCGACGTTTTGGTCGAACAAGCCGGCGCGAGGCTCGTCGTGGACGAGACCTCCCTTCCCTATGTGCAAGGCGCCCGCATCGATTTCGTCGACGATCTGATGGGCCAGGGGTTTCGCGTCGAAAATCCCAACGCTTCTTCATCCTGCGGCTGCGGCGTCAGCTTTTCGATCTAACCCTCGCGCCGCCGCGGCGCGGCTCATCGCGGAGCGACGCCTTGGACGCGCTATTCATTGGTCACGCCTATATCGACGTCAGTATGATCGCCGAGGCCCTGCCGCATGGCGACGAGAAAGCCGTCGCCAGGGACTATGCGGTGTCCTTTGGCGGCAATTCGGCGACGGCGGCCTTCGCCTGCGCCAAGCTTGGCCATTCGCCCGATTTGCTGATTCCGGTCGCGCGCGACTGGCTCGGCCATATGTTCATGGACATGGCCGCGGCCTACGGCCTGCGCGTGCACTCGCGCCGCGTGGCGCGAAGCTCGCTGTCCTTCGTGTTTCCGCATGGAGGCCAGCGCTCCATTCTCCGAGCTCGTGACGATCACTATCTCCAGTCCTTCCCGCGTCTCGATCTTTCGAGCGCGAAGCTTCTCCATCTCGACGGGCACATGGGCGACGCCGCGCTCTATTACGCAAAAGCGGCGCGCGAAAAAGGCGTGCTGGTGTCGCTCGACGGCGGCGCGCTACGTCCCGGTCTGCTGGAACTGTTGAACTTCATCGACGTGGCCGTTGTCGCGAAGGACTTGTGCCGTCAGATGGCGCTGTCCGAAGTGGAGATGCTGGCCTTTCTCAAGGCGAAGGGCTGCCGCGTCGGCGGCGTCACCAACGGCGAGAAAGGATTGCTCTGGTACGACTTGGACGGAGAACCGCGAAATTTGCCGGCGCATCGCGTGCCGGCCGAAAAAGTCGTCGACACGTCGGGCGCGGGCGATGTGTTCCACGGCGCCTATTGCACATCCTTTCTCGACGATCCGTCGGCGCCCTGGCGCGAACATTTCGAATTCGCCAGCGCCGCCTCCGCGCATAAGGTGCAACATCTCGGCAACGAGGCGGGCCTGCCTTCCCGCTCCGACATCGCGCTGGCGCGCAAACATTTCATGTGCGAGACATAACGCGAAAGACGGTCATCGCGGGTTGATCTGCAGAATTTTGTAATAAATATCGAAAAACTCGGGCGCCGCGCATCTTTTTACTTTCACGCCGCGCAACAATATTTCAGGAACCCACGCCGCTCCCAACCCCGCCTTGACTTGCGCGAGCAACGCCTCCGCGGAGGCGCTCTCGCACACGGGCGCCTCCTCGATCTGGATGCGATGACGTTCCAACATCGCCGCGATTTGCGCGCCATATGTCGTGCCGGGCGTATAGACCATCACCGGGCCGCGCAGTTTCTTCTCGACCAGCGTGACCGGACGACGCGGCGTCGCGCCGGCCACGAGCATCAAGCGATCACGCCCAATTTCCTGGGTTGTCAGCCCAGACAAATTCTCATCATCGCCAAAATGAGGGATCAGGCCCATATCGGCGTGCCCCCGTCTGACCGCTTCGAGGCAACCGGAAATCGAAGCGACGATTAGCGAGTAATTCTCGAATTTTCCTTCCGCCAGCCACGTCGAGAGAATTGAGGCGGCGAGCGTGTTAGTGGTATAAATGCGCAGAGATTTCTTGAAGTAGCTCGAAGCGCTCAATACGGCGCGGCGCGCGTCGAAAATCTCCTCGCGCAAGCGATGCGCGCGCGCCAGGAATTGCTCGCCGGCGGGCGTGAGAGCCACGGGCCGACGCTCGCGATAAAACAATGGCGCGCCAAGCCATTCCTCGAGCCGCTGCACGCGCCGGCTATAGGCGGATTGTGTCGTGCAACGGGCCTCCGCCGCGCGGGTGAAATTCCGCGTCTGGCAGAGCGCTAAAAAATCGTCGATCCACTGCAGCTCCATGATGCACAAATTGCATCATATCATCGCAAACGACAATTGGATTTTTGGCGCTCGCCGCGCTCTAAATGGTCCTGACGCGAGCGGACGAGGAGACGATCATGAACGACGCGAATGGCGTTTTGGAGTTGTCGGAGAGATCTGTCGGCTCGAATCTTTTGCCGAAAACCGTTCTGCTCCGAGGCGAGTTCCCCACGCGGGACGCCGGCGCTCCGCAACTAGCGCCCGGCATGTACGAATTCGAAGTCGTCACCGAAAACGCGGCCTACAAAAAAGGCGAGCGCTTCTATCTGACGCCCTCCCAGGCCAAACGCGCCTATTTTTCGGGTCAACGGGCCTCGTGACGCGCGACGATCTTTGGCCGTCGCGAGCGTGTCCCAGATTAATCAGCACTCGCGCAAAACTGCTGCCAAACCACTGTTATTAAAAGATTAAGCGGCATGTGACTTGCTTTGGACGTCAATCGCTCCATTGATTCAGATAACGAAGGAGAGGTCCGATGGCGTCGCGCGATTTTTGTCGAATGCTGGAAGGTTATGGTCTCACGACCGCGAATATCTTCTATCGCCTCCCCGACTATCCGGCGATCGTGCAGTCCTACGTCTGGCAGGAATATGACCTGCATCCCGACTTCCCCGAACTACATAAATTCCTCGGCTTCTGGTCGAAGAGCTTGGACGGCAAGCTTCATTCCGTGCTGGTCGCGCACGCGAAACTCATCCGCCCCGCGGAAATTTCGATGGTCGACGCCGAGTTCAGGTTGCACTGAGCGCCAGCGCCTTACACGCGATGCCCGTCCATGCCGATCCGGTGCATTAGGTAACATAGACAGTCTAGTCGGATCGCGTTGGGGTCCAAGGTCAGCATGGCGGGCACGGCGCCGCGGCGCAGCCTTATGTCGCCGCCCGCGTAGTCGAAATACTCTTCCGGCGCATGGCCCCCATCCCCCGGCGCGAGTTCCAGTCGCGCGCCGCTCGCGCCCAGCGCGCCAAAACTTTCGCCGGCGGGAAGGTCGCTGAAGTTTAGGCGGTCAACGTCCGAACGGAATTGAAAGTCGGCGGGCGAGCCGTCGAAGGAGAAGCTGGCGGCCAGCGGCATTTTCACAATGGCGAAGGTGCGCAGCAGCTCGATGTCATGGAGCGCCGGCGGGTGATCGGGCAGTTGCGATATCGAGAGCGCCGCCTCGATTAATTCCGCGGCATGGGCGGAACCGGACCCGCCGCCGGCCTTGCCGCATTCAACGGTTACCGCCGGACATAAATTCGCGAAGGCGCCGGCGTGCACGCCGAGCGGTCGCTGGAAATGCACGACAATGCGTGAAAATAGCCGGGCCAGCGCGACGAATTGCGGCTCGAGACGCGTCACGCAGGCATAGTGAGGATTGAAGCCCGTGTTGTTGTGAATATCGATGCTGGCGAAAGGGCGCCGACGAGCGGCGTAATCATAGACCCATCGCGCCATCCGCGCCTCGGGTGTGTCGGGAGTCTCGGTTCCCGGCCAGACTCGGTTGAAGTCGCGCTGATCGGGCAAAGTGCGCAAATTTTGGGCGGCGGCGTGGATATTGCCGATGAACAACAGCATGGCGCGAGGCGCCTCCCGCGACGACCAACGCCTCAGCGCCTCCTGCGCGGCAACGAGCCCGCTGTCCTCGTTCCCGTGCAGCAATACCGAGACGAACAGCGGCCTCGGATCACGCCCCGGGAGATCGAGCAGCGTCGGGCCCGGCAAGACTTCGGCGAGCCGCGCGGCGGGGCGATCCAGGAACCCTCGGGGAATATGGTCGAAGACGGTGCAATTATCGTCGCTCACTTTTGTTCTCACAGGTCCCATTCGTGAATTGGCGCGCCGGCTCGTTGCCTTTCGCAATAGTCGGCCATTAGTCGGTGGGTGTCGCCACCATGGGCGGCGAAGGCCTCGCGTTGCCAAGCCGCGCCGGTTCGTCTCGAACACACGCGCGCCTCGACGACATCGAGCCAACGGTCCTGATCAGGATCGAGGCGGAAACGCGGCAGGGCGCTTCGCGCCGCCGGCAGAAGCCGCTCACTCAAGAGCCGCCTGGCGACGATTTTGCCCTCGCCCGGCCAGACCAATTCGGCGTCGAGACCCTCGCGCGCCGCCGCATAAAAATTTGTCACCGCGTCCGCGAAAGCCAGACCGCCCGCGCCATCGCCGCCAAGTTCGACGAGATGGCGGACAAGTCCGAGATACATGGCGGTGTTGGCCATCATATCGGCGATGGTCGGGCCGGCGGGCAAAATGCGGTGCTCGATACGCAGATGCGGCGCGCCGTCGGCGTCAAAGCCGACGAGCGGACGATTCCAGCGCCAGATGGTTCCGTTGTGCAGGCGCAAATGATGCAACGCTTCCGGCGTCTCGTCGAAGGCGATCGGCAGAAGCGCGGAATGTTCGCGCAGATTTTCCTCGAAAATTTCGAGGCAGGAGCGCTCGAGATAACCGGTTCCCATGCTCACGCGGCGCGGCCCCACATGGGCGCCCGGCAGGTCGACCGCCTGTTCGAACAGCGGTATGCGCGTTTCCTCCCAAAGTCGCTTGCCGAACAGCAACGGCGAGTTGCCGCAGGCCGCGAGCAGTGGCCCCGAAGCCGCGACCGAGGCGTTGTAATAGCGCGCGGCGAGATCGGCCGGAACCCGCAGATGAATTTGAAAGGAAGTCGTCGCCGCCTCGAGCATCACGTCGCGATGTTCGCAAACGAGATGATCACGGCCTTTGATATCGATACGCAACGGGCGGCCGCCCCGCCGGCGCAGCACTTCCTTGTTCAACGCGTAATAGCGATTGAGCGGCGAGATATTGGCAAGCGTCAAATCCTCGTCGCGGATCGTCGGCAGCGTGCCGATCATCACCATATTAGCGCCGAGGCCGTGAGCAACCGCATTGCATTGGCCCCAAAGCCGCGACAGCGCCTCTTCCGCGCGGTCCAACGCATCGGCGCCGAGCGTCAGCGGATCGCTGTTCAGTTCGACATTGAAGCGCGAAAGCTCCGGAACGACGAGCGAATGGTCTAGCGCTTCTAGCAGCCGTTGATTGATTGGGGCGGGAAAGAAATTGTGGTCGACGATCCAGGCCTCTATTTCGAAGCCGAGCGAAAAACCTGTTTGGGAAAAGCGCCCGTCCTCGAACATCGCGCGCGCGACACGGGTTTCCTCCGCGAGCCGGCGCGCGAAAGCGGAGAAATCCTCGGCGCCAAAACCAGTGGCCGCGATTTCGTCACCCATGGGTCTCCTCGGAGCCTTGTCGCGAAAACAACCGGATCGCATGCGCGCGGCGCCCGCGCCATCGGACAAAGCGTCGCGACTTCAACGGCGTCGATCGCTTCGTTCCGCGGCCTCACTGGTTGGTGAAGGAAAAACTGATCGAATAGGTCAAGCCTCTCGGCGGCGGCGGAAACGGCGCCGCTCGCCGCACGGCGGCTATGGCGGAAGCGTCGAGATCGGCAAGTCCGCTGGATTGCTCAATCCCGATGCGCGTGAGATTGCCCTTGATGTCGACGCTAAAGGCAAGAACGCCAGAGGCGCGAAGATGGCTCGCCTTGATGCGATCGGGTATTCGCATGGTCGGCACGATCAACCCCCAAAGGGTCGAGAGGTAGGTCGTATTGGCCGTCCCGCCGGTGACCGGCGCCGCCTTGGCCGCGCCGCTGAATTGGTAATAGGGAACGGGTTCGGGATTGGCGAGCTGGTCGGCGAGCGATTTCTCGCCGCGTTTCGTCTCGCCTTCGGACTGAGCGCGCGCCTCCTTCTCTTCGGGCGAGTCGCGATTTATCTCCGCCCGCTCGGTCACCTCGGCGTCCGGCTTGTCTTCGACCTGCTTGACGGCCGGAGGCTCCGGCGAGACCTTGGGCGCCGCGCCCTCAACGGAACTCGGCCGCTTCTCGGGCGAAGGCTTTTGCGCGGTCTGGTCGGAAGGCGGCGCCTTGCGGGGCGCCTGCGTCTCTTTATCCCGGGCGGGCCTGTTGACCTTTTCCTTGTTTTCCGCGCGCGGCGCATCCGTCGCGGGCTCTTCGTACGGCTGCTGTTGCTTGGCCTCCGGCTTCTTTTCAGGCGGCTTCTTTTCCGGCGGCTTCTCTTCCGGCTTCTCTTCTTTTGCTTGCGCTTGTGGCTTGGGTTCCGGTTTGGGCGCGGGCGGCGGTTCGACGATGACCTCGACCGGAGTTTCTTCGGGCGGCATTTCGCGCGGGAGCAGGATGGCGTCCAGAACGACCACCGCCGCTAGAATCGCGGCGTGAAGCAGTAGACAAATTCCCAACACCGCGACGAACCGCCGTCGCCGCGGCGGCGGCGAGAGCAGAGGCGGTTCGATCAAATGCTCGATGGCTTGGGCTTCGAGACTCACGTCGAGTTACGAGGGGTTGGGCGCCGAAACGCGATGCAAATGCGAAGATCTTACCTTGTCTTCGGGTCGGCGGAATGGGTAACCGCGCGGCGGAGGATGCCGCGGCCGCTTCCCTGCCGCCAGTCGCGCTCTCCGGATCTTCATGCGGTTACCGGGCCAGTTCGCAAACAGGCGAGGCGCCAGATTTTCGAGCCTGGTTCATTCAATTCCTACGTATTGGCGCGAGACGAACGCAAGCTTCTCGCGAGTCCGCGTGGACGGCCAAGCAAAGAAATCCGACTTGACCGCCATTGCAAACCTTGCACGCTTTTCAGGCAATCCGCCTCTTGGAGGCCCCATCGGCGGACGCCAAAAAAAACAATGCTTCTTGCGCGAATTTCTCGAACGGTCTTGTTTGGAGCGGGCGATGGGAATCGAACCCACGACATACAGCTTGGGAAGCTGTCGTTCTACCACTGAACTACGCCCGCGGAACCGTTTTCGAAACCTCGCGTTCGAATGCTTCCTTATAGGGGCTTCCCACGAAATTTCCAACCCAAACGCGCCGCCGCGGCGAGCGGCCCCGCGAACAGCCAAGCGACGCCCGCGGATCGTCCGAAACCGTCGAGCTTCTCTCTTGTTGTTCACGGCCTTCGGTCCGACCACCGCGAACCGGGAGCCCGCGCGTCTTCGCTAAAACCTCATTCCTTCGACCGCGAATATGGGCTATTATATTCGTATGCTTCGACCGATCACAAAGGCGCGTTTTTCGCTGTCCCGTCTGACCGTGATGTTGCTTGCCTTGGCTATTTTGGGGCTCCCCGCGCAATCGCGGGCGCAAGGTATTTTTTCGGATTTTTTCGGCGGTCTTTTTGGCGGCGGCGGAAGACCTCATATCATCGAACGCTCCGCGCCGGCGCCCCGACGACCCCGCGAAGAACGGCCTATGCGGCGTATCGTGCCGCACTCGACCTCTCGCGCGCCGACCTATTGGCGTCCCCCCACGCACGCCGCCAAGACGCCTCATCATCACCCCAATGTGGCGACAAGCCCCGAGCAGGCCGAAAAGCCGGCTGTCGAAGCCGATTTTTTGGTGGTGGTGATGGGAGACACGCTCGGCGATATGCTCGCCGACGGGCTCGACGAAGCGTTCGAGGATACGCCCCGTATTGGCATCCTGCACAAAGGCAAGGAGAGCTCCGGCCTTGTGCGCGGCGATTACTATGATTGGCCTAAGGCGGCGCAAGACATCGCGAACAGTCCGCGCAAGGCCGATGTCGCGGTGATGATGCTCGGCAGCAACGACCATCAGACGCTCGGCGACGGGACTCAGGCGCTCGAGCCGTTTTCGCCGCGCTGGCGCGAGATCTACGCGTCCCGCGTGGACGCGGTGGCGCGCGCCTTCAAGGAGAAGAACATCCCGCTGCTGTGGGTCGGGCTTCCCGTAATGAAAGCCGAGCGCTTCTCGGCCGATATGGCGCAAATCAACGAGATTTATCGCTCTGGCGCGGCGCGGGCCGGTATCCCCTTCATCGACATTTGGGACGTCTTCGCCGACGAGCACGGGCAATACAGCGCCTTCGGCCCGGACATCAACGGCCAGAACGTCAAGCTGCGCGCGGCGGACGGAGTGCATTTCAGCAGCGCCGGGGCGCGCAAGCTCGCTCATTTCGTCGAGGGCGAAATCAAGCGAATCTTCGACGCGCGTCAGCCCCCGACGCCCAACAACGCGCCGGCGGCGCAACAGGCGGAGCCGGTCCCCGCCACGGCGGCCGCGCCGCCAGTGTTTCAGTCCCCGGTCGCGCCCACGCGGGCGGAGGCGCCCAGCCTTCCCCCGGAGCGTCCGGCGATCGGC
>JBAUVQ010000449.1:0-4613 GCA_049583305.1 Methylocystis sp.
GGCGACGCCAAAAGCCGCTTCGCGCCCCTCAATCCAGGCCGCTCCGACCCTCATCACGCCCAAAACCCGAATTCTTCGAGGTCCCCCCCTTGCTCTTTTTTTAGACTCCCCGTCGCGGCCGCGATACTGATAGCTTCTCACTCGCTAATAGATTCGCTGTCGCTAAATAATTAAGCGGCGGGTGGAATTGGCGATGCTAAGCTGTTCCACTTCGTGACAAATGAAGATGGTATTCGGAGGAGAGGACCATGTCGAAGATTTCGAAAATCGCGATCATCTCGGGGCTGGCGGCGGCGGCCATCGCGTCCACTTCGGCCTTGGCCGTCAGCAAGCGCACCTGGGCGGCGGGCTCGCGCGACGTGCAGAACCTGATTCGTCTGATGGACCAGGACAAGAACGGCGTCGTGTCGAAGGAGGAATTCATGCAGTTCATGGAGGCCGAGTTCGACCGCCTCGACGTGGACAAGAGCGGCGGGCTCACTCCCCAGGAGCTGTCGCGTTCCAGCATCTACGGCGGCGGCACGCACACGAACCCGCATCGCTGACGCGAACGCGTCTTTCGCGCCAGGTTTTCGCGCTTGGCGCGAAGACAGCGTGGATTCGCGAGCCAAGATGTCGCGAAGTTTTTTCGGTCGGCTCCCAAATACGACTTGGGAGGCGGAAGGCTCGTGAATTGCGAGACGCCGGTGTATGAAGAGGGATGAGCCCTCAACAACCCGCCGACCTCGAATCCGCCGCCGAACGCGAGCCGAACGCCGCGCGCGCGCCCGTTGAAACGAGCGAATGCCCTCGCTGCGCGAAACCCGCCGCGCTTTGCGTTTGCGACGACATCGCTCCGATCGACAACAAGGTCGGGCTGCTCGTGCTGCAGCATCCGCAGGAGCAGGACCGACTGCTCGGGACGGCGCGGCTCGCCACGTTGCATCTGACCAATTCGGTGTTCAAAATTGGCCTGTCCTGGCCAAGCCTCGCCAAGGCGCTGGGGCGGCCGGCCGATCCGTCCCAATGGGCGATCTTGCATCTCGGCTCCGCGAAAAGCGGCGACTTGCCTGGGGATCGCGAACTCGTCGTGCTCGACAAAAAGGGCGTCGCGCTGCCCGATCAGGACCAGGCGCTGGCCGGGCTCAGGGGCGTCGTGATTTTCGACGGCACCTGGGCGCAGGCGAAGACGCTGTGGTGGCGAAACGCCTGGGTGCTGAAAGCCCGGCGGCTCGTGCTGAATCCGCGCCGCGCCTCGCTCTATGGACAGCTGCGCCGCGAACCGCGGCGCGAGGGGCTGTCGACCATCGAAGCCGCCGCCCTCGCGCTCAGCCGGATCGAGCGGCGCCCGGACCTTGAGACGGCCCTGCGCGCGAGTTTCGCGAGAATGCTGGAGCGCTACCGCGCAGCCAAGGCGGAAGGCCTCCTCGACGACGGCGGCGCGACCGAGGGCGCGCCCCAAAACAAAAAAAAGCGCCTTCATGTTCGGCCCAAGCGAACATGAAGGCGCTCTTTGGCTTCCGCCGGAACCGGCTTCAGGCTGTGATGCGTTCGTCGGCTTCGCTCGGCTCGCGCAGCACATAGCCGCGGCCCCAAACCGTTTCGATGTAGTTGCGGCCGTCGCTGGCGTTGGCGAGCTTCTTGCGCAATTTACAGATGAACACGTCGATGATCTTGAGCTCGGGCTCGTCCATGCCGCCATAAAGGTGGTTGAGGAACATTTCCTTGGTCAGCGTCGTGCCCTTGCGCAGCGAGAGCAGTTCGAGCATCTGATATTCCTTGCCGGTCAGATGCACGCGCGCGCCGCTCACCTCGACGGTCTTCTGGTCGAGATTGACGATCAGATCGCCCGTCGTGATGACGGACTGGGCATGGCCCTTGGACCGACGCACGATCGCATGGATGCGCGCCACCAACTCGTCCTTATGGAAAGGCTTGGTCAGATAGTCGTCGGCGCCGAAGCCGAGCCCCTTGACCTTGTCTTCGATTCCCGCGAGTCCCGACAGAATTAAAATCGGAGTCTTGACCTTCGCGATGCGCAGCGTGCGCAGCACCTCGTAGCCCGACATGTCCGGCAGATTCAGATCGAGGAGGATGATGTCGTAGTCGTAGAGTTTTCCGAGGTCTATGCCTTCTTCGCCGAGATCGGTCGTATAGACATTGAAGTTCTCGGACTTAAGCATGAGCTCAATGCTCTGAGCCGTCGCGCTGTCATCTTCAATTAATAGAACGCGCATTTTGGTTCCCCACCCAGCCCCATCGGATTCTCAAGAACTCCGGCCCACCGTCGCCGAACGACAGCGCTTCGCCGAGCAATCGGGTCCAGCGCCTTACTCCACTTGTTCAGTTAACGTTAATCGCCAATCGTTAAGAAACCATCACCACGGTCACGCCCCGCCGTCCGAACACGTCACAAAGGGGATGCGAGCCTCGACGCGAACAAGCCCGTCCCCGGAGACGAAACCCGCGCGCGAAAATCCCGCGAACCCGACGCGGGCGGCCCAGTCCCGCGAACACAACATTCGCGCCGCTCAAAGGGGCCGCCGCCCTCACCGAATCAGTAGCCTCCTATTTATAACGCGGGATGGAGTCCGCGTGAATCCCGCATCCCGCGGCGCAACCAAACGCGCCAAAATAAGTGTGGAGGCGCGCGGGCGGTCTCGAACCGCCGAACGCGCGATTGACTTGGGGCGAGCCTTTCCCCTATATCCCCGCTGCGGCGTCGCCTCGTAAGGGGCGGCGTTCGCGTCTTTGGGCCTGCGCCTAACTTTGAGACGCGCGGCGCTCGAAGCCTCCCGCCAAAGTCATAACGTCCCGGCGATCGCGATTTGTCGCGCGGCGCGGACATTAAGGCGGAGAATCGAGTTTGGCGCGGAAGCGCCGGGAAGAGCGAACGGAAACAGGGGAGCCCTTCGTTCCCTTGGAACAAGAAAAGCGAACGGAAACAGACTGTTTCGTTCTGGCTGCGAGCGGAGACAAGCGGTGAAGAGAACATATCAACCCAGCAAGATCGTGCGCAAGCGCCGTCACGGCTTTCGCGCGCGTATCGCCACTGTCGGCGGACGCAAGGTCATCGCGGCGCGGCGCGCCCGCGGTCGCAAGCGCCTTTCGGCCTGAACGAAGACCGCGAGGCTCCTCTTAGAATATCGGGCGGACGGATGACATGACGACGAACGCCCCCAGCGCGACGCCGCCAAAAGCCGCCGCCCCGCGAAGATTGCGGCGGCGGGCCGAGTTTCTGCGCGCCGCGGCGAGCGGCCTCTCTCGTCATGGCGGCGCGTTTAAGCTGCAAATGGCCATTCGCGACGAGGACGCCGGCGGCGTTCCGCGCTTTGGCGTCACGGTCACGAAAAAAATAGCGGGCGCGGTCGGGCGCAACAGAATCCGGCGCAGACTCAAGGAAGCGCTACGCCTCGGCGGCGCTCTCGCCGCCAGTCCGGGACGAGATTACGTCATCGTCGCTCGGGGGCCGGCGCTAACGACGCCATTTTCCGAACTGACGACGCAATTGGCCGAGGGGCTCACGCGACTTAGTCGCGTCTCCACCGCCTCTCGCCCCAAAACCCCAAGGAACAGGCCGCTCGCGCCATGACCGAACACTCCAAGAACCAGCTTCTCGCTCTAGCGCTGTCCATGGCGTTTATTTTCCTGTGGTTTCATTTTTACGCGAACCCGCAGATGGACAAGCAACACGCCCAGATGGTCGAGCAACAGCGCGAAAGCAAGCTGCCCAAGCTCGGCGCGCCCGAAAAGGCCGTCACGGTCGCGGAAGTCTCGAAGCCGACCGTCCTCAAAACCCGCGAACAGGCGCTGGCCGAAAGCCCCCGCCTGGCGATCGACACCCGCTCGATCTCGGGGTCCATCGCGCTGAAGGGCGGTCGCATCGACGACATTTCCCTGAAAAACTATCATGAGACCGTGGATCGCGGCAGCCCGATCATCGTGCTCATGTCGCCCGAGGACTCGGAGAATCCTTATTTCGCCGACCTCGGCTATCTGACCGCCGCGGTCGAGCAGCCGCCGCTGCTGCCGAACACCGACACGCGCTGGACCGCCGACAGCGACAAGCTGACGGACACGCATCCGGTCACGCTGTCCTGGGACAATGGTCAGGGCCTGCGGTTCAAACGCAAAATCTCGATCGATCAGGACTATCTCTTCAACATCGAGGAGAGCGTGGAGAACACCGGCGACAAGCCGGCGTCGATCTACACCTACGCCCGCGTGACGCGCGTCGGACACCCCAAGGGCTCCGGCTACGCCGCGCTGCACGAAGGCTTCATCGGCGTGATCGGCGACGACGGCGCGCAACAGGACTCCTACGACAAGATCGAAAAGGAGCCGCACGGCGTCAAGACCTTCAAGGGCAATGGCGGCTGGGTCGGCTTCACCGACAAATATTGGGGCGCGGTGGTGGCGCCCGACCAGGCCGAGCCGCTCGAAGCGCGCTATTCCTCGGTCGGCGGCGTGCTGAAAACCTATGAAGCCGAAACCGTCAGCGAACCGAAAGTCGTGGACCCGGGCAAGACGCTGGCGACGGTCGTTCATGTCTTCACGGGCGCCAAGAAGGTCGACATTCTCGACCATTACAAGGCGGACCCCGGCCTGAAGCGCTTCGATCTGCTGATCGACTG
>JBAUVQ010000450.1:0-14164 GCA_049583305.1 Methylocystis sp.
GACAAATTGCGCAGCTCTCAAGCCGAGCCGGGAGGCTCCGCCCCCGCAAAAAAATCCATGACTCCACCGTCTCTATTCACGCCTGAGACGATGGAGTCGCTCAACACAAATTTAGCCGCCGCCGACGTCCAACGGACTGCTTGATCACGTGGAGATTGAGTGGCGCGTTTGCTGGAGGCGCCCGTGAACAAATTGATGCGGAATGATTCGCGATCTCAAGCAACCGAGCGACAGCCAGATGATGCCGACACGACGAACCAGGTCATGACTCAAAAAGAGGAGTTCGCTCATGTATCCTCTCAGCGCGGCGCGCCGTCGAATCCTCGTGATGGGGCTTCCGGGCGCGGGCAAGACGACGTTCGCCCGACTCCTCGCACCCCGTCTACACGCGGTTCTATTCAATGCCGACGAGGTGCGCGCCAACCTTTGGCGAGATTTGGGGTTTAGCCACGAAGATCGCGTTGAGCACGCGCGTCGGATGGGATGGGCCTGCGATCGCATCGTGGAGGCGGGGGGCGTCGTGATCGCCGACTTTGTCTGTCCGACCGAGGCGACCCGAGCAGCCTTTGGCGGCGCTTTCACGATTTGGATTGATCGGATCGACGCGGGGCGATTTGAAGACACCAATAGAATGTTCGTGGCGCCATCGCGATTCGACCTGCGAGTTAATCCTTTGGGCACGCCCGAATTTTGGGTCGAAGAGACGCTTGCGGCCTTGGAGTCGAAATCCGCGCGCCGCAATGTCGGTCGAAGGCTGGCGTCGGAATCCTTGCTTGTCGGAAGGCGAAGACGCAAAAGTCAGACCGCCGTCGAAGCGAAATAGCGGCATTCGCCGCGGCGCTTTTCTTTAAACGCCGTTTCCGGGCGACGCTGGCGTCTCAACTGAATCGCGGCTGTCGGACGCACCTACGTGAATGCTCACGTTAGCGGCTTTTAGCCATGGCCCGCCACGCGAGTCGCATAGAGCGTGCAAGGCATCGGGTCATCTAACACGTGATTTTCGCCGTCACAGTTCTCGACCGTCACATGCGTAAATCCGACGGCTCGCAGTCGGTCGCCAAGCGCCGTCAACGAACTCTTGTTCGCAGGCGCGACCTCCATTACGAGCTGCTGAATCCGGGACCAGTGTTGTTCCTCAATTCCCCGCAGGGCTTCGATCTCGGCGCCTTCGATATCGATCTTCAGTAGGTCGATGCGCTCCAGACCTTGCTGTCGAATCGTGTCACTCAACGTACATATCTTGCACCGAAACCTGACCGCGTCATCGAGCATGGGCCTCATGAACCATGCGATCAGGCCCCGAGGCAGCAACGTGTAGGCCTTGTTCCATTTCCGAATCAGCGAGGGCGTAATTTCGTCGGCGATCTTGTTCCACTCGCGCCGCTTCTCTTCCAGGTGCAAGGTCGAGTTGCCCGGCGCCCTCGGGAAATACGCTATGGTGGCTTCCCCGTTCGTGGACCCGACCGCGTTAGCGAGAATCGTGATCTCGTGATGGCTTCGCCATCTTGACTCCTCCAGGTTCCGTTCGAGACACGCGCGCGTGGTTGGGACCGGCTCGAAGCAGACGATTTTCAGACCGCGAAAGCGCTCCATCACGGAGAGCGCAAACAGTCCGACGTTCGCGCCGACGTCCAGAATGACATCTCCATCACCGACGGTGACTCCGTGCCGCTCGTAGCATCGCTGTTCAAAAATCTCTCTGAATATGAATACGGTCTCGCTGCCCGAGGTGGGAGCGTTCCACACACGAAGGCCGTTCGGACAGCGAAACTGCTTCATCGTCTCTGTTGCGGGCGGCATATTGGTTCTCCGCTCTGGCTACCAATCGGTCCGCGCATCGACGGGGCGCGATACGGAACTCACACAAACGAATTATCGCCGACGGGCCGGACGCCCGACTAAAATCGAGGGGATACGTTTGCGATTTCGAATTTAAGCCTTGGTCTGTTTCGACGCGCCCGCCGCTTCAATCGTCAGCCGCTTCCGATGTTTGGTATCCATCAGGGCCGCGGCCTCATCCGGCGCGCAACTCAGGCGGGCTCGTGGGAGGGCTCTTTCGTCGGCAATATGAGCCCAAAGGAGAAAATCGAAGTGGGCGATATAAACGAGGTCAAGCATAGCTGCTCTCCCAGAAAATGCATTTTCTACGTTAGCGCGAGCTGCATTTTGCGAGACTTTGTTGTCACAATCAATCCCGGGATTATACGTAAGACGCTCGCCCGCCTTTCATGCCCGCCGGCCCGCGCGAGCCCGGTTTTATTGGCGCGCTCGGATTCGGGAGTCGCCTGCGGGAATGAAAGCGCGACAGCGCGCCGTCTTCAAGGCGGCCGCGACCAGAGTCAGCTCCCGCGATCAGCTTCTGTCACGCTAGCGCCTTCCGGACTTCGTCTTCGGTCAAGCCAAAGTCCGAAAGGCGATATTTATGGCGGAATTTGTCACCATTTGGATGCGCATCCATCCAGGCGCGCATTCGCGTCGTGAGTTGAACGTCTTGAGGGTAGCCAAAGCGTTCATAGACATTCGCGACAGTGGCGACCGGGTCGGCCGTCAAATCTCGATAATCGATATGGCAAACGCGGTCATCAGGTAACGACGCGAGCGTGGCGTCGGCAATTCTCTTCGCCCGAACGGCGTTGGAGATCACATAATCGGCGACTCGCTGGAGATCGACTTTTTCCGCGGTGACGCTCCACATCACGGCGATGAGACTGCAATAGGATGCGACGGCCTCCACCGGATCACGATGCGTCATCACCAACTGGGCGTCGGGGTACACCTGCAATAGGGCTGGCAGCCCCGCCAGGTGCTGCGGGGATTTCAGCACCCAGTGGCCACGCCGATTCTGCCATTGTAATATCTGGAGTTGGAGCTTATGCGCCTCATAGGCGTATGTCGCGGGTTGGCTTTCGAGCCAAGACCAATAGCCTGGCACATAAGCGAAGTCGAACCCCGGCGGCATGGAAAAATAGTTTCGGAATAAAAGATAACATTCATCTGGATCCTCAACGCTCATTGGATGAATAATCTTCATGTCCGGCGCCAGCCAATCAAGTAAGGCGAGTGCTCGCTTGGCTTTCTTTATACACTCATTTGCTTTTGCGGACGAATAGCAGGCTTCGTCCCCGTAGTATGGAATATATCCTTCCCACACAGCCAAATAACGTGCATCCTCATGCAGTGACAGTAGTCGCTGCACCAGCGTCGTTCCAGTCCTAGCAAACCCTAATACGAATAGCGGACGAGCGATCTTTTCATTCTTAATCTCGGGGTTCGCGTCGAGCAAAGTTTCAAAATCTATCATGTTTCTGTAGCATTGCCGCACCTCATTGCGCATCGCGAGCGCGCCAAACAAGGAAAGACCCGCATCTTGATCAAAGGAGCTAAATAACCGACGACGAGATTCTGCGAACCATGGATCTAAATTGACGCTTCGACTAGCTCCACGCTCGATGCCGTCGAGTAACCCAGGGACGCCAAATCGCGGAAACACTCCCAACAGCCGCGCGAGACCACCCAGTTGATTGAAGGTGGCGATGGGCCAAGGCGGGCTGATGCGAGTTCCAGAGCTAAGCTGTTGCATGTGCTATTGTCCTAACCACGATGTGAAGCCGCCCTACGGATTTCCACTCGGCCTTCCTCTCCCTTCAGTTAGGCCTATCGGTCTGACGATGGCCTCGGCGCCGAGCGGACCTCGAAGCGCCGGAACGGTAGATCTTGCCTAATCGTTGAGGGTCCGATGATGTTTATGTCGGACATCATTATTCCGGCTCCAAAAGAGGCGAGCGCAACAAGACAACGAGCGCTAACCTCGAGCGCTCACAACACACACCTGAGCCTTGCCAGCGATTCGAGAGCCAATGGTCAGAATCCCTGGGAAGCCAGCGACCATCGGCATGGTGATAGCAGCCACGCTCGCCGGCACGGTCAGGCGGGCGAACAATTCGGCGGCGTAAATTCGGGGCGCGAAGCATGCCTTCCACTCCGCGGTGTATTTCGCCCCCAATTTTTGTTGGGCCTCTGGAGCGAGGTTATCTTGTTGCGCGATCAAGTGGCGCGCCAGTAGGTGCGCGCCTTGCATCGCCATGCTGATGCCCTCGGCGATCAAGGGATGCGACTCTCCGGCGATGTTGCCGACCAGAAAGACGCCGTTCGCGTAGCCCGTTCGTATTCCCGGCCTGATCGGTCCGGTGGAAAGCCAGGCGCCATCGAGATAAGCGCGCTTCAACGACTGGCGAACGCCAATGCTGGAAAGTTGAATGTGCTGAAAGACCGCGTCTCCCGCGGCCCGACCAGGCCAACGCCCGCGGCAGTTTTCCAACGCATCTCTGCGAATACAGCAAGATAGGCTTACTCTTCCGCTGTCGCTGGTCGCCATGCCACCGTATCCGCCGGGGAACACCAACAGCGGCATCAAATCCGCGGGAAGGTCGCTGTTTATAAAATGCGCCTTAAACGCGATCAAATCCGAATCTTTATGCGGCTGCGGCCTCGCCCACGGCAAAATGCCTCGCGTCCAAGAGCCTTGCGCAACGATCGCGATTCGTCCTGTTAGCACAGTGCTAACCTTGCTAGACTCCGAAGTGATCGCGCAAGCGTGACCGCCGTCGATGGGACAAAGCGCGGTCGCGCTATACGGTTGCCAAATTCGCGCTCCCGCCTCGCCCGCCGCCTCCAACAAGAGCGGGTCGAGACGATCGCGGCCCAACGCTCGACCCCAAGACCTCCTATATCCCGCCGGCGCGGGAAGAGGCGCCTCGGGCGTCGGAGTCGTTTCTCCGGCGAATATCCCCACGCGTCGAATTTCTGGTCCCGCCAGACTCATGAATGCTTCATCAAGGCCGATCTGTTCGAGGAGCGGAAGGGTTGTCGCGGAGATAAACTCGCCGCACACTTTGCGTCTCGGGAAAACCGCCTTTTCAATGAGGGCGACGCGCCACCCCGCTCTCGCGAGCAGCAGAGCCGTCGTAGCGCCCGCGGGCCCGGCCCCGATGATCAGCGCGTCGTACATCATTTTCTTGATCTTCCTGCTAGAGTGCTTTCGGCAAAAGTGGATTCCGGTTTTGCCTTTCGAAAGCACGACAAAATAAGGGAATCTAGAGTCTTCCCGGTTCAATCCGAACCGGGAAGACTCTAGTCGTTGGGGTTATGCCGAGCCGCAAAACAATGGGTGAACGGGATGGCCGACCATTCCGCCAACTCCCACCCCCTGTCTTTTGGCCATAATGCCGAGAGCTCGCCATCATGGAAGCCGGCGCGCACGCTGGCGACGGCATCGTAACGCGTTACGTCATTAGCGCCGATCGCCCAGACCATGTGACTGGCCGCCAGCGCGAACGGCGCTCGTCTTGGTTCGCATGCGCCGAAAAAATCGGTTCGTTGCGCGGCCAAGGCCAACAATTTGGCGAGGTCGGGCCCGGGAAAGTGATGCAAAAACAAATTCGTGATGATCGCGTCTACCGCGCTGTCCCTATTTTTAAGGAAATCGAAAACATCCGCGGCAATTATTTCGACTTTCCATCCAAGCCCAAGAAACTCTTTCTGCGTCTCCATGCTCACAACATCTTGCTGGTCCAGGAGGATCAGTTTTACATCTCGCCATTTTGGAGCTAATCGCCGGGCGACCTCTAAAGTGAAGGTGCCATCGCCCGCCCCAAGATCAAAGAGAGTCCTGGGAACTTTGACGCAGCGGGACGAAAGAAGATTCGCCATTATTTTGCTTTGTAACATCAAGACGTTGATCCGCCGAATATCGCGACGTGAGTGCATCGCTCTCGGATCATCTGGTGGTAGTGAATCGAGTATTTCTGGGTTCACGGATCGAGCTAAACTAGGCATTTTTCCGCCTCCATCGGCTAGTGTTGGCGCGGAAGCAGGCGAAGTTATGCTACGCGCCAAAGTATTCCATCAATGCATTCTATCGAGGCGACGCCTATGGGCGTTATTCAAGCTCTTCGCTGAACCTATGTTTGCTCTCCGCCCAACGTCGACACTGTCCCTCGTCATCGAATGCTTGATCTTATATTCCTGACAGACCAGGAGGGATTTTGACGATTCATCCCCCAATTAAACGCGTCACCAAGGACTGTTCGGCTTGGCAAACCGCCCCTTCGGTCGAGTGCGTCATACGAATACCGCGGCGCACCTTTAACAAAATCAGCGATTTTACTCCACTCACGCGACTAACTCCTCCCCCGCGCACCATGATTTTGTGTGCGGAGCAGCAAGCCTCTCGGTCAACGCTTAATCGCGAGAATGGTTGCGTTCGCGTGATGAATTTTTTGAAAAAAGTTACGACCGCATTGGCGCCGCGGCAGGCTATTGCAAAAGTCATCGGCGCTCGGAATCATGATGTAGTTCGGTTTTCTCGCGTTAACGAGCGAACAGTCATGCGGGGACGCGAGGACGGGGGCGCTCCTCGGCCATGCCGAGACGCCGGCGCGGGCCAGGGAATGCACTAATTCGAATTTGGCGGCGTGGTCGGTGCTGTTCGCGCGACACGATCCCTTCGGGCCGGCTTGCCGATTACGCGGGCCTGGTTCTTCTCACGATGAGATTCAATCGCTCCTCTTCGTTCATGGGACTCCAGGGCACAAGTTTTCGCGCCAGTCTGTCCAATCTGCGCAAGAGTGTCAGCTCAAAGAAAAGCCCGATGTAATCCAAATCCCGAAAGACCATGGAGCCTGACGCTTTCATTATTTCGTGGATACGCTCGAAATGGGCTGGCATTTCTGTCCAGTGAAGTCCGGCGGCATGGTGATGACAAAGATGATAGCCTTCATTCATAAAGTTGGTATCATCCACAACTGTAACGGTATTAGCAAGGTAGTCATCGGGGTTCCGAGGATCGGTAAAGGCGTGCTGCACCCAAGCAATAATCGATGTAAGGTAATTCATGCACAAAAACGGCGCCAGCACATACAATAGCGCGATTTTCCAGTCATATATAAAAACACATATGGCATATGTATAATATCTGGCCATTCCATACAGCATTCTACGCTGGTTTTTAACTTGATGTTTTGCGCCAAAATAGGTGTATGCATTTATACCGAGAAGAGACCAGATATTATGTGCGAGAAACGTGTGAAAATCTAAGCGACTGGTGCGATCATAGCATCTGGAATCCGCTGGATCCGCGGGGCTGTTGTTTTCCTTATGGTGAAGCCGGAGATGCGCGGTGCGCCCCATTTCAGGAACGTTTCCGTATAAGTACCCTAGGAAAAATTCCGCGTACCGTCCGAAAACCTTTTGATATTTTTTTGAAAAATAGCCGCGGCGCCGATGGGACTCTATATGTTGCGCGCTGAACATCCTCACGAATCGATTGAAGTTGGCGCCATAAATCGAAATGTAAAAAGCTCCCGCCAAAACAAAATTATACTCCCTAATAATAAGCTGCCATACAAATATAGGCACGGCCGTCAAGCTAAGCGAGACCATGAGGCGTAGCGCGGGGGTGTCGCGGGGATCCTGCAAAACCTCTTGGCCGAGGCGATGGAGATAATGATCGTATCTTTCCGAAAGATATTGATACGCACGACGAATTTGAGGGATTCGCCCCAATACACTGGCCAATCCGTAAACGACGATGGGAATGACCGCCACGAGCCATGTTACGATTGTCGTCGCTACGGCGATAAGAATCTCTGGGCCGCGAAGCGGACGCCTAATTCCTGGGCGCATCGAACACTCCCATAGCTCCCCGTTCGACGATTACCCTTCGTCAAACCCCAAGAGTCCACCGTGGGTCACGAATCGATCGCTGTTCTAAGCCTTCTGAGAATGCAAGAAATGTGACAATCACCCACTTGGTTCCGCCGCGAACGGTTGAGGCGGGGCACAATCGCCGCCACCGGCCGCGGAAGAGCCCAGGCGGGCGTCGCGGCGATGTACACGGAACTCAGGGCGACATAACCTGAGAACGCGTTCGCCGGATGACGTATGATTTCCGCCCGGCCGGAATCGGGCGAACGATAAGAAATCGCGCGAAAAAAACCGCGGCGAATCCTCGTCGAAAAGGCCTATTAACGTTTCGAAATTCGCACTAAGCGCGGCCGGAAAATAGAGCGCCGCAGCCAGCAACCGAAATCGACACAGAGTGGAATCCTTCGCGGAGCGCGCGCTCCAGACCAATCAGATCATCGGTTTCGTTCGAAAAGATCCGCTTGCGGTTGTAAACCGCCATGAGCCGTTTCGCCGCCCAGTTTCGCTGGACGCCTCCTTGCAGCAACGTCGCGCCGAAGAGAACCGCGCCGGGGTTCATCAGAGCTTTGAGATGATCGAAGGCGACGCTCTTTGCTTGCAATGTCCCGGGAAGGCAATGCAGGAGGTAATTCACACCGACGGAATCGAACTTTTCAGCCTCGAAAAGGATCGGCTCCAGAACGTTGCGCACATAGATTCGCGGCTTGTGGCGGACGATCCGCCGCGCCGAGAACTCCAGCGAATTACGATTGAGGTCCATCAACGCGACGCGCGGCGCGTCCGCGGGAAACCGGCACTTGTCAAGGAAATAGCCGGTGCCGACGCCGACATCGAGATGATTGGCCGAGAGGTTCTTGTTGTAGTGATCGAGCTGAATGGGCGTCGGGCATCGCCATATCCAGCGATTGGACAGGCCGAGCACCAGGAGATCATAGATCGCCAAAGTGCGCTTGTCGTAGACCGCCTGTCCGGCGGCGACCTCATCGCTGTCCGCGCTCATCTGTTTCGTCCGCCTGTTATTGAATTGCGCGATCCATGCGAGCGCAACCGGAATCTTATCCATTTCTGTTTGGGGGAACGCTCTCAACGTCTGTATGCGCACATTTGCCGGTTTGACCAAAGTGAGTCCCGGCGCGGTGACGACCGCATCGTCGGGAGCGTCGAACTTCGCGATCATATCGAAGTGTCCGAGGGTCCGGAATACGTTTATAATGGCGGCCCCTTTTGACTGGCTTCCCGCGCCGCGCCAGCAGCCTCGCCTAAAAGCCGATCCCGCGTTGTCCGAAGCCGCTCATGGACGGGCTAGACCCGACAGTCCTGTAACCCGGGGCGTTTTGAAGCTCGGCATGATCGAGGCTTCGCCAGCGGTCCTCATGCCTCCAAAGCTCCATGGCGCCTTATGCAACCGTTCCGGCCAGCAAGTTGTCGTCGGCGCGGGGCTTGATTCTCATTCCCAGCAAGAGCCGGAGGTCTCGCGCCGAGACCGCTCTGCTAAACAAGAAGCCCTGCGCCTCCTGGCAGCCGGATTCGCGCAGCCATTCGAGCTCTTCGCTTTTTTCGACGCCCTCGGCGAGCGTGGTCATATTGAGAGTGCCGGCGAGGCTCAAAATCGCGCGTATGATCGCGGCGGAATTCATCCGCTTCGTAACGTCGTGCACGAAGGATTTATCGATCTTGATCTTGTCAAATTGAAAACTCGAGAGATAAGACAGCGACGAATAGCCCGTGCCAAAATCATCGAGAGCGATGCGCACGCCGATTTCGCTTAGAGCCGTCAGCGTCTGCAGGACCCGGCCTTTTTCCTCGATCAAGACCGATTCGGTGATTTCAAGTTCAAGTCGTTTTGCGTCGAGACCCGTCTCCGCCAGAATCGAAACGATGATGGGTATGAGGTTGCCGGAACGAAACTGAACCACCGACAGATTGACCGCGACCGCGATGTCGCGGGTCCAGCTGACGGCCTCCGTGCAGGCCGACCGCAGGACAAATTCGCCCAGAGCCTCGATGAGGCCGGTTTCCTCGGCCAGCGGGATGAATTGGTCCGGCGTAATCTCGCCGCGCACCGGATGGGTCCATCGCACCAGGGCTTCGCAGGCCGTCACTTCGCCCGTCGAAATATTGATCAACGGCTGGTAAAACACGTCAATTTTGCCGTTGTCCAACGCGTCGCGCAAATCAAGCTCCATCACGCGCCGCGCCTGAGTTTCCGCGTTCATTTCGCTGGTGAAGTATCGGTGCCTCCCCTTGCCCTCGGACTTGGCGCGATAGAGCGCGACATCGGAATTGCGAAGGAGATCCTCGACATCGTCTCCTGCTTGCGGGGCCAGGGTGATGCCGACGCTGGCGCCGATCAGGAGTCTTTGCCCGAGTATTTCATAGGGCGCCGACACGGCCGCGATCACGCGCTCCGCCAGCGCCTCCGCCTCGGAGGGCTGCCGCACCGACATTTGCAGGATCACGAACTCGTCCCCGCCGAAGCGCGCGAGCGTATCGGCGGCGCGCAACAATTTCTCGATGCGGCGCGACACCTCGATGAGCAGGAGGTCGCCAATGTGGTGGCCCAACGTGTCGTTGACGTTCTTGAAGCGATCCAGATCGAGGCTAAGCACCGCGAAGGCGTCGCCCGAACGCCTCGCGTCGACAAGCGCAAGGGACGCGCGAGAGTGAAAATAGGTCCGGTTCGGCAGCTTGGTGAGGGAATCATAGCTCGCCATGTGAGCCATTCGGGTGATCAGGCCGTGAAACGTGAGCAGCGCGGCCCCCGCCAGAAACAGGCTGGACGCGATGGTTCCAATCAGCAGGAAGTCGTTTCTGGCGGCATTTTCCTCGATGTTGTCGCGCGCTTCCAGGCCGATGGACGAGGCGCGTTGCGCCAATTGCGCCATCGCGGCCTCGTCGAGGGTCAATCGAGGCGTCAATTCCGCGGCGTCCGATTCGACGACGTCCTTCAGCGCGGCGATTTGCGTCCTGAGCGTCTCGCCCTGAGCGCGCATGCCGGGATCGCTCAGCCTTTCGATCGCGACATCAAGGTCATCGAGCGCCTCGGACAATTTCTCGTTCGCCCTGGAAATTTCGTCCGCCCCGACGGCGCGACCACGCTCGGCGACAAAACTTTGAAACGCGATTTGCGCGCGGTGGATGTAATTGACGGTGATGAACGCGACATCGTAGATTTCGACGGAATGCGCGACGGTCATGCGATGCTGTTGGCGCACGAATACGCTCGTGCCCAGATTGGCGAACAGCAGCACCAACGCGCCCAGCGTCAGTTGCATGCGGAACGGCTTATACAGTCCGCCAAGGAAACTGGCGCGGGCGCGGGTCGGATTGCTTGCCGGCGCCGCGGCGTCCCCCTTAACGAACATGTTCTCTCCCGATCAAACGCCGCGCCGGCACGCTACGCACATTGCCGCGCTGTAGGAAAATATGCGACCGCCATCGTTAATGAACGGTTTGATTTCTAAGACATGTTGTCATTTATTTATGACCGAAGCGTTTGTTTTGCCCGCCCGCGTGGCGCCGTGCCTCCGCCCGGGGAATGGCGAAGTTTCGTTTGCATTATATTAACCAAACTTTGATTTTTTGCTTGCACCGGATCTGCGCGCATGAGGCGAGTCGCCGGATGGATTTCCAGCCATGGCCGCGCGCGACGATCGGAACGTTGTTTTGTCGCGCGCTCCGGGCTTGGACGCGCCGACCGCCACGCGCGCACGGGCGCTTGCCCTAGCGTTTTTCGCTTGGGGGCTGGGACTCCTGTTGCTGTCCGCGGCGCTGAGAGTGGAGCCGGCGCTCGCCGTGCCGGCTTTCGCCGTACAGACGGGCCAGCCCTGCGCCGCTTGCCATGTCGGGGCGTTTGGCCCGCAGTTGAAGCCCTATGGGCGCGACTTCAAGCTCCATGGCTATGTCGCCAGCGACGGCGGGGATCATGGCTTGCCCTTGGCGTGGACCACGCAATCTTCCTTCACCCACACGTCGGCGGCCCAGCCCGCCGGGGCCGCGCCCGGCTTCGGGGCGAACGACAACTTCGCGCTCGATCAGACCTCGCTGTTTTATGCGGGACGCGTCACGCCGCAACTCGGCGCCTTCGCCGAACTCGAATTCGACGCCGTGCCCAGACAGTTGCATATCGGCAACGTCGACATCCGTCACGCCGGCGAGATCGAGTTGTTCGAACAGGACGTGCTCTGGGGCCTGACGGCCAATAATAACCCGACCGTGCAAGACCCCTGGAATTCCACGCCGGCCTGGGGCTTTCCCTACAATCGCTCGGCGCTGGCGCCGACGCCCATGGCGGCGACGCGCATCGACGGGAGTTTCGCTCAGCGCGTCGTCGGCGTTGGCGCCTATGTGTTACTGAACAACCTGCTGTATCTGGAGGCCGACGCCTACAAAGGCCTCGGCGTCCATGCGCTGGAGGCGACGGGCGTCGTGCCCGCCTCCGGCGTCGACAAAACCATGAATTTCATTCCCTATGGACGGGTCGCGCTGATGCGCGACTGGGATCAGCACCACCTGGAATTCGGCGGCTATGGATTGTCCGCCAATGTCGACCCCGGCGGCGTCCAGACCTTTGGCCTTGGCGACCGGATGACGGACCTGGCGCTCGACGCCAACTACCAGTTCATCTTGAACCCGAACAAGGTCACCAGCGACATGCTGTCCGCCCACGCGACCTTTATCCATGAAACCGGCTGGCTGGCGGCGAGCCAGGCGGTGAACGGGGCGTTTTACAACCATTTGCTGGAGACGACGCGTATCGACGCCTCATACAGCTTCGCCGCCACCGTCACGCCCTCGGTCCAGTATTTTCGCACCACCGGCAACAGCGACATCAACTACTGGAACACATTGACCGGCAGGCCCGGCTCGGAGGGCATGATCTTCGAGGTCGCCTATGTGCCGTGGGGCAAGCCGGATTCGCCATTTCCGTCGGTGAACGCACGACTGGCCGCGCAATACGTGGATTATTTTTGCTTCGATGGCAGCCACAGGAACGCCAGCCGCAACAATGCTCTTTATATCAGCCTCTGGACCGGCGTGAAGCTTTGACCACGCCGATCTTTCCCCTTCAAAATCGGAGTATCGCCATGCGCCATCGCCTGCTCGCCGCCGCCCTGTTCATCGCGGCCTCCGGGGCGGCGGTCGGGGCGGGCACGATTTCGGTGGCCCAGCGCGGCCTTCTGCTAAGCAGGGAAGCGGCGACGATCTCGAGGGGCGACCGGATCGTCTTCCAAAACCAAGATGACGTGATCCATAATATCCACATCTTCGGGCCCGACGCGGACGACGATATAGACCTCGGCCTGCAAAAACCGGGCGTCCCGTTGAGCTACACTTTCGACAAGCCCGGCCGTGTCAAGGTCCGGTGCAACATCCATCCGTCCGTGCGGATGACGGTGACCGTGAAGTAACGCAAAAGCGACCAGCCGCCGAACCTTCATCCGGCGGCGAGTTAAGTCCCGGCGGCCAAGACCGCCCATGCGATTTGATGCGCCGCGTCGGCGTGGACGGCGCGCGGCCGTCCATCCGGTTTTTCAAAGGCACTGGTCATCCAGGATTTCGGCGATGTTCACCCCATAATTCGTCGTGCCTTGCAGTTGAATCCAGAAAATCTGACCTGGCGTCACCGAAAAGGGGCCGTGCGGACCGACGATCGTGACCCTTCGGATCGGCGACCAGCTTCCATCCGGATTGCGCCGGAAATCACGGCAGGAAATCCCTGTTTCATTGCGAGGCGGTGGCGTGGCCCGACGTTCGGCTAGGGCGGACGGCGCCGCGAGGATCGAAATAATGGCGAAAAGCACATATCCGGTTCTCATCTCGACGGCCCTCGCGAACTCCACCCCAGCGGCCCGCCGACGCTTCGAGGCGTATCACCGTCCGCCCGCCGCGCATGGCCTCGAATACTACAGCCCTAATACCGGATGCCCCCGCCCCTAAAGGACTATTTGTTCTGGCTATCGCCGTGATCAAGGGGCGCGCGATCCAAATGCCGGAAGAGCGCCGGGATGGGTGAGCGCCGATCCAATCCACGAAACGGGGCGCGGATGATTTGACAAGCGCCCGCGTCAGGCCGAATATTTGCCGGGCGCGATTGACGGATTGTAATCGCGGCTCATATTTAATCACCGTGCTAGTAGAGGAGGAACTTTGCTATGGCGCAAGCGAAGGATGTCTCGAAGGTCAAACGATCGACTAACGCCGTCACGGTGCTCGGAATCGCGGGCGCGTCCTTGGCGGCGTCAGGCAGTGGATCGGCGGCCATGATGATGTTGGATCCGACCCTGTTCGATGTCGGAAATCCGGATCAGGCATACACGCTCAACGACGAGGATATCTCGGACGTGAGCCTGGCGACATTCCATTTCTTCGACAAGGAGGCCCTCGGGACGCTCCCGTCCGGGATACTGCTTGCCCGGGGTTGTGGTTGTGGACATGGCGGCGGCGGCAGGGGCTGCGG
>JBAUVQ010000451.1:0-6874 GCA_049583305.1 Methylocystis sp.
CGCGCGGTCGATCAGACTCGCCGCCGCGCCGTCGCCCGCGGCATCGTTGTCGCGGACGATATAGAGACGCCGCAGCGTCACCGGAAACAGGATCGCGGCGAGATGCGCGGCTGAGAGCGCCGCCGCCATCGGCATGTTGGGCATGACGCATCGCAGCGACAACACGGTTTCGATTCCTTCGCCCGCCGCCATGACATCTTGCGCCAAATCGAAGCGGACGGCGTTGCCAAGGAGATGGCCCATTGCCCGCCTAGGCGTGTCGATCGGCGCCTTGTCCCGCCCGCAGGGATCGAGCCAGGTGCGATGCGCTCCGGTGATCTTGCCGCCAAAATCGGTGACGGCGGCGATCATCGCCGGCCAAGTCTGGGTCAGAGCGTCATCGTGGGGCCGGTAATAGCAACGCGGGTGGAAGCGCAGGTTCGCGGTGCCGTGCAAAGCCGTAATGCCGCGATTGCGCAGGTAGGTTTCCACGACGGTGCCCGCGATTGACCGCGACATGGCGAACAGTCGTCGCGCCGATTCCGGCGATCCAGTCGGCGCCCGAGCGCGCTGACCGCGCCATTCCGGTTCTGGTTCGAGTCGTGGCAGGCTGAGAAAGCGGCGCGCCTCGTCCACGACGTCGCGGAAATCGGCAAGACCGCGGCTCCCGCGAATGACGTCGAGAAGATCGCCACGAATGCCCAAGGCTGAGTCGGTCCACTTGCCGGCAGCGCCCTTGCCGGATTCGCCGCCCTTCAGCCGCACGAACAGGGAGCGACCCGGCGTGTTCCGCACGTCGCCGACCAGCCAATAATTGCCCTGGCGGCGACCGTTGGAAAGATAATATCGGCACACCGCCTCGGCGTCGCGCGCGAGGCGATGCGCCAGTTCAGATGCTGACTTTGACATGGACCCGCCCTCCAAAAGGAAAGGGACCCGCCATTGCTGGCGAGTCCCTCGCGGTCGGCCTCGGGGAGGTCTATTCGGCGGCAACGTCCTGGGGTTCGTCCACCGACGCGTCGTCAGCATCCATCTCGGCGACGGTTTCGTCGATAGCCGTTTCGCTCTCGATCGTCGCCGTTTCCGCGATGATCGAATCGATGTCGATGGTTACGTTCGTCGGTTCTGATCGATGCGCCACGCGGCCCGGCGTGCGCAGCGGTTCGGGCAGCCAGCCCGAACCCGCAAGCAACTGCTCTGCCTCCCGCGCCATGTCGCCTTTTTTCAGCTGCTCGATGAGGTCGGCTTGCGCCTCGCCCTTCGCTTCTCTGACGGCTTCGAGAATGCGTGCCTTGGTCACGCGGCCGAAGAAATTGTCGACGGTCGGCATCCAGCCGGTCGCCGCGATATCCAGCGACACGTCGCGAGCGAGACGGTCGGCGTGCGCGATGGTTTTGGGCCGCCGATTCCAGGCTTCATGCACCGCATTGACGGTGAGCGAGACGCAATGGGCGAACAGTTGCTGCTGCAGCTCGGCGTCGAAAGTCGTCAAGGCGTCCCAGAGCTCACCGGGCTCGGATGGAAGCTGCTCGGACCAAGCGTGATGACGCGCATCGACGCGGGCAGCCAAGGGCGTATCGCCAAGCCCCGGCGCCTGTGCGCCGAAGGCGACGGTTTTCGGCTCGATCTCCAGGCAGGAGTCGGAGCCGTAATGGTAGAACAGTTTTAGGCAAAGAACATGCAGCGCCGAGAGAAAGGCGACGCCAGGGTCATTGCCGATCGCCTCGCGCAGCGCCAGGGTGCGATAGGCGGTGAGTTCGGTGAGCAATTTGTCGGGCAGAGGCTTGAGGCCTTCGTCCTCATCCTCCGCGGGCTCGGATTGAATCGCGCCGCCGATGTTCGAGTGGGCATCCTTGGAAGCGACCAGCGCGGTGGGCGTGGGAGTAGCCAACCCGCTATCCGCCTCCAACTCCGTAGGTTCCGTCTCAGCGATCGGCGCTTCGTCCTCGGGACGGACATAGCCGCGTTCGATTCGCAGTCGGCCCGATCCGTCGATACTGACGAATGCGCCCGCCCTAGCGCTGTCGCCCGGGTCAAAGCTGACTGGCCGCTCCTCGATCGCGGCGGTAGCGGTTTCGATCTCGCCGAGGCGCTGATCGACTTCCTCGGGGATTTCGTCCGCCTTGGCGTGAGCTTCCTCGAGCTGCTCCGCCTCGGCGCGCAGGGCGTCGAGGGTCGCGATTTCTTCATCGGTCAAAGGCTGGCGCTCGCCACGGATATGGCGAAGTCCGTAGGTGTGGCCATAAGGGAAGTCGGTCGCGACTTCGACCCATTTCCAGCCCTCGATTCGCACCGCTTGGGCGTCGCGTTCGAGCTTCTCGGCGACGAGACGGTCCAGCAGGCCAACGTCCCGCAGCCAGCCGCCGTCGTCGTTCTGGAACAGGTCGCGCATGACGGCGCCGCCGGCGGCGACATAATCTTCGCCGACATATTGCGCCCGCTTGTCGGAGGCGCGCACGGCTCCCTCGGTGAGGAGGCGGCGAATTTGGTAGGCCTCCTTATTGTAGGAGCGTTGGATCGCCTCCCAAACCTGCTCCTGGCGCTCATGGTCCGAACTGACCGCGAATCCCATGAGCTGGTCGAGCGTCATGCCGTCCTCGGCGTAAACGTCGAGTAGCCTGGGCGACACGGAGGCGAGCCGCAGCCGCTGCTTGACCACATTGACACCGACAAAAAAAGCAGCGGCGATCTCCTCCTCGCTCTGGCCCTTCTCGCGCAGCGTGAGAAAGGCGCGGAATTGGTCGAGCGGATGAAGCGGCGCGCGCTGGACGTTTTCGGCGAGACTGTCCTCCTCGGGCGTTCCCTCAAGGCGCACAACGCATGGAATCGGCGCGGTGCGGGCGAGGCGTTTCTGCTTCACCAACAATTCGAGCGCGCGGTAGCGCCGCCCACCCGCTGGAATTTCGAACGCGCCGGTCTCATTGCCAGCGTCATCAAGCACCGGCCGCACGGTGATGCTCTGTAACAGCGTGCGGCGGGCGATGTCCTCGGCGAGTTCCTCGACCGAGACGCCGGCCTTGATGCGTCGCACGTTCGATTGCGACAACACCAGCTTGTTGAAGGGAATATCGCGCGAGGCGCTCAACTGGATTTTCTGAGCCGTCTTTGCCATGGGAGTGAACTCCACGACGGGCGGCCGAGAGACTCTCTCTCGACTTCCATCCCGTCAGCGGAAACGGCGCAGCCCTTTTCCTCTCCCGAGCAGCGCCCCGACGACCAACCATAAAACCGCTGCGCCGGCGACCGCGGTCCCCAGCGCCCCGGCCTCGCGATGATCAGGCAGCGCGCTCCAAAAGCGCCTTGGCCTTGCCCTCGAGTTCCAGGCGCGCATCCTGATGCGGCTTGGCGCGGGCGATCGCTGTGATGCCCTGTACGAAGTCGAAGATGCTCTCCGGCGGTCGGCCTTCCTCGTCCAATACCGAGGCGATCACCTTCGCCGTTTCGGCTTTGCCGAAGCCGCGCTTGCGCAAGAAGTTTTCCCGTTCCTCGTCGTTGCGGGCGACGATGGTTTCGCGCGTCGCCTTGACGCCCGCGATGAAAGGCGCCGGCGAGGACTGGGCGAAGTTCGTCAGAGCCGGCGCCGCCTCATGGGCGAAGCGTTGCGCCGCGAACTTACTGTGCCGGATGCTGATCTGCTCGAAGCCTTCCACACCCCAGAGGTTGCGATTCATGCAAACGGCGCGAAGGTAAAAGGAGGCGATTCCCAAGGCCTTCGAACCGACTTCGCTATTCCAGCAATAAAAGCCGCGAAAGTACAAGTCCGGGTCGCCGTTTGGCAGACGCCCGGCCTCGATCGGATGCGTGTCGTCGACGAGGAAAAGAAAGACGTCGCGGTCGCTCGCATAGAGCGTGGTCGTGTCCTTCGACACGTCGACAAACGGATTGTGGGTCATGGTCGCCCAGTCCAGCACGCCGGGAACTTTCCAACGCGTGTCGCCTGTGCCGTTTCCAGCAATTTTCATCACGGCGGCGACGAGCTCATGATCCCAGATGCGGCCATAGTCCGGACCCGTCACGGCGCGAAGTTCGACCCTGCCATCCTCGGCCTCGAGCATCTTGACCAGCTCGGCCCGATGCGACAGCAGGCCATGCTGAAGGTTGACGCCTGCAAGAGCGGCCGGCAGGTCGCGCAGGTAACTCGACGGCGCGCCGACCAGACTACAGAGCTGCCCGAAGCTCCAATGTGTGGGAGCGATCGGGGTTTCCCGGCCCGGAACGATCAGCGCAAGCCGCTCCGCGTCATCCCGTCCGGCTTCGACGTGGATGGCGCGACTCTCGACGGTTCGAGCCGTCGCGCGATTCGCCCGCGCGCGGACCGCTGCATAGAGCTCCGGCAACGATAGGAAGCGTTCGTCATCGGGCCGGGAAAACCACTCGGATGAAACACGTCCCACGCGATCGCCGTGGGAGAGATCGACCTTAAATCCCACGGAACCAGCATAATTGGCGGGATCGCCGGCCTCAGCCGCGGCGTTCGACACATTGATGTTCATGACCAGGACTCCGCGACGGGCGCCGCGAGCCGCTCTCGCAGCGCTCAACCCGTCAGTGCGCCAAGCGCAGCCCTCTAACTTTCTGAGCAGAAAGGAGAATTCAACAACGGGTTAGATGCTCAACTACCGACAACTCCGAGGGGTGAAAGACCCCTCCCGCCACACGGTGCAGCGTGGGGCGAGAAGCAAACGGGTGAGGCCGACCGGGGGCTTCCGGGAGGCCGTAAATCAGCAGAACCCGTTAAAGCCGGGCGGGAGGGGACTTCCGATCCCAAGCACGGCCCGGCCAGCAAGTCCGCCATGGAGAGGGAAACCGAACCGATGGCCGAAGCCCCGTCAGAGGGTGCCTCACCAACTCGGAAGTGGGTGAGCAGTCGAAAGACTTGTGGAGCGCTGACGCGCAATCGATGGGTGCGCGTCAGGGACGTCGAACAAATTCGACGTCAGTCGCCGGGAAAGCCTGCGAGGCCCGGAGACCAGAATCCACACGGGGTAGAGTCGGCTCCTACAGCGGACGAGGAGCAGCGGTGGAACTTGGGAACCCGCCCGTGTTTCCGTCCCCTCAAGGGGTGGATGGCCGAAGCGACCGGCGAACACGCGCGGCGGGGACGGAGCCCGCGTAGTA
Organism: Methylocystis sp.; assembly: GCA_049583305.1. GTDB lineage: Bacteria > Pseudomonadota > Alphaproteobacteria > Rhizobiales > Beijerinckiaceae > Methylocystis. The sequence goes on from JBAUVQ010000451.1 coordinate 5,098, forward strand.
GTCCGAGGACGGGAAAGCCGTCCGCATGGCGAAGGCGGGCAGTGGATACAACATGCAAGCAGGAGATGGACACCTTGTCCGACACGGTGAATACCGGGTTCATTCTCGACATGCAGCGCAAGCTGTATCGGTGGAGCGCCGCGGACCCGGAAAAGGGGTTCGCGGATTTGTTCAATATTGTGTGCGACCGCAGAACGTTGCTTCATGCTTGGGAACGGCTGGCCCGTAACAGGAGCAGCAATACACCGGGCACGGATCGCGTGACGCGGAAAGCGGTCGAAGAGCGGCCTGATGGCGTCGCGGGTTTTCTGGAGGACATCCGGCAAGACCTGCGACAAGGAAACTACCTGCCACAACCTGTCCGGCAGAGGTTGATCCCGAAGCCGGGCAAGCCGGGAAAGTTCCGCCCGTTGGGCATTCCCACGCTCAGAGACCGACTGGTCCAAATGGCGCTCAAGCTGGTGCTGGAGCCGATCTTCGAGGCGGATTTCTATCCGATCTCGCATGGCTTCCGGCCCGGACGAAGCACCCATGACGCGCTCGCAAGAGTCCGTCATAAGTTGAACCCAACTTCCGCCGGTCCCTCGCGGACTCGGTTCGTGATCGAGGGGGATATCAAGGGGTGCTTTGACGCCATCGATCATCACGTGCTGATGGATCGCGTGCGACGCCGCATCCAGGACCGAAAGGTTCTGCGGCTCATCCTTGCGTTCCTGAAAGCCGACATCATGATCGAAGGCCCTCTTCGGCATCCTGTAACTGGCACGCCGCAAGGCGGTATCATCTCGCCGCTTCTGGCCAACGTTTATCTCACGGCCATCGACGAGCGATACAAACGCTGGGTTCCCAATCCACGAGACAAGACCCGGGAGCGGGCGCAACAGCGCCTGCAATCCGACTACAAACGTGGTCGTCCGGGCTTCTACGTGGTTCGCTACGCGGACGACTTTGTCGTCCTCGTGCAGGGAACGCTTCAGGACGCCGAACAAGAGCGCATGGCGCTGGCGCAATTCCTCAAAGAGGAGCTGCGCATGGAATTGTCGATGGAAAAGACCAGGATTACAGATGTCCGGGAAGGCTTCGACTTCCTGGGCTATCGCGTCGCGCAGGAGAAAGTGGGTCCAGCTGGACGCCGCGTCGGCATGCTCTTCATCCCGAAGAACAAGTCGCAGTTCCTGCGTGACAAGATCAAGGCCAAAGTGAGGGAGACGCCGACCGGCCTCACCCTCGCCGACCTCATCGACGATCTCAACCCAGTCATCGTCGGCTGGCGTAACTACTACCGATATGCCTCACGGGCATGGAAGGAGTTTGCCAAGCACGACTGGTGGCTGCACTGGCGCGTAAAATCCTGGCTCGGGAAGAAACACGACAAGGCCTCCGGAAGGAAGCTGCGTCGCATCTATTTCGAGCGGAGGATAGGGGAACGCACCTGCTGCTGGCGGATGGGCGACAAGAAACTTGCCTTGTTCTCAGAAGCCAAGCGCATCCTGTTCCCGGACCGGGGCATGCACATTCGAAACAAATGGAACGCCGACCCAAAGGAACGCTTCCACAAAGGAGCCGACAAATTTTGGGAGGCGACCCGCACTCTCGCGATGCTGTGAGAGTCACCCGTGGCCGAGGCCACGCATGGAGAGCCGGATGCAGGGAAACTTGCACGTCCGGTTCGGAGCGGGGGATGAAGAAACCTGCCCCGGCGACGTGGCAAGGCGCTTCATCCCTACTCTACCGGAAAACAGAGCCGAACTCTCACTCTCGGGTTCTCAAGACCTCG
>JBAUVQ010000452.1:0-8646 GCA_049583305.1 Methylocystis sp.
GGTTTGCACGGCAAGGCGCGCAAGAAATTCAAGAAGGAATGCAAAAAAGGCGTGACAGGCGAGGCGCAATAAGCGCTCCTTCGAGCCGCTGAAACTCGCTAGCGATCAGGATATTTCCGCCGTTCACGGGAGGGGTTCTTGGGACGCACGTGGAGGTCGCGGTCGCATTTAAGCGCAAAACGCCAATTGCGACAGCGCCACGCGGTACCCATATCTTTTGGCGCGGCGCAACGGCATTCGACGACTATAGCCATGAAGAGATGAAATGCCCTGGAGCGATCAAGGCGGACCGAACAATCAGAACAACGACCCTTGGGGGAAAAAAGGCGGTCCGTGGGGCTCTGGCCCAAACAATGCCGGGCCCCCGCCGGATCTGGAGGAATTGTTGCGTCGATGCCAGGAAGGATTGAACCAGATCCTTCCCTCCGGTTTTGGCGGGCGCGGCGCCGCGATCCTGGTTTTGCTCGGTGTGTTGGGCTGGCTGTTGTCCGGATTTTATACCGTTGGCCCCAATGAAATTGGCCTGAACCTGATCTTCGGCAAATACCAGGGAAAAACGCAAGCGGGCCTCAATTACAACCTGCCGAACCCCGTGGGTTCGGTAATTAAACTCGCGGTCACCGATCGGAACGCCATAGAGATCGGTTTTCGCGAGGAGCCCGCGCCGAGTCGGAGACGCAACGCGCCGCAGGCGCCGGAGGCGCCGGAAGAAAGTCTCATGCTGACCGGCGACGAGAACATCGCCGATGTGAAATTTCGCGTGATTTGGCAGATAGATCCCGTCCATCCCGAGGATTTTGCCTTCAACATTTTCGAGCCCGCGATCACCGTCAAGGCGGTCGCCGAGAGCGCCATGCGCGAAATTGTCGGACAGGCCCAGATTCAGAAAATTCTCACGGCCGACCGAAAATTGATCGAGCCCGCTTCGCAGCAGCTCATGCAAAAAATCCTCGACAGCTATCACAGCGGCGTGCAGGTTGTTCAGGTGTTGCTGCTGTCCGTGGATCCGCCCGCCCAGGTCATCACCGCCTTCCGCGACGTGACCGCGGCGCAGCAGGATTTGCAACGACTTGGCAACGAAGCCGACGCCTACGCCAATCGCGTCGTGCCCGAGGCGCGCGGGGCGGCGGCGCGCATCCTGCAAGAGGCCGAGGCCTATCGCGAGCAGACCGTGGCCGAGGCGCAAGGGCAAGCCTCGCGCTTCGATCAGATTTACGAACAGTACAAGAGAGCGCCGGAATTAACGCGCGAACGCCTCTATATCGAGACCATGGAGCGCGTGCTCGGCGGCGCTGAAAAGGTAATCCTCGACGAGCAACAGGGCAGCGGCGTTTCTCCCTTCATCCCGCTTCCCGCTTTCGCGCCCTTCCAGGGCGGAGCCCGCAAATGAAAAGCTTTTCCTTCATCTTGGCGGTGCTGCTTCTTGTCGTCGTGATCGTCGGCGGCGGCGCTCTCTTCACCGTTACGCAAACCGAGCAGGCCATCGTGTTGCGTCTTGGCGAGCCGGTCGCGGGGCGCGGCCTCGTCACGCAGCCAGGTTTGCACTTCAAGATTCCTTTCATCGAGAACGTAGTGTTTCTCGACAACCGGATACTTTCCGCGGAAAGCCCTAATCTTGAAGTTCTCGCGTCCGATAATCAGCGCCTCGAAGTTGACAGTTTCGTACGCTATAAGATCGTCGATCCGCTGCGTTTCTACCAGACCGTGGGCGGCATCCTTGGCGCCAACAACCAGTTGGCTTCAGTGCTCAATTCCTCGGTGCGCCGCGTGCTCAGCGAGGCGAATCAACAACAGATCGTACGCGACGAACGCGCGGCCTTGATCGTCAAGATCAAGGAGCAGGCCAATCTCGAGGCGCATAAGTTCGGGGTCGAGGTCATCGACGCCCGAATCCGGCGGGTGGATTTGCCTCAGCAGATTTCCGAAAAAGTCTTCGGACGCATGCAGACCGAACGCGCGCGCGAGGCGGCGGAATACCGCGCGCAGGGAGCGGAACAAGCGCAAAAAATCACAGCCAAGGCGGATCGCGACGTGATTGTCCTGAAAGCGGAGGCGCAACGTCAGGCCGATCAGATCAAGGGCGAGGGCGACGCCGAGCGGAATCGGATTTTCGCCGAAGCCTTCGGCAAGGATCCCGACTTCTTTGCGTTTTATCGCTCGATGCAGGCCTATGAAACGGCGTTTAAATCAGGCGACACGCGCTTTCTGATCGGACCGCGCTCGGATTTCTTTCGATTCTTCGGCGCGCCGGGAGGGCTAAAGGCTCCGCTGGCCCTCAGCGCTCCGGCGCCAGCGGCGGGGCAAGAAAAGAAGCATTAACGCTTCCGACGTCACAAATGAAATGATCCGGATCCTGACGGTAAGATGCGGCTTCATTTTGGGCAATCTTTGAATCTCTACTGGGAGAAAAATATGGCTTGCGTCGTTCGCGCCACTTTGACCTCGCTGCTGAGCGGCTTGGCGGCGGTCTTCTTAACGCTCGCGCCGGCCTTCGCGAAAGGGCCCGAGTCGCTCGCCGATCTTTCGGCGCAGGTGTCCGATTCAGTCGTGAATATTTCCGCGATCCAGACCGAACCCAAGCACGCGAAAGGCGCCGAAGCGCCTCCCGGCGTTTCGCCGGGCGCTCCATTCGACGATCTGTTCGAAGAGTTCTTCAGACGCCAACAGCAGCAGCATGGCCAAAACGCGCCAGAAATGCCACACCCGAAAAAGCCCGGTTCGCTCGGCTCGGGTTTCGTGATCGACGCCTCCGGCATCGTCATCACCAACAATCACGTCATCGCCGACGCCAATGAAGTGACAGTCATCTTCACCGACGGACAGAAGCTGAAGGCCGAAGTCCTCGGCAAGGATACGAAGGTTGATGTGGCCGTTCTGCGCGTGAAGCCGGAAAAGCCGCTGAAGGCGGTCAAGTTTGGCGACAGCGACAAGGCGCGGGTCGGCGACTGGGTGCTCGCGGTAGGCAACCCGTTCGGTTTGGGAGGCTCGGTGACCGCGGGCATCGTTTCCGCGCGCAACCGCAACATCGATAGCGGCCCCTACGACAATTACATCCAGACGGACGCCGCCATCAACAAGGGCAATTCGGGGGGGCCGCTGTTCAACATGGATGGCGAAGTCATTGGGATCAATACGGCGATCCTGTCGCCGTCCGGCGGCTCCGTCGGCATTGGTTTCGCGACCCCGGCGAACACAGTCCAGCCGGTCATCGAACAATTGCAGAAATTTGGCGAGACCCGCCGCGGCTGGCTGGGCGTTCGCATCCAGAATGTGGATGACGCGATCGCCGAAAGTCTCGGCCTCGGCGTTGTTCGTGGCGCCCTCGTCGCGGGAGTCGACGACCGCGGTCCGGCGAAACACGCCGACGTCAAGGCGGGCGACGTGATCGTCAAGTTCGATGGCAAGCCGATCAAGGAGTCGCGCGATCTGCCCAAACTCGTGGCGGCGACCCCGGTCGGCAAGGACGTCGAAATCGTTGTCGTGCGTGGCGGGAAGGAGCAGGCCAAGACGATCAAGCTAGGCCGTCTCGAAGACGGCGAAAAGGCGGCCGCGACGGAAAGCGGCGATGGTCGAGGGGACGACAAGCCGGTCTTGCAGACCGTGCTTGGACTCGAACTGTCGAAGCTTTCGGACGAACTGCGCGCGCGCTTCCAGATCAAGGACTCGGTCAAGGGCGGAGCGGTGATCATCAAGGTTGATCCTCGTTCCGACGCCGCCGAAAAGCGCCTGCAGGTCGGTGAGATCGTTCTGGAGATTAACCAGGAACAAGTTGCCGACCCCGCCGATGCGGCCAAAAAGATCAAGGCGCTCAAGGATGCGGGTAGGAAAACAGCGCTCCTGATCGTCGCCAACGGCCACGGCGACACTCATTTCGTCGCGCTGCCGGTGGAGTAGGCGGCGAGGCGGGCTGGATCGACGCATTGTCCCTCACGGCGACGATTGAGGGACAATGCGTGGATTAGCTGAACATCGGTCCTGAAAATTTCCCTGTTCTCACCCGCGCGCCAGCCAGGGCTCCAGCACGGGATAGCCCTCGCCGGCCAGAAGATTGATCGTCTCGTTGAGCGGCAGTCCGACCACGGAAGTGTAAGACCCGATCAGCTTCACCACGAAGACCCCGGCGAGGCCTTGTATGGCGTAGCCGCCGGCCTTGCCGCGCCATTCTCCCGAAGCGAGATAGGCTGAAATTTCGGCCCCGCCGAGTCGCTTGAAGCGCAGCCGGGTCTCGACGAGGCGGGTCCGCTCGGCTCCGCGCGGCGTGATCAGCGTGACCGCCGTGAACACGCGATGCTGGCGACCCGACAGAAGATGGAGACAGTCGTCGGCTTCCTCGCTGGTCTCGCACTTGGGCAGGATACGCCGCCCGACCGCGACGACGGTGTCGGCGGCGATGAGGTAAGCCCCGACCAGCTCCGGCTGCAAGGCCTTGATCTTCCGCGCGGCCTGGGCCTTCTCGCTGGCGAGGCGGATCGCCAGGCTGCGCGGCTGCTCGAAGCGGTGCGGCGTTTCGTCGATGTCGGCGGGCAGGAGCGTGTCGACCTCGAGCCCCGCCTGTTCGAGCAGCGCGAGCCGCCGCGGCGAGGCCGAGGCGAGCACGAGCTTGGGCCGACCTGGGTTGGCGTCGAAAGCAGGCGCGGATTCGGCTGTCACGAAGAGCGCTCCGCCGCTTCAAGGTTTATCGGAATCGATAGGTGATGCGACCCTTGGTGAGGTCGTAGGGCGTCATTTCGACAAGCACCTTATCGCCTTCGAGCACGCGAATTCGATTCTTTCGCATCTTCCCGGCGGTATGGGCGATGATTTCATGCTCATTTTCGAGCTTCACCCGAAACATCGCGCTGGGCAGCAGCTCGGTCACGATCCCAGGAAATTCAAGTAATTCTTCCTTGGCCATGTGGTTCCTTCTTTAAAAGCGCCTCGCGCGGGCTTGACATGCGCCACGCGCGCCGAAGCGCTTGGATTGGCGCGGACCCTAATCGAGAAAGGCGGCTTTGTGAACCGTGCTGTTCAAGGGGACGGCGGGAATTCATGGTTCGAGGAGTCTGACGCGCCGGGTCGACAATCCGCCGGTAATCGTGTGAGAAGCCTCTTTCGTCGGATTCCCGATACGCGAAAGGTTTCATGGCTCCTCCCCCGCTGCTCACTTTGCAAGGCGTGACCCTCACGCTTGGCGGCAAGCCCTTGCTCGATGAAGTGGATCTTTCCGTCTCGCCCGGCGCGCGGCTGTGTCTCGTTGGGCGTAACGGTTCTGGTAAATCCACGCTGCTCAAAATCGCGGCCGGCGAGATCGACTTGGACGCCGGCGAGCGGTTTCTGCAGCCGGGCGCGAGCTTGCGTTATCTGCCGCAAGAGCCGGATTTCACCGGCTTTACAAGCGTCATGGCTTATGTCGAGGCTGGGCTCTCGCCGCTCGACGATCCCTTCTTCGCGCGTCAATTGCTGGAGGGCCTCGGGCTCACCGGCGATGAGAATCCCGCGCGGCTCTCTGGCGGCGAGGCGAGACGCGCCGCGCTTGTGCGGGCCCTGGCGCCCCGGCCCGACATTCTGCTGCTCGACGAACCCACCAATCACCTTGATTTGCCGACGATTATCTGGCTCGAGGAGAAGCTCGCGACGCTGCGCTCGGCGCTGGTGCTGATCAGCCACGACCGCCGCTTCCTGCAGGATTTAACCGGCGAGACGGTTTGGCTCGATCGAGGTCGCACCCGCCATCTCGCCAGCGGATTCAAGGACTTCGAGGCTTGGCGCGACCGCGAGCTCGAAGAAGAGGAGCGCCAGCGGCACAAGACCGACCGAAAGATCGTGGCCGAGGAACATTGGCTGCGCCACGGCGTTTCCGGTCGGCGCAAGCGCAACGTCAAGCGACTCGCCGGCCTGCATCAGCTCCGGGCCGAGCGCCGCCAACGCGTTGCCCCGACCGCCGAGGCGAGGCTCGAAGCCAGCGAGGCTCAGCTTTCGGGCAAGCTGGTCATCGAGGCGGTCCGGATCGGAAAGTCCTTTGGCGACAGAGTGATCGTCGACGATTTCTCGACCCGCGTGATCCGCGGCGACCGGCTCGGCGTCGTCGGCGCCAACGGAGCCGGAAAGACCACTTTGGTCAACATGTTAACCGGAATCCTCGCCCCCGATTCCGGTAAAATCAGGCTCGGCGCCGGCCTCGCGATGGCGACGCTGGAGCAAAGCCGCGCCAGCCTCGATCCCGCCACCACCTTGCAAAACGCGCTGACGGGCGGCGGCTCGGACTTTGTCGAGATCAACGGTGAGCGCCGGCATGTTATTGGCTACATGAGAGATTTTCTCTTTGGCCCAGAGCAGGCCCGCACCCCCGTGGGCAAGCTCTCGGGCGGCGAGCGCGGTCGCCTGATGCTTGCGCGTGCGCTGGCGTTGCCCTCCAACGTGCTTGTTCTCGATGAGCCGACCAATGATCTCGATCTCGAAACACTCGATTTGCTCGAGGAAATGCTGGCCGATTATCCGGGAACGCTGATCGTCGTCAGCCATGATCGCGACTTTCTCGACCGCGTCGCGACCTCGGTGTTGATGAGCGAAGGAGAGGGGCGCTGGCAGGAATATGCCGGCGGTTATTCCGACATGGTGGCCCAGCGCGGCGTGGGCGTCATCGCGCATGGAGCGCACATAAACGCGCGTGAACGCGCATCCACGCGCGTCGATGTGCAAGAAAAATCGCCGCCCGGGGAGAAGCCGGCGGGGCGCCCGCGTCTCACCAATAAAGAGCAATACGCGCTGACGACGCTGCCGGGAAAAATCGACGAGCTACGCGCGAAAAAGGCCAAGCTCCAGGCGCTGCTCGACGACCCCGAGCTTTACGCGAAAGACCCGGCGAAATTCGGGCGAGCGGGAATCGTGCTCGCCGAGACAGAAGCGGAGCTTTCCCGCGCGGAAGAGGAGTGGCTCGAACTGGAGATCAGGCGCGAGGAAATCGAGGGATGATTTATTTTACCTCCCGCCCACTTCTCCTAGCGACGCCGGATCGCCGCCGTCGAGTCCGCTAACTTCCGACATAGCGCCGCGCGTAACGCGACCCGAGCCGAGTCAATATTTCGTAGCCGATCGTTCCCGCCCGCGCGGCGAGCTCGTCGACGCCGATGTTCTCGCCCAGGATCACCGCCCAATCGCCGCGCTCGACGACCCCCGCGTCGGTCGCGTCCAGCACGACGTAATCCATGGACACGCGCCCGACGACCGGACAGCGCGCGCCGGCGAGCAGAACTTCCGCTGGAAGATTCGACGCCCCGCTCGACGCGCTGACTGGCAGGCCGTCGGCATAACCGGCGGCGATGGTCGCGAGGCGCGTCGGCCGCATCGCCGTCCAGGTCGCGTCGTAGCCGACAGACTCGCCCGCGGCGATTTCGTGGATCGCGAGCACGCGCGCCTCCAGCCGCGAGACCGCGCGCATCGGATTGATTTGTCTAGGCGTCGGATTGCCGCCATAAAGCGCGTAGCCGGGACGGACGAGATCGAGATGGGGCTTTGACGGAAGAAATATTCCCGACGAATTGCAGAGCGACGCGGGAACGCCAGGAAATCGCTCGGCGATCGCCGCGAAGGCCTCGATCTGAATCGCATTGCGCGGATCATCAGACGATTCGGCCGACACGAAATGACTCATCACGAGAGCGGGCGGCGTTGCCGCCGCAGAAGCCGCCGCGGCTTCGGCGGGGGGGAGGCCCAGACGATTCATTCCGGTGTCGAAATGCAGCGCGGACGGGCCGGCGTCGGCCCATTCGCCGATTTCCGCCAATGAATTCAGCACCGGCCGCAACCTCGCCGCCCGGAGCCGCGGCGCCGAGCCTGGCGCTACGCCGTCGAGCACGTAGACGATCGCGTCTCGCGACAGAGCGCGAGCGCGTTCGCCCTCGCTGACGGAGGCGACGAAAAATGCTTCGCAGCCGGCGGCCCGCAGCGCGCGCATGACGGGTTCGAGGCCGAGCCCGTAAGCATTGGCCTTGACGACGGCGGAACATTTCGCCGGCGCGCAGCACTTGGCGAGTCGTCGCCAATTTTGCGCGAGCGCCGAAAGATCGATCGTCAGTCGCGAGGTTTCGCTCGGGTCGATTTGGTCGGTCGCGGGCTTGAAATGCGCGTGCATGGGGGCTGGCGCCGATCCTTGATTCGTCGGGGTTCGGACATATTAAAGCAGTCGAGCGGCGGCGCCAAAATACGTTCGCGAATCACCGCGTCGCGCGAAGTCGCCAACGCAAGTTCGACGTCGAAGGGAAAACTCATCCGATTCTCGGCGCGCGAATATCGTTTCGCGAAAGAACGATCGCGCGCTTTCGCGTCGCGACCATTCGTCGCGCTTGCTTTGGCGGCGACGAGCGAATCCCGGGGTTCGCGCTTTGGCGACGACGCCGATCGCGCGCGCCATCAATCGGCCCCGCATCTTTCGATAACGCAAAACGTCGATGGGTTACTCTTTGTTGACCCTTTACGGATAGTCAACGATCACCCTTACCACCCATCAATTTTCCAAGCGGCCCATAGGGGTGGCGGCAGGCGAATCGCATATGAGTATATTTGGTCTTTTGGAAAGTAACTTGTTGCGGGTCGGGTAAGAACGGACTCTTTCGGAGACTTCTCGATTCGGGAGGTTCTCGTGCGGGCGCTGATATCGATTTTCCGTGA
>JBAUVQ010000453.1:0-1637 GCA_049583305.1 Methylocystis sp.
CTTTTAGGCGGTCGATGAAAAAAGACAGGAGGTCTTGCTGTAAGTTATTCGCGCGCTGCGGTCGCGTAGCGATAAATGGCTGAAGTGGGTCGCTCACTAACTTTCCCACTATGTTCGCGACCATTTCGGGCGGTTGCTTCACGACTTTGAGTTTGTTCAGGTAATCGATTTTCTTGTCGCCTCCACTTGCAAGAAAATCTGAACGAGCCAGAGCGCTATCCGTTGGCATTCGCGTTGTTGATAGCAGCGAAACTCTCACGCCGTTTTCCAAAATCAGCCTAATCACCCCCAACGCCGCGCGCCGCAACGCATAAGGGTCTTTGCTCCCGGTCGGCTTCTCATCAATCGCCCAAAAGCCCACCAGCGTGTCGATCTTATCGGCCAGCGCCACGGCGATCGACACCGGATCGCTCGGCACGCGGTCGCTTGGTCCCTGCGGCTTGTAATGCTCCTCGCAGGCCGCCGCGACGGAAGAGTATTCGCCCTGCGCGGTCGCGTAATAGCGGCCCATCAGTCCCTGCAACTCCGGGAATTCGCCGACCATTTCGGTCACGAGGTCGGCCTTGCACAAATTCGCGGCGCGCTCTGCCATGCCGGCGTCGGCCCCGACCAAGGGCGCAAGCTCTTTCGCCAGCGCGGCGATGCGCTTCACGCGTTCGCCCTGCGTGCCGAGCTTTTCGTGAAACACGATTTTGTCGAGCTTCGGCAGCCGCGTTTCGAGCTTCGTTTTCAGGTCCGTCTCATAGAAAAACTTCGCGTCCGACAGCCGCGCGGCGATGACTCGCTGATTGCCGCCGATGATGGTCTCGCCGTGGTCGCTCGACTCGATATTGGCTACGAGGATAAAGCGATTTGACAGCGTTCCGTCGTGGCGCCTCAACACGAAACATTTTTGATTGACGCGGATGGTCGCGCGGATCACCTCGGGCGGGATCGACAAAAACGCCTCGTCGAACGAGCCCATCAGCGCCACCGGCCATTCGACGAGTCCGCCGACTTCCTCCAGCAGTCCCGCATCCTCGACCAGTTCCAGCCCTTGCGCCATCGCGAGGTTTTTGGCGTCGTGCAAAATAATGTCGCGCCGCCGCGCGGCGTCGAGCACGACGTAAGCGCGCTCCAGCGCGGGGGCATAATCGTCGAACCGCCGCACCTCGATTTTTTGCGGCGCCATGAAACGATGGCCGTGAGTGCTCGAACCCGATTCGATTCCGTCGACGCTGAATCGCACGACCTCCGTCGCCTCGGTCTCGGGGCCGAAGGTCGCGAGAATCGAGTGCAGCGGGCGCACCCAGCGCAGCGCGTCGGGACGGGTCGAGGCAGCGCCCCAGCGCATGGATTTGGGCCAGGGGAAGCTCTTGATGACAGCGGGGATGATCTCGGCGAGAAGATCGATGGTCGCGGCGCCGGGGCGCTCGATCACCGCGACATAAAACTCGCCCTTCTTGGCGTCCTTCTGGATCGTCGCCCCATCCAGCGAGGCGAGGCCGGCGCTTTTGAGAAAGCCCTGAATCGCCGCCTCGGGCGCGCCGACGCGCGGGCCCTTTTTTTCCTCGCGGGTGTCGGGCTGGCGGACGGGCAGGCCGGCGATGTGCAGCGCGAGCCGGCGGGGCGTCGCGAAACTCGCCGCGCCCTCGTAG
>JBAUVQ010000454.1:0-5437 GCA_049583305.1 Methylocystis sp.
GCGAAGAGCCGCATCTCCGCCTATGAGGAAGGCGATCTCAAGCCCGAGAACGTCGCCGCCATCGCGACGCGCCTCGGCGTTTCCCAGCAGGATGTGGTCGACATGAATCGCCGCATGAGCGGCGACGCCTCCCTCAACGCGCCCCTGCGCGAGGAGGGCGAGGGCGAGTGGCAGGACTGGCTCGTGGACGACTCGGCCAGTCAGGAGTTTATCCTCGCCGATCAGGAAGAGGCCGGCCACCGGCATCAGGCGCTCGTGGGCGCGCTCGACGTGCTGAACCTGCGCGAGAGGCGCATTTTCGAGGCGCGGCGGCTCTCCGAGGATCCGATAACTCTGGAGGAGCTGTCGGAGGAATTCGGGGTTTCGCGGGAGCGCGTGCGCCAGATCGAGGTGCGCGCCTTCGAGAAGGTGCAAGCCGCCGTGCGCGCCGGCGTCGCCCGGATCGAGGCGCCGCGCGCCCTGCTGCCCGCGAACTGAACGCGCGCGTAAATCACAAAACGAAGGGCGGCCCGACGCTGTGGGACCGCCCTTTTTTGTTGTTCGCGCTAAGCGAAGCGGCTCAGAACCACTTCGTGTCCGAACGCTGGAACCACTGCTTCGGGAAAAGCTCCTCATTGCCGGTGACGAAAATCCCCGGCAGATTTTTATTGTCCGTCCCGAACTGATATTTCCCGGAGAAGACGAAGGTCCGCTGCGGGAAAGGATGGAACAGGAAGTATTTGTAGTTGCCGATGTTGTCGATGCCGAAGTCGAACGAAACGCGCTCGTTGACTTTGTACTGAATTTTCGTATCCACGACGAAAAACCGGTCGAACGATCCATAGACCCCATGCGCGATGTCGTTGTTGGACAGCGTCGACCACATACGGTCTTGCCAGCGCGCGTTCAGGCTGAACGACCAATGCTCGTCCGGCCGGTAGGTCGCGCCCGACATCCAACGCCACTTTGGGACATAGGGCACATTCTTGCCCGCGACCGACAGCGCCCAATTGTCCAGATTGTTGCCTCCGCTCGGCGCCCAATTGCTGTCCGAGATAATTCGCGAATTCACGAAGGTCATGCTGCCGTCGAACTCCAACCCCTGGAAAAAGACATTGTCCTTTTTCCACGCGAATTCGGCGCCGCTGTTGCGAATGCGATCGACGTTGACGTTGCTGGAGGTGAAGACGGGGATGGTGGTGGTCGAGACATAGAGATTTTGCGAAATAATCGCGTCGCGCACCTCTTCGTCGAACAGCGAAAGGCGGACCGAACCGTCCGCTCCCATCTTACGCTCGAACACCAGTTCCTTGTTGAGCGCGACCTCGGGACGCAGATTGGGGTTCGGATTGGCCGCGACGTTGGAGCCGGTCAGAGAGGTTTCATTATAGAGCTCTTTCGCGGTCGGGAAGCGGTTGGCCATCCCGATATTGGCGGTGACCGTCCAGACATTATCCGGCGTCCATTGCAGCGAGCCCTTGGGCGAGAAGCGCGTATGTTCGAGCGTCGGAGAAAAGATCGGCAAGGTGGTGAGTGGATTGGCCGTCGAACCCAGTCCGGTCGCGCTTATGCTGCCGAGCGACTGGTTGTAACCCTGCGACGCCTGCCAATGCTCGCCGCGAATGCCGACGGTGAACTTGTAGTTGGAATTGATCTTCCAGGCGTCCTGCACCCAGAGCGCCTGAGTTTGCGTGGTGCCGTCGCCGATGGATGAAACAACGCCGGTCGAGGTCGATGTTCCCGCCGTCCAGTTCGTCGTCAGCCAGGTCGGGTTGTTGAGATGGAATTGGTCGCCGTGCGCGCCGAAACTGATTTCATGCCCCTTGAGATAGCCGTCCGGCCGGACGATGCCCTTGAGGTCGAGCAAGGTCCACCATGTTCCGGTGTAGACGGCGTCCTTGCCGTTCTGCGTATAGCCGCCATATGGCCATGCGCCGCTATAGGGCGAGACCTGATCCGATTGCAGATAGGTGAAATTCGACGCCGAGATTTCCCAGTCGAACACGCCCTTGGTGTTGGATTTCACCGAGGCCGCGTTGGTCAGCATCTTCTCCTGCCAGCGGTAATAAGCGGCGCCGAAGCTCTGCATCGCGCTGTTTCCGAGCGCGCTAATGCCGGTATTGGATCCGAAATAGGCGCCGCCGCCCTGGACCAGGTAATTGCCGGGCGTCGAATTGCTGTCGTTGGAGTAGAAGCCCACGGTATAGGTGGCGCGGATTGTCGGCGTCACGTCGTAGGCGAGTTTCACCTTGGTGTTAATATAGTCGCTCAGCAGATTGCCGGCCGAGCCCAGAATGGTTCCTGGCACGCCGAATTTCGTCGTGGCGAAATCTCCGCCCGGATATCCATAGAGATTCGCCGCCGAACTCGGGACCGTGCCCGACGCGGCCTGAATGAAGGTGAGGGGTTGCGTCGTGGTGTGGTTCCAATTGCCGGTCACCAACCACGAAAAGTCGTTGATCTTGTCGCCGACCGTGAAGCTCTGGACATTGGTGTGGAACGTGCCCGACGTGCCCCAAAGGGAGAAATCCTGCAAGGCGACCGTTTCCTTGGCGGTGATCTCCAGCTTCTCGGGCATCCTCGTGGTGATCTGCACCACGCCGCCCATGGCGTTGCCGGCGTACTCCGCGGCGAAGGGGCCGTAGAGCATGTCGACGCGCTCGATTTCCTCGGGCGACACGAGCCCCCAGCGCGGCGCGCCTTCGGTATTGTCGTTGCCGACCAGGGCCGTCAGCAGCAGATCGTCGGCATAGACGAGGCTTCGCGCGGAAGAGTTGACGCCCCAGGTGCGGGTTTGCAGCACGGCCTGGTTGTCGCCCGCGTTGCGCTTACGAAGGAACAGGCTCGGCGTGTATTTGAGCGCGTCTTCCGTGTCGATGATGTTGACCTTCGCCTCGATGTCCTCGCGCGTGACGCTGGACACGGTGTTGGGCAGTTGAAAGCGCTCGACGAAGGCCGGCCCGCCGTTGGGCAAGGTCGGCGACCAGGTGGAGGGTTTGGGCGCGACGGACAGCGCCGAGGACGGGGGAGGCGGAGCGCTATTGCCGCCGCTGACGGACGAGGCGCCAACGTCGATGGCCGGCAGGGCTTCCTGGGCGAGGGCGCCCGGAGCGTTGGAGACAACAAGCATGGCGAGCGCGCCGGCGGAAACGCCGCGCGGAAGATGGTTGCGGAACATGAAAATAATCCTTCCCTAGACGCCTGCGCGCTTGGTTGGAGCGGCGCATGTCTGAAATCGCGGCGAGCGCGCCGCTTAACGCATCGAGGATTGAGCGTTCAGACGAGGGAAGGCGGAGCGCGCGGGGACGCGCTATGATTGAAAATCTCGGGAATGAAATCTCGCGCCGATCCGTCCAGCGCGACGTGGGACCACGGCGCCGAGTTTGGTTGCGCCCAAGCTATCGCCGACGTGAGCGGAGCCACTCCGGCGACGGGGCACATCGCGCAGGCCGCGTGATGACGATGTTTCTCGGAGGGCGAATGGCTCGGGTCGCCGATCGACGCCGAATGCGCGCCGAGGGAGGGGTCGCAGAACGCCACGCCGGCCCCGCCTCGGCCAGCCGCCATCGCTCCGGCGCCCGCGACGGGCGCCGCGATCTGCGCGAGCAGAGCGATGCAAAACAGCAGCTTAACGAGATGGCGGCTCAACATGGGGATTCGCGACTCGACCCTGACTATTTGTTAACCATTTTGAACTTCGAAGCGCCATCCTTACCGTTCCTCGCCACAATTCCAAGCCCTCGACGATTGTCAAAAGATAAAATTTCCGTTAAGAGACATTTATGTCACACCTGTCGGCAATGCGTGTAAATGTGCGTGCGATTTTTGCCGCTACCCTTGCTTGCGCCTTGATATTTGGGTTGTTTGTCTCATCCGTTCATTCGGGAGCTCGGGCCTTCGCTTATGGTCGGACTGGCGGAGAACTATCCGCCCCGTGCCATAATTGGGCCGCTTCGTCGACACAATCCGACAAAGGTTCTCCGATCCGCCACGACGGTCGTTCCGGAGCCGCCGGGTGCCCGGATTGTTGTCTCGCCGCGCATGCCGGGGCCGCTGTTCTGCCCAGCCGTTTCGCGACAGTGGCGCGTCCGATGCGCGTCGCCGCCTCGCGCGTGCGCTATTTTGCGTTGACCACGCATGAAATGGAGGCCGCGGTCTCCAACACGGTCAATGGAGCCCGCGCGCCGCCGGCGCCGCTCACTCTTTCCTAGTCCGCCGTCCTTGCGGTGATCGCAAGCGCAAGCGGGGAGTAGACCCCGCCCGAGCGAATGTCTCACGGACGTCATAAGAAGAATAAAGAACAACTACGTATCGCCGGCACTGCATAAGCGGCGATCAAACTCTCAAGGAAGAGCTTACACCATGGAATACACCACACTTTCCCCGCTGGCGATGTTCGTCAATGCCGGCCCCGTCGGCAAATTCGTGATGCTGACCCTTGCGTTGGCTTCCGTTTACACTTGGGTGCTGATCGTCCTCGGCGTGTTCTCGGTGCTCAAGATCGGCAAGGCGACGGCCTCCGCGCGCGCCGGCGGCGAAGTCGGCGTGCTGGCTCCCGTGGCGGCGGCTGGTCGCTCGGCCTTTTCCCTGGACCTCCCCGGCGAGTCGCTCGGGGAGAAGCGCGAGCGCATCGCCGAGGTGATGAGCCGCGCGGCGCGCGAGTTCCTGGCCAAGGAAGAAGGCGGTCTGCCCAATCTCGCGGTTATTTCCTCGGTCGCGCCGTTCATCGGCCTGTTCGGCACGGTTTGGGGCATCATGAGCAGCTTCGCGGGCATCGCGGCGTCGCAGGACACCAGCCTCGCGGTTGTCGCGCCGGGCATCGCGGAAGCTCTCGCGGCGACGGCCTATGGTCTCGCGGCGGCCATTCCCGCCTCGGTCGGCTATAACCGCATTGGCGCCGCTTTCTCCCGCGTCGGCCAGAATGTCTCTCACTATATCGAGGACGAAGCGCTCGCCCTCGTGGCCGGTCGCGCGGTCTCCACGCAGAAGCGGGAGGCGGCGTGATGGCTCTCCCTTCTCGACTAAAGAACAACGACGATCTTTATCAACCGCTGGCCGACATTAACGTGACGCCGCTCGTCGACGTCATGCTGGTGCTGCTCATCATCTTCATGATCACGGCGCCGCTGCTGGCCAAGGGCGTGAAGGTCAATCTGCCGCAAGCCAAGGCGGCGCAACAGCTCAACCAGAAAGATCCAATCGTCGTCACCATCGGCAAGGACGGGAAAGTCTCGCTCGGCTCCGACACCACGACGCTGGATGCGCTGGTCGACGGCGTTCGCACGCTGATGGGCGACGACCTGACGCGCGTCGTTCACCTGCGCGGCGACACCGACGTGGTCTATGGCGAAGTCGTCAGGGTGATGGACAAGCTGGCCAGCAATGGCATCACCCATATCGCCATCATGACCAATGCCCGCAAACAAGCCGCCGACGCCGGCGCGGCGTCGGCTCCGAG
>JBAUVQ010000455.1:0-7984 GCA_049583305.1 Methylocystis sp.
GAGCGCCCCGGATCGCCCTGGCGGCCCGAGCGTCCGCGCAGCTGATTGTCGATGCGGCGGCTCTCGTGACGTTCCGTGCCGATGATATAGAGACCGCCCGCGGCGATGGCCTGCTCCTTGAAGCGCGCGATCTCGGCTCGGATCTCCGCTTCCTTGGACTTCAGCGCCTCGCCCTCCAGCCCCGCGCATTCCTGCGCCACGCGCATCTCGACATTGCCGCCGAGCTGAATGTCGGTGCCGCGGCCCGCCATGTTGGTCGCGACGGTGATCGCGCCGGGCACGCCGGCCTCCGCGACGATATAGGCCTCGAGCTCATGGAAGCGGGCGTTCAGCACCGCGAACAGCTTTGACGGCTTGCCGGCGCGAGCCGCGACGTAGAGTTTGGGCAAGGCCTTGGGATCGGTGAAGTCGATCTGCGTGTAGCCCTGCTTGCTGAGATATTGCGCGAGCTGCTCGGATTTCTCGATCGATGTCGTGCCGACGAGCAGGGGCTGCAGATTGGCGCTCGCGGCCTCGATCTCCTCCGCGATGGCCTTCAGCTTCTCGCCGGCGGTGCGATAGACCTCGTCGTCCCCGTCGATGCGCTGGACCGGGCGATGCGTCGGAATTTCGACGACGTCGAGCTTGTAGATTTCCGCGAATTCGAGCGCCTCGGTCGAGGCCGTGCCGGTCATGCCGGCCAGCTTGTCGTAAAGGCGGAAGTAATTCTGGAAGGTGATCGAGGCGAGCGTCACGTTTTCCGGCTGAACCTGCACATGCTCCTTGGCTTCGAGCGCCTGATGCAGTCCTTCCGAATAGCGGCGGCCCGGCATCATGCGGCCGGTGAATTCGTCAATGATGACGACCTCGCCCTTGCGCACGATGTAGTCCTTGTCGCGCTGGAACAGCTTGTGCGCGCGCAGGGCCTGATTGACGTGATGGACGATGGTCACGTTCTGCGCCTCGTAGAGCGCGCCCTCCGTGAGGATGCCGGCCTCGCCGAGCAATTCTTCCATGTGCTCGTTGCCGGCGTCGGTCAGGCTGATCGAGCGCTGCTTTTCGTCGAGGTCATAATCTTCCCCGGCGAGCTTCGGCATCAACTTGTCTATCGCGTTGTAGAGATCGGACTTGTCGTCGATGGCGCCGGAAATAATCAGCGGCGTGCGCGCCTCGTCGATCAGGATCGAATCCACTTCGTCGACGATGGCGTAGGAATGTCCGCGCTGGACCATGTGCGCCAGCTCGTATTTCATGTTGTCGCGCAGATAGTCGAAGCCGAACTCGTTATTGGTGCCGTAGGTGATGTCGCTGGCGTAGGCCGCGGCGCGATCCTCGTCGGAAATGTCGTGCACGATGACGCCGACGGTCATGCCGAGGAAGTTATAGATCTGCCCCATCCACTCGGAGTCGCGCTTGGCGAGATAGTCGTTGACGGTGACGACATGCACGCCCTTGCCGGGGAGGGCGTTGAGATAGACCGCGAGCGTCGCGACCAGCGTCTTGCCCTCGCCGGTGCGCATCTCGGCTATGCCGCCCTCGTGCAGCACCATGCCGCCGATCAGCTGCACGTCGAAATGGCGTTGGCCGAGCGTGCGCTTGGCCGCCTCGCGCACCGTCGCGAAGGCGGGAACCAGAAGATCGTCGAGCGTTTTGCCGGCGGCCAGCTGATCGCGGAACGCCTGCGTGCGGGCCCGCAGCGCCTCGTCCGACAGCGCGGCGACCTCGGGCTCCAGCGCGTTGATCGCCTTGACTTTCGGCTGATAGGTCTTCAGGCGGCGTTCGTTGGCGGAGCCGAAAATTTTCTTGGCGAGGGCGCCGAACATTCGTGGAACCTTTCTGACTGGATCGACACGCCGGTTTGAGACCGGAGCGCCGATTCGTCGAAACCTTTGAGGTCAGGCGCTACGTCGAGCGCTGGGAACCGCGCGGACAAGTTCCGCCCCCGCGGAGGCCCGCGGGTTTCGACGCAATTTCCCGGCGGAGAGATAAGAGCCGCCACAATCCTTGTCAATGAAAGCAATTCGCCGAAGCGCGGGTTGGTCCTCCGGCGGCCCCGCCACCGCGCCCTTCACGTTCCCGCACCCTGCTGGGGTGAAGGCGATTCGCGCCCCGCGGTTGGCCTTGGCCACAGATCTTGCCCGTCCGTCAAGTGTCTTTCTTCGCCAAATTTGTGTCTAACTTGGCCTGAACTTCGGCCAAGACCTGCGCGAGGAAAGATTCGGCGGCCTCGACCGAAGCCGCCGCCCGCGCCGTTAAGATTTCACCGTCCTCTCTAAAAATAACGATGAGAGGCGGATATTCACTTGACGGGGGATCATACACCACGCCTTCTAGGTAAGACATCAAACGCTCCGTTCCGGCTGATGCTATATATATGATCTAGTGTCGCGAATTACGCAAGCCAGCGCGACTGCGCCCGTCTAAATATCTAATTCTCCATAAATTGCTGAATTTTCTGTTTATTCGAGCTATAAAGTTTCAATTTACAATAATGACGGACGGGTTATCGAATTATTTTATCTCGGGTTGAAGGCCTTCGCGTGACGACGGGAGAGCGCGGCGAAGGCCGCCTGAGCGGCCTCGGGATCGGCGGGGCGGGCTTGCGACACGAGAATTTCTTGTTTCCGTGCCAGCGTCGCGCGCCACGCTCCCGTGGCCAC
Source organism: Methylocystis sp. (assembly GCA_049583305.1). GTDB lineage: Bacteria > Pseudomonadota > Alphaproteobacteria > Rhizobiales > Beijerinckiaceae > Methylocystis. The sequence continues at coordinate 2,640 of JBAUVQ010000455.1, forward strand.
GCCTCGAGGCTCCACATTCATGACGCCGCGGCCTTCGCACGCAACGACCGCCGGGACCATCGGCGAGACGGCTCCGCGGCGTTTGCTGTTTTTTCCGCTGATGGTCGTCTTCTGCCTGGCGGCTGGATTGGGCCCCGCGACCGGCGCCGAGCGCGTGGAGGCCGCGCCTTTGCGCGTCGCCGTCTACGACCTGGCGCCCTATGGAAGCGTCGGGCCGGACGGCGCGTTCCTCGGCGTCGGCGTCGACCTCTGGCGGCGGGTCGCCGAGGAATTGGGCAGCCAGTACAAACTGACGCCGGTTTCTCAAATGGACGCGGTCCTCGCTGGCCTGGAGCAGGGGCGGTTCGACGCGGCGATCGGGGCGATCACGATAACGCCGGAGCGCGCCGCGCGCGTCGATTTTTCCTATCCAGCTCACCGCTCCGGCGTCGCGGTCGCTTTGCACAAGGAAGCGGGACCGATTTCCGCTCTCGTCGCTTATGGTTTGGTCGCGGTCGAACTGAGTTCGCTGATCGTCACGATGCTCGTGCTGTTGCTGCTTATCGGCGTCGCGATGTGGTTCATTGAAAAGCCAAGCCGCTCATCGGCGGCGACGGATTCGTCGGTCGTCACATTGCGCGACGGCATCTATTGGGCCGTCGTCACGATGACGACGGTCGGCTATGGCGACAAGACGCCGAAGACGCCGTTCGGACGTTTCGTCGCCATCGTCTGGATGCTGGGCAGCGTGGCGCTGGTGTCCTTGCTGTCGGCGAGTCTCGTTTCGCGCCTCACCGCCGAGCAGGTGGAAAGCAGCGCGCCTTTCACCGAGAAGGATCTCGCCGGCAAGCGGCTCGCCGCGGTCGCTTCTTCCTCGGGCGCCGAGTTTTTGGATTCTCAGCGCCTCGCGTACAAGAAATACGATAATTTGCGGGAAGCCGTCTCGGCTCTCGACGGCGGCGAGGCCGACGCGGTGGTGAACAGCGTCGGAGCCCTGCGATATCTCGTTTCCACCAGCTTTTCCAAGACTGTCCGTATTCCGAACAATCTTTTATCCCCGGCCTACATGGCGATCGCGCTGCCACAAAACAGCCCGCTGAAAAAGCCGATGGACCGCGCGCTGATGAGGATCACCGCGAGCCCGGAGTGGCGGTCGCTGGAGGATCGGTATTTCGGGAAGTAGCGCGGCGACGCTCGCGGCGGGGGCTCGGCCTTGTGAGAAGCGGCAAACTGCGTCATGCTGGCCGGGAAGCCAAGGACATCCGGCGAGGCTCGATAGGGGCGGATCGGAAATGATCGCAACCGACGAGGCGGGAGACCCTTACGCCGCGCGCCCCTGGCTCGCGTCCTACCCGCCGGGCGTTCCCGCCGACATCGACGAATCCGAGCTCCCGACGCTTGGCGCCGCTTTTCGCCGGAGCGTCGCGGCCTTCGGCGACCGACCGGCTATCAAAAGCTTCCACGTGACCCTGACCTATCGCGAACTCGGCGAGGCGGCGGAGGCGATCGCCTCCTATCTCCAGGCGCGGGGCCTAAAAAAGGGCGAGCGCGTGGCGATCATGTCGCCCAATGTCGCGAGCTATCCGGCGATCCTTTACGGCGTTTGGCTCGCCGGCGGCGTCGTGGTCAACGTCAATCCACTCTATACGCCGCACGAGTTGGAGCACCAGATCGACGACTCCGGCGCCCGCTTTATCTTCGTGCTGGAGAGTTTCGCGCACATTGTCGCGAGCGCCTGGCCCAATATGAAGGTCGAGCAGGCGATCGTCACGACTCCCGGTGATCTCCTCGGCTTGAATGGCGCCTGGATCAACATCGCCTCGCGCTGGATCAAGCGCGCGGTTCGCCCGTTTAGTATTCCCGGCGCGATGAGCTTTAAGGAGGCGCTGCGGGAGGGGCGCCGGCGCGTTCTGGCGCCGGTCGAGGTCTCGCGCGACGACATCGCGCTGCTGCAATATACGGGCGGGACCACCGGCCAGGCCAAGGGCGCGGTCCTGCTTCATCGCAATGTCGCGAGCAACATCGAACAGTGCCGAGCGTGGCTCAAGGATTATTTCGACAAGCCCCAGATCATCGTCACGGCCTTGCCCCTCTATCACATCTTCGGCCTCACGACTTGCCTGCTGCTTGGGGTCAGGGCCGGCGCCTGCTGCCTGCTGATCGCCAATCCCCGCGACATCCCAAACTTCGTGATAACGTTAAAGCTATCGCGCTTCACGATGTTCGCCGGCGTCAACACGCTTTACGCCGCGCTCGCGGACAATGAGGACTTCTCTTGCCTGGACTTCTCCAATCTCGTCTTCTGCGTCTCGGGCGGAATGGCGACGCAGGAGGCGGTGGCGCGGCGCTGGAAGATAGTGACGGGCAAGCCGATCGTCGAAGGCTACGGCCGCTCGGAGACCTCGCCGATCGTCGCCATCAATCGTCCTGATCTCGACGAATTTTCGGGCGCTATCGGCTATCCCGTCCCTTCGACGCAAATATCCATTCGGCTCCTCGATGGCTCGCCCGCGCCGTTCGGCGAACGCGGCGAGCTTTGCGTCAAGGGGCCGCAGGTCATGCAAGGCTATTGGATGAAGCCCGAGGAGACGGCGGAGGTGATGACCGTGGACGGCTTTTTCCGCACCGGCGACGTCGCGATGATGCTGCCCGACGGCCAGATCAAAATCGTCGATCCGGTGAGTAACCACGTTCTCGTCTCGGGCTTCCGCGTCTATCCCAACGAGGTCGAAGACGTGCTGGCGCGGCATCCGAAGGTTAAGGAGGTCGAGGTGATCGGCGTGCCGGACTCGCGTTCGGGCGAGGCTCCCTTAGCTTTCATCGTCCCGCGCGATCCTTCGCTGACGGCGCAAGAGCTGGACAAATTCGCGCGGGAAAACCTCGCGGGCTACAAGGCGCCGAGGACCTATGAGTTTCGCGGAACGCTGCCGGGGGCGGCGTATCGGGGGACGAAAATCGATCCCGGAGTCTTTGCCATTATAGCAATCGCGATGGAACTTGAAGAGCTTGTAGACGAAGCGAGGGTCACGCGCCTCGCCCAGACCGACCTCCGTTTGAGGATAGAGAAAATCTTGGACGGAGACCGGGAACTCGACGCCAAGTCGACAAAAGAGAAGATATTGAGCGTGTTCAGGGCTGTCTTGCAAACCGCGCCGATGGGGCCGGCCTTCCGCGCGATGTGCGCGCAATTGAGTATCGATAACGGCGACGAAGACATGAATTTCGCCGGGGCTGTCGTCTTCATCGAGGTCGGCGGCGGCGACATCGCCCCGGAAGTCCTGGGCGCCTTGGCGACCGCCGACATGGAAAACCCGGGACCGCTGGAATATTTGCTCAAACGCGGCGTTTAGCGCTTCGCGGCGGCAATTCCAGTCCTTCCACCGCTCAAAAATCAAAAAACTTGCGCCGCAGCGCGTCTTCGTATTCCTCTTTCGCCTCCAAAACCTTGTCGCGGGCGTCGTCCTCGTCGAAATGGGCCTGTTCCCATTTGTCGACTTCGGCGATGGTGTGATTGACCGAGGCCAGCGCTTCTTCCTTCCGGATCGCGACAATCCATTCCTCGACGGCGGCTTTGTAGGCGGCCTGCAGCGCGTCCAGTTCGGCGTGGTCTTCTTCCATGTCTAGTCTCCCACCAAAAGCGTTAGATCAGACGGATGAACAAACGACGACAGTCCGCCGGATGGAACTCGCTCTATGGCGCCTCGACGATCGAACGGAACGGACCCGGCATTTTTCCCTGCTCCAGCAGCCGCGAAAAAATCCTCAAGCCCGCCTCCTCGTTGCCGTTGGGATGCACCAGCACGATCGAGCCCGGGCGCGGGCGGGGGCCAAGCGCCAGCCAGCTGTCGGCGCCGAGCGCGACGAGGTGGCGTTCGCGCAGCTTGTCCATCAGCGCCGCGTCGGAAACGAGACCCGGAAAGCGGAAAAACACCGATGGCGTCAGGCCATTGGCGATCATCAGTTTTTCCGTGTCGAAGATTTCCTCGTCAATATTCGTGCCCGGCGTCAGCAGATAGGTTTGCGCGTCGGGCCGGCTTTTGACATAGGGGTGATGATAGGAATGATCGACCCAGGAGATGTTTAGCGCGCCGCTGGCGGCCTTTTGCTTCAACCAGTCGAGATCGGCGGCGTGGTGGAGCATCCACACGCCGGAGACAGACAGGGCGACCGGCGTTCCGGGCCCCTGCTTGGCGAGCAGCTCCAGAAAATCGCGGTCCAGCGGACGTTGGCTCGGACACAAATCGCCGGTGACGAAGACGCCCTCGCCCTTGCCATGCAAAAGGCCGGCGTTCTCCAACACCTTGGGCGTCGCCGGGTCGGGCTCCGGCTTCCTCAGCGCGCGGATGAAGCGCGTGTCAGATTCCGCCGCATCGCTGGTGTCCTTGCAGCGCCAGCATCGCTCGCGCTCCAGGCTGGTCGCGAGGCTCGCGGGATCGACCGCCAGCATCAACTTTTCGTCGCCGACGGTCATGCGCCGCGTCGTGAGCTTTTTCGCGCCCGTGTCGTTGACGCAGGCCTGGAGGATCGGGCCGTAGTCGCGCGGCCGCGCGCCATTGGTCTTCACGGGCTCCGAGCAAGATGCTTCCGACGCATGGGAAACCGGCGCGCCGGTTGCGAGCCGCGCGGCGATGGCCGACACTGCGAGGACGGTTTTCATTCTCATGCGGGACAACTACCATGACCGGCGACAACGCGCATCACGCCGCGCTCGACAGGATAAGGTTCGAACGCGACAACGCGCGCGAGTCGCCGCAAATCGGCGAACGGCTCGGCGCCGAAGTCGTGGCGCGCTTTGGCCCGCGCGACGAGCTTCCGCTGTCGATCCTTGCTCGCGACGTGGACGGAGCCGTCGTCGCGGGGCTCAACGGCGTGACGCATTGGGGCTGGCTTTATGTCCGCCACCTTTACGTCGCGCCGGATTGGCGCGGGCGGGGCCTCGGGCGCCTTGTGCTAAGCCAAGCGGAAGAGGCGGCGCGCGCGCGCGGCTGCGTTGGCGTCTATCTCGACACGTTCGAGGAAGGCGCCGCCAAGTTTTACGAGCGTGGCGGCTTTGTCCGCCGCGGACGGATCGAGAATTTTCCGGTCGGCGCGGCGCGGACTTTTCTTAGCAAGACGCTGTGATGCTTTTCGCGATCTCCGCCACAACGGCGTCCAGCCCGCGCGCGGCGTCGATGCGTCGCCAGCCGATCGCGCCGGAGTCGCCTTGCATCTGCGCGAGCAGCACTTCGCGCGTCGCGTCCGAGGGATCGTCGCGCCGCGCATCGACGCGCTCAAGCCGCGCGACAAGATCGACATCGAGCCAGACGCCAAAAAAAGGCGCGCCCGCCGCGCGCGCCGCGCTCTCGATTTGCGCGCGGCTGTCCCCC
>JBAUVQ010000456.1:0-6556 GCA_049583305.1 Methylocystis sp.
TTCGGGCTGAAGGTGGGGCCGACGACGCCGAAGCGGTTCGCGCGGCGGATCGAGGAGCTTGTCGCCGGCCATGCGACGCTGGAGGTCATCGCCAAGGCGCTGCTTGCGGCTCATGCGGCTTTGCCGCGCGAGTTCGACATGTTCGAGAAACGCGTGCGGGCGATGGCGCGGCGGGATAAGCGCGCGAGGCTGATCATGTCGGCGCCGGGCGTTGGCGCGATCGTGGCGCTGACCTATGTCTCGGCGATCGACGATCCGCCGCGGTTTTCCTCGTCGAAGCGGGTCGGGCCGCATTTTGGTCTGACGCCGAGAAAATATCAGTCGGGAGAGACCGACGTGACCGGGCGGATCACCAAGATCGGCGACTCTGGCGTGCGCGCGGCGCTCTATGAAGCCGCCCACGTCATATTGACGCGGCCGGTGAAGGGCGCCGGCCTCAAGAGTTGGGCGATGAAGCTCGCGCGGCGCGCCGGCATGAAAAAGGCGAAGGTGGCGCTGGCGCACAAGCTCGCCGTGATCCTGCATCGGATGTGGGCCGACGAGACGGCGTTCGACGCAAGCCGAGCCGTTCCCGCCGCGCCGGCGGCGGCGTAAGGAGAAGAAACACAAGGGTTTCGGGGGGCCAAACACCAGCCTTCCCGAAACGTTCGTCCCTCGCCGGGACGATGGATGGGTCAGACCGAGAAACACTCCGTGGCTCGCGACCACGCGCAACTAGATTGGCCGGCCTCATCCTCATCTTACACCGTCAAGTGGCGGCCCGCGCTCAAGCGTCGCCGACCACGGACAGAAGAGTGAACCGGCGAAGGGAGGAACGTTAGGGGCTGACGACGAGGCCCGTTACAGAAGAGTCTTTCCGGTTCAACCTGAACCGGAAGCACTCTAAACTCCTTGTTTTATCGTGTTTTCTTCATGCGAACCGGTTCCCACTTCGCTCGAAAACACTAAGACGGTTCCCGGACAAACTGGATCGCGGGGATTTCCCGAATCAATCGAACTCTGATTCATGCTCCCGTCGCGTGAAGCGAGCGTCGCGCACGCGGCGCGGTGCGTGAAGCGCCGCGAAATGACGGGCGATTCCGCCGGCGGGTAGAAACCGCGCCGGCATTTTCAACCCCGCCAAATGTAAAAATTTCTTAAACTCCCGCGGATATGATACAGCTTGATCGAAGGCCGTTCTAGGTCGGGCCGGTTGGAGACTTTCGCGCGGGGTCGTCGCTTCGCCGATCATTGGAGAAGCGCCGATGATGACCACAAGCCTTGCCTACGCGAAAAAACAGGCGTCGCGCCGCGCCTCCGCGCCGATCCTTGTCGTGACCGGGCTTTCGCGCGAGGCCGCCTGCCTTGGCGCCGGCGCGGGCGTGATCCCCCTTTGCAGCGGCGCCGATGTCCGCCTGTTGCACGCGGCGCTCCTTGATCTGGCCGAGGTCGAATTTTCGGCCGTTGTGAGCTTTGGGCTCGCTGGCGGGCTCGATCCCGCGCTGCGTCCCGGCGACGTGGCGGTTGGAACCACGGCGACGAGCGATGAAGAGCTTTTCCACGCGCATCCCGCGTTGTGCAAGGTCTTGCTCAACGGTTTCTCCGGGGCGGGCGTCGCGGTGCGCGAGGGCGCGGTCGCGGGCGTCGACGCCGCCGTTCTCACGGTCGCCGGCAAAACCGAACTGCGCGGGCGAAGCGGCGGCGTCGCCGTGGATATGGAGTCCCACCTCGCCGGCGCCTTCGCCCGACGGCGCGGCTTGCCCTTCGCGATCATTCGGGCGATCGGCGATCCCGCCGCGCGCGCGCTGCCCGCGCTGGCCACTAAGGCGATCCGCCCGGACGGCGGCGTCGATGTCCCGGGAGTGCTTCGCGAACTCGCGCGAGAACCGGCGCAGCTCGGCGATCTCATTCGCGCGGGACTCGACGCCCGCGCGGCCTTCGCGACCTTAGGCCGCTGTGGAGGTCTGGTCGGCCCGCTGCTTCGCCTCGTGCTCGCGGGTCTGTGATAGCGTCGCCACATTGGCGTCGAACACATATTCGGCCGGTCGCTGCTTATCGAGCGATATGTCGGGCGCCATCGGTCCTTCCGTCCTCACGCCAAATAGCGCGACCTTCAACGCGCGCCAGGGACGCTTCACGCTGTCTTCCACGGCGGTCGCCTCGAAGCCCGAATGCACCATGCAGTCGGCGCATTTTTCATAATTGCCGACCCCATACGCGTCCCAGTCGGTCTCTTCCATCAGTTGCCTGAAGGTCGGGGCGTAGCCCTCGCCGAGCAGATAGCAGGGGCGCTGCCAGCCGAACACCGTGCGCAGCGGCATGCCCCAGGGGGTGCAGTGATAGCTGACATTGCCGGCGAGGAAGTCAATGAACAGGCCCGATTGCTGCAAGGCCCAGGATTTGCCGCCGCGCCCGCGCTTCAAGATCGCGCGGAACAGCGCCTTGGTCTTCGAGCGGTTCAGGAAATGCGCCTGATCGGGCGCGCGCTCATAGGCGTAGCCCGGCGACACCGTCATTCCATCGACGCCGATCTTGGTCAGCTCGTCGAGGAAGGCGGCGGCGCGCGCGGGATCGGTGTTGGAAAAGAACGTGCTGTTGGTCGTGACTCGGAAGCCCTTGGATTTCGCCAGTTTCACCGCCTCGATGGCGCGTTCGAAGACGCCTTCCTGACTCACCGCGTGGTCATGCATTTCCTTGTCGCCGTCGAGATGGATCGACCAGGTGAAATAGGGATTGGGCTTGAACTGGTCGATCTTCTTGGCGAGCAGCAGCGCGTTGGTGCAGACGATCGCGAATTTCTTGCGCGCGATGACGCCCTCGACGATTTCCGCGAGATCTTTATGCAGCAAGGGCTCGCCGCCGGCGATGACCACGACGGGGGCGCCGCATTCGTCGACCGAGGCGAGCGCGTCCGCGACCGAGAGCCGCTTGTTGAGGATGGCGTCGGGATAGTCGATCTTGCCGCAGCCGGCGCAGGCGAGGTTGCAGCGAAACAGCGGCTCCATCATCAGCACGAGCGGATAACGCTTGCGACCCATGAGCTGCTGGCGGACGAGATAAGCGCCGACCTTGGCGACGTAGCGAAATGGAATGGACAAGTCGTGATTCCTAAAGCTTTGCCGATAGCCCGGCGAGGCGGTTCAAGGCCGCCGACTGAGGCCCTTTCCCTAACACAAAAGCGGCCGCATGGAAAACCCGACCACCCAGGGGCGGTCGGTTGAGCGAGGCGTCCACGTCCGGCGCCGCGTGTCAGCGCGACGGGCGACTCGTCAAGCCCGGGCGGCTTCGCTCAACGAGTTGAGCACCACCCAAAAAGCTTCCCGGTTTCTCAGCTCCTCATAGGCATATCCGCATTCCAACAGGGCGCTTTTCGTCAACGCGCGCATTTTGGGCAAGTTGCGGCGGGCCATTGTCGGAAACAAATGATGCTCGATCTGGCTGTTCAGTCCGCCGGTGAGCCAGTCGAAAAAAATCGAGCTTGGCGTATTGCGGCTGGAACGGGCCTGCCGATCGTAGAAACCGCCCGCCTCGCTCGCGTCGTAAACCTCCATCCCCGTGTGGTTCAGGACGAAGACCATGCCGAGCAGAAAGCCGCCCAAAAGCTGCGCGACCAGGAACCAAACCACTCCGGTCCAGGCCGGCCCCGGCGTGAGCCACATCGCGAGGCCGAGCCCCACGATCCAGTGGAGAGTGCAGAGCGCCGCCTCTAGGAATTGTTGCTTGCGCGCCGCCGTCTCGATGCTTTGCCAGCTCCAGTTGAAGCGAGCGAGCGAAAGGAGCGGCAGGAACAACCAAACTTGAAGCCGCGGCATCGCCCATGCGAGAAGCTTGTTTCGCGTCGACTTTCTCGCGTTGAAATTATATTCGGCGAGGGCTTTGTCCCAGACGAGCCACGGCGCCGAATCGATGTCTCCGTCGATCGGCGTGAGGACTCCGTTCTCGTCCGTCCGGCAGCCATTCGGAAAGGCGTGATGCAGTTCGTGCTTCTCAACCCACCAGGTCGGACCGAAGCCCTGGAATAGAGCCACCGCCCGCAGCATCAGGCGCGGCACTGGATCGTTTCGCGGCCCCCAATGATTATGCGCGAGATCGTGGCCGAGATATCCGGCGCGCGGATAATGGAGAGCCAGGACCAGGACGCCCAGCACGGCCGCCACGCCCCCCCAAGCCAGTAAAAGGAAGGCGAGCAGAGGGACCGCGGCGAGTTCGAGGCAGCGAAGCCCCTGTTCCCAAAGCGGAACCACGAAATAGCCCTTTTGGCTCGCCAAAGACTTGAGCGCCGACATGCGGCGCGCCAGCGCTCTCGCGTCCGGCTTGCACGGGTCGTGCAAGTCGACGACCGATTCGAAAAATTGGCTCACTGTTTCCCCGCAGCGCCTGACTTGGCTCGTTTTTGTTTTGCCGCCGAAGTTCATTCGTCTATCGTCGGCCTTCTGTCAAACGTCTTGTTTCAAAACTACTGTTTCAATCGAAAGCGGCGGGAGGGCCGCCATTTCCCGTCAAGCTTGATCGTCCTCGGACACCCATTCCCGCGCTTGCGCTGGGGGGCCGCTTCGTCTATGCCGCATGGCTTCCATCGTTTAGCCCGCCGGAAGCCTCGTGCCGAAACCCGCAACACCCGTCGCCGTCATCATGGGATCGCAGTCCGATTGGGCGACCATGCGTCACGCGACGCAGACGCTCGATTCACTCGGCGTTGGCTATGAGGCGCGGATCGTCTCGGCGCATCGCACGCCCGATCGTCTGGTGGCTTTCGCCAAGAACGCCGAGCGCGAAGGGTTCGAGATCGTGATCGCCGGCGCGGGCGGCGCCGCGCACCTGCCTGGAATGACCGCCGCGATGACCGCGCTGCCGGTGCTCGGCGTGCCAATCGAATCCGCCGCGCTGTCTGGAATGGATTCGTTACTCTCCATTGTCCAAATGCCCGGCGGCGTGCCGGTGGGGACGCTGGCCATCGGCAAGGCCGGGGCGATCAACGCGGCGCTCCTCGCCGCCGCGATCCTGGCGCGTGGAGATGCTCCGCTGGCGGAGCGCCTCGCGCGATATCGCGCCCAGCAGACCGAGAGCGTCGGCGAAACGCCCAGCGACGAGGGTTAAGGAGCCATGCTGACGCCGGGCGCGACCATCGGCATCTTGGGCGGCGGCCAGCTCGCGCGCATGCTGGCGATGGCTGGCGCGCGGCTCGGACTGAAGGCGCACATTTTTTCGCCAAGCGCCAACGAGCCGGCCTTCGACGTTTGCGCGTCGCGCACCGTGGCCGAATACGGCGACGAGTCGGCTCTCGCCGCCTTCGCCGACGCGGTGGATGTCGTCACCTACGAATTCGAGAACGTGCCGGCGGCCACCGCCGAGTTTCTCGCCGCGCGCAAGCCGGTGCGGCCCAATCCCGGGGTGCTGGCGCTGACGCAAGATCGGCTGGTCGAGAAAAAATTCGTGCAAGGTCTCGGGATCGAGACCGCCGGCTTCGCCGATGTCGAGGACGCCGGCGCCTTGGCGCGCGGCGTCGCCAGGCTCGGCCGCCCCTCGATTCTGAAAACCCGCCGCCTCGGCTACGACGGCAAGGGGCAGATCCTGCTTCAGGGCGGGGCCGATCTCGGAGTGACCTTTCGCGCGCTTGGCGGCGCGCCCTGCATTCTCGAAAGCTTCGTGCCCTTCTCCAAGGAAATCTCGGTGGTCGCGGCGCGCGGCGTCGACGGCGAATTTCGCGCCTACGACGTTTGCGAGAATATCCACGAACACCATATTCTCGCCACGACGACGGCGCCGGCGAACATCCGCCCGGAGACCGCGGCGCGGGCGGTCGAGATCGCTCGAACCATCGCCGAAGCCGCCGACTATGTCGGAGTTCTCGCGGTCGAGATGTTCGTGCTCGATCGGACGACCAGGTCGGCTTTGGAGGAGTTGGTCGTCAACGAGATCGCCCCGCGCGTCCACAACTCTGGCCATTGGACTCTCGACGGCGCGACGGTCTCGCAGTTCGAACAGCATATGCGCGCCGTCGCCGGCTGGCCGCTTGGCTCCACGCGCCGGCATGGGCGGGCGGTCATGCGCAATTTGATCGGCGAGGACGCCGATGGGTGGCGCGAACTGTTGCGCGAAGATGGCGCGTGCCTGCATCTTTATGGCAAGAGCGAGGTCCGTCCGGGCCGCAAGATGGGCCATCTGACGCGCGTGACGCCGGAAGGGCCCTGACGCGTTCCGCTTGCGCCTTGCCGAGAGGGCGCCCAAATAGCAGAAAAGACATCCGCGTCCGCGCCGGGCGGGCGGGCGCGCAATTGGGCTTATGAAAAGACATGCGCGATCCATATGACGTTTTGGGCGTCGCCAAATCGGCGAGCGCCAGCGAGATTAAGAAGGCCTATCGGCAGCTCGCCAAGAAGTTTCATCCCGACCACAATAAGACCGACCCGAAGGCCAAGGAGCGCTTCGCCGAGATCAATTCAGCCTATGAGATCGTCGGCGACGACGCGAAAAAGGCCAAGTTCGACCGCGGCGAAATTGGCGCCGACGGCAAGCCGCGCGCGCACGGCTTCGAGGGCTTCGGCGCGGGTCCCGGCGGTTTTTCACGCGGATCGGG
>JBAUVQ010000457.1:0-2826 GCA_049583305.1 Methylocystis sp.
TCACCGAGCCGTCGATGGAGGTCGATGTCCAATGCAAGCGCCAGGGCGGCGAAATCCGCTTCGGCGAGGGCGAGGACTTCATGGAGATTCTCGGCTGCGGCATGGTGCACGCCAATGTGCTGCGCAATTGCGGCCTCGATCCCGACACACACCAGGGCTTCGCCTTCGGCGTCGGCATCGACCGCCTCGCGATGCTGAAATACGGCATGCCGGATTTGCGCGATCTGTTCGAGGGCGATTTGCGCTGGCTGCGCCATTATGGATTCAGGCCGCTGGACTTTCCGACGCTGGCGGGGGGATTGAGCGGGTGAGGCGATGCCAACCGTATCGCGGTGGCAGGGCTACCGCTTTTTCCTTTATTCCGCGGACGGCTGGGAGCCGCCGCATGTCCATGTGACGAAAGACGGCAAGGAAGCCAAGATCTGGCTGAACGACCTCAATCTTGCGATCAATATGGGGTATTCGGCCAGAGAGTTGAGCATTATCATCAAGAAGACGCGTGACGAACGAGAAGTCTTCCTGGAGGCGTGGCATGACTATTTTGCAAATTGAGATCGAGGACAGCCGCCCGGTGGAAGTTCATTGCGACGACAGTTTCCTGAACGTCGCGCTCGCCGACGGCCGCGTGCTGCGCGCGCCCCTCTGGTGGTATCCGCGCTTGGCGCAGGCTTCCGATGCGGCGCGCGGCGTTGTCGAACTCTCGCCGCTGGGCGTGCATTGGCCGCAAATCGACGAGGACATTAGCGTCGCCAGCATGTTGCGCGGGCAGAAGGCTCCGGGGGCTACGGAGCCGGGTTTTCCGACGCTGGCGGGGGGATTGAGCGGGTGAGCGATCAGTGGCGCACTACGCGGTTGGCCCCGAATGCGTTATTATTGTTGCCGGCGGGGACGATCCTCCAAGCGAAGGCGATATGATGAGCGACGCGCAGATTCAGGCCATCGCCGACCGTGTGCTACGTGACGCGCTCGGCAAATTCCGATATGAGCGCGCGGAAATTCGCACCGGCCTCGATTACAGCGACGAGCCTGCCGTCTATGTCTACGCGGTGTTGGGAGAAGGCGCGCCGCCACTGGAACCGAAGGCTCTGATGAACGCCAATTTGGCGCTCAGCGACGCCCTATTGGCGGTAGGCGAAGACAGATTCCCCTATCTCGAAACCAGACGGCTGGACGATGATGATCGACCCGAGGACGATGTCTCGCCGCTCCGGGGGCATTCGTGATCGATGATCTGCTGGCGCTCGCCGATGATCTCGCCCAGCGAGATTCCGGCAGGCCGAAACAGGCGTCGTTGCGACGCGCGGTCGCGACGGCCTACTACGCCGTTTTTCACGCCTTAGCGAAAATGCGCGCGGATCGACTGATCGGCTTTTCGAAACCTTGGGATGTATACACGCCAATCTATCGGTCGATCGACGCGCTGACAAAAAAGCAAAGCTCCTTATGAAACTCACCCTCTCCTGGCTCAAGACCCACCTCGACACCACGGCCTCGTTGACCGAGATCGTCGACACACTCACCCGCATCGGCCTCGAGGTCGAGGATGTGCACGATCCTTCCGCGCTGCTCGAAGACTTTGTCGTCGCGCAAGTGATCGAGGCCGCGCCGCATCCCAACGCCGACCGTTTGCAGGTGTGCTCGGTCGATACGGGCGCCGGCGCGCCCTTGCAGGTCGTCTGCGGCGCGCCCAATGCGCGCAAGGGTCTCAAGACCGTGTTCGCGGCGCCGGGAACTTATATCCCGGCCAAGAAATTCACCCTCGGCAAGGGCGTCATTCGCGGCGTCGAATCATTGGGCATGCTTTGCTCGGCGAGCGAATTGGAACTCCCCGGCGATTCCGAGGGCATCATGGAACTGCCCGAGAACGCGCCGGTCGGCGCGGTTTACGCGCAATGGGCGCGGCTGGGCGATCCCGTCATCGACATTAATCTGACGCCGAACCGTCCCGACGCCGCCGGCGTCGCCGGCGCCGCGCGCGACCTCGCCGCCGCCGGACTTGGGCTTTTGACGACGCCGGCGACGGCGTCCGTACCTGGCGGCTTCCCGTGCCCAGTGGCGGTGAAGCTCGATTTCGCGCCTGACGACGCGCATCTGGCGCCGCTGTTCGCATTGCGGCTCGTGCGCGGCGTCAAGAATGGCCCGAGCCCCGCCTGGATGCAAGAGCGGCTGCGTTCGGTGGGTCTGCGGCCGATCAACGCGCTGGTCGACATCACCAATTTTCTCACCCTCGACCGCGCGCGGCCGCTGCACGTGTTCGACGCGCGGAAGGTCACGGGCGATCTCGTCGTGCGTCGCGCGAAGATGAAAGTCCGTACCGAAGAGTTGGAGCTAACCTCCAATGAAGCAGAGGACTTCCGTAGGCTTGGCCATCCAGTCCGACAGACCGGTGACGGTATGTTCGAAGTTGGCTTTCCTGACCTATCGGAAACACTCTTAGCGCTCGACGGCAAAGAATACCCTCTAGATCCAGATATGATCGTGATCGCCGACGACGCGGGCGTCGAATCGCTCGCCGGCGTGATGGGCGGCGAGGCCTCCGGCTGCGATGACTCGACAACCGACGTGCTGATCGAATCGGCGCTGTGGGATCCGCATAACATCGCGCGGACGGGCCGCAATCTCGGCATTGTTTCCGACGCGCGTTATCGCTTCGAGCGCGGGGTCGATCCGGCCTTCGCGCTGCCGGGACTGGAACTCGCGACAAAGCTGGTGCGGGAGCTTTGCGGCGGGGAGGCGTCGACGATCACCATCGCGGGCGCGGAGCCGACCGCGACGCGCGTCGTCGATTTTCCCTTCAGCGAAACGAAGCGCCTCACCGGCCTCGAT
>JBAUVQ010000458.1:0-5510 GCA_049583305.1 Methylocystis sp.
CGATCTCGGTCACGCTTCCGAAGCCGATATTTCCCAGCAACCGCTCGACGATATCCCGCCCCGAGGCCGGCCGACGCGAGCTCTCGCGCGCCGGAGAACTCGCGGGCCAGGAACCCGTCGTCTCAGACGCCTCGATGGCGGCGATGCGGCGGCGCAAGGAGGCAATGCGTTGACGAACGCCGTTCCGCGTCATGGAACTAGACCCTAATGTTCTGCATATGTTCTATGCTGGGGCCATCGCCGGACAGAGTCAAGCTTGGCGTTGCGACCATCCGACGCCCCAGTTTGTCATTGTAACGTCCACGGAAGAGCTTATGTTTCTGAAGATCCTCGGAATGCCGAAGGATTATTCCAAAGGGGAGATATAATATGGAACGTCGTGAATTCATCGCCACGCTCGGCGCGGTCGCCGTCGCCGCGTCGGCCACCTCGGCTTTCGCGGAAGAGGCGGGCGCCGTCCACCATATGCACCCGCCGAAATACAAGGGAGTGTCCGACACCGCCGCCAAATGCGTGTCCGACGGCAATAATTGTCTGCGTCACTGCTTTGGCATGTTGTCGATGAACGACACGAGCATGGCCGAATGCACGAAGGCTTCCTTCGATGTCATCGCCGCTTGCGGCGCGCTGGAGACCCTGGCTTCGGTCAATTCGGCGCATACGCCCGCCCTCGCCAAGATCGTCGCGGAGATGTGCGTCGCCTGCAAAAAGGAATGCGACAAGTTTCCGCAATATTCCGAATGCGTCGATATGGGCGCGTCCTGCAAGGCCTGCGCGGAAGAGTGCCACAAGATCGCGGCGTAATAAAACTCCTCGATACGCCGAAAGGGACCGCTTCGCAGCCGAAGCGGTCCCTTTTGATTTGGCGGGTAAAACTCCCAAAAAAAAAGCCGGCCTCGAAGGCCGGCTTTTCCGTTCGTTTTGCTTGAGATCAGTATTTGGCCATGACCGGCGCGACCGATCCGCCGCCGAAGCGGTAGGTCAAGCCCGTGCTGACGACCAGCGGATTGATCGGCAGATAGACGCGAACCGGAACGTAGATCGCTCCAAGGCCCGGCGCTTGCGGGGACCACGCGACGACGTTGGAGTGAACGGTCGGCTCCATCATGATGTATTTGATGTCGAGGTTCACGCCCCAATGTTCGTTGAACATATAGTCGAAGCCGGCCTGGCCGGCCACGCCCCAGCTGGGAGTGACGGTGGCCGACTGGAACTGAGCGTTGAGGCCCGTGAGGCCAGCGCCGCCGACGCCAAGCAGAGAGCCGGGCATGACCGGGAGCTGCCAGGTCTGGGTGTTGACGCGCGTGCCCCAATAGGTCGTGAAGTTTACGCCGACGCCCAGGTAAGGCTGGAAGCGGCCGAAATTGGTGAAGTGATATTGCAAGAGAAGAGTCGGCGGGAACACCCAGGTATGGGCGAACTCGGAAGCGATGGTGCCGGTGCCCTGGATGTGAGCCGGCGACACGCAGCAGATGGCTTCGACGGCCCAGTTCTTGTTGAGATAGTAGGCGACATCGAGCATCGGAATGACCGACCAGCTGGTGCTGGTGCTGGCGCCGGGGATCACGGTGTTGAAACCGTTGGAGAGACCCGCCGCCAAACCGACGCTGCCGCCGTTCGGGAGGCCCGGATAAACGGCTCCGAAGTCGTAAACCGTTCCGGCGCCGGCGGTCGGAATCACGCCGCCAACCTTCAGGCGAACCTGGAACGGCTGATAGGTGTCCACGAAAACCGGCGGCGGCGGAGGCGCGTCCTTGATCGACGGCAGGTCTGCGGCATGGCCGGTCGCGCACGCGGCGCTCAAAAGTGTAGCGGCTAGAGCGCCACGAATAACGGTTTTCATCGGATCCCCCTAAAGCGATTATCTGCCGACGCGCTCCCGAAGCTCGCGTCGAGTCGTGCACAGGTTGCTATGATTTGAACCAAAACGACTTGATGTTCATCAAGTTTCGAGGGGTAGGCTGACGTTTCTCCGGGAGTGTGTCTCTTTGGCAACAGTTTGAGACCAGTTGCCACGGGCGATCCGGCGCTTTAATCGGAAAGTCGGCGGTTTCGGGCGCGCTCGCGACGCCGGCCCGACAAGCGCCAAAAGACGGTAAGGCCCTAGTACTGCGCGTAATTCCAAGATTTCACCGAAGGTGCGACGTTTTGACCGCTCAGGAACCGCAAACTCAAAAACCGGAAATCCAAGAACCGGAGATTACCGACGCGCTCGTCGCGGCCCACGGGCTCAAATCCGAGGAATACCAGCGCATCCTCGCGCTGATCGGCCGAACCCCGAGTTTCACCGAGCTCGGCATTTTTTCGGCGATGTGGAACGAACATTGTTCCTATAAATCGTCGCGGCTGCATTTGCGCGAACTGCCGACCAAGGCGCCCTGGGTGATCAAGGGACCGGGCGAGAACGCCGGGGTCATCGACATCGGTGACGGCGACGCCTGCGTCTTCAAGATGGAAAGCCACAATCACCCCTCGTTTATCGAACCTTATCAAGGCGCGACGACAGGCGTCGGCGGCATTTTGCGCGATGTTTTCACGATGGGGGCGCGGCCGATCGCCTGTCTCGACCTGCTGCGCTTTGGCGCCCCCGCGCATCCGAAAACCCGCCATCTCGTCGCCGGCGTCGTCGCCGGCGTTGGCGGCTACGGCAATTCCTTCGGGGTGCCGACGGTCGGCGGCTCGACCGCGTTCGATCCCAGCTACGACGGCAATATTCTGGTCAACGCGATGGCCGTCGGTCTGGCCCGCGCCGATTCGATTTTTTATTCGGCGGCCGCGGGCGTGGGCAATCCAATCGTCTATCTTGGCTCCAAGACCGGACGTGACGGCATCCACGGCGCGACGATGGCCTCGACCACCTTCGAGGCGGACGCCGAGGAAAAGCGCCCGACCGTTCAGGTCGGCGATCCTTTTTCCGAAAAACTTCTGCTCGAGGCCTGTCTCGAACTGATGGCCTCCGGCGCCGTCATCGCCATTCAGGACATGGGCGCCGCGGGGCTGACGTCGTCTGCCGTCGAAATGGGCGCCAAGGGCAATCTCGGCATCGAGCTGAACCTCGACGCCGTGCCCTGCCGCGAGCAGGGCATGACCGCCTATGAGATGATGCTCTCGGAAAGCCAGGAGCGCATGCTGATGGTGCTTCGCCCCGAGCAGGAACGGGAAGCCGAGGCGATTTTTCGAAAATGGGGCCTCGACTTCGCCATCGTCGGCAAGACCACGGACACCCTGCGCTTCGTGGTCAAGCACAAGGGCGAGACCAAGGTCGATCTGCCGATCAAGGAGCTCGGCGACGAGGCGCCGCTCTACGACCGGCCTCACGTCGCGACGCCCAAGCTTCCCGTGCTCGATCCGGCCTCGGTCGCGCCGGCCATGTCCAATCGCGACGCGCTGCTGGCCCTGCTGGCGACGCCGGAATTATGTTGCAAACGCTGGGTTTGGGAGCAATACGACCATCTCATTCTCGGCAACACCGTCCGTCAGCCGGGCGGCGACGCGGCGGTGATTCGCGTCGGCGAAGGGCCCAAGGGCCTCGCGCTCGCGACCGATGTGACCGCCCGATATTGCGCCGCCGACCCCTATGAAGGCGGCAAGCAGGCGGTGGCGGAATGCTGGCGCAATATTTCGGTCACGGGCGCCAAGCCCTTGGCGCTGACCGATAATCTCAACTTTGGCAATCCCGAGAAACCGGAGATCATGGGCCAGTTCGTTGGCTGTCTCAAAGGCATTGGCGAAGCCGCGCGGGCGTTGGATTTCCCGATCGTCTCCGGCAATGTCTCGCTCTATAACGAGACGCAAGGCTTTGGGATCGCGCCGACTCCGGCGATTGGCGGGGTTGGGGTGATCGCGGACGCGGGGCTGGCCGCCAAGACGGGATTCGCGACCGGCGATGTGATCGTTTTGATCGGGGAAACAAAGGGTTGGCTTGGCCAATCCGTTTACCTGCGCGATCTTTTGGGCCGCGACGAAGGCGCGCCGCCGCCTGTCGATCTCACCGCCGAACGGCGTAACGGCGATTGCGTGCGCAATCTCGCGCTCGATCAATGGGTTACGGCGGCACATGATCTTTCGGACGGCGGCCTCGCCGTGGCGCTCGCCGAGATGGCGCTTGCTGGCGACGTCGGGGCGACAATCACCGCCCTGCCGCCGGGACCAACGCACGCTGTTCTTTTTGGCGAGGATCAGGCGCGGTATCTCGTGACCGTCGCGCCGGATTGTTTGGATCGCGTCATCGACAGAATCACCGTGGAAACAAATGGTTGCGCGCTCGTCATCGGGACGGCGGGCGGCGACGCCTTGAACTTGCCCGGCGAGGCGCCGATATTGCTCTCACAACTCCGCCAAGCGCATGAAAGCCCCCTGCCGGCCTATATGGCTGGAAACGAACATGCTTTTTTCGACAAAGGATGAACAATGCCCATGCCCGCCGCCGAGATCGAACGCCTGATCAAGACCGCGCTGCCCGACGCGGTGGTCGAGCTCACCGCCCTCGCCGATGACGGCGACCACTGGGCGGCCACTGTAACGTCGAACTCTTTCAAGGGCTTAAGTCGCGTGCGGCAGCACCAGCTGGTGCAGTCGGCGTTTGGCGCGCGGCTGGGGACGGAGCTGCACGCTTTGGCGTTGACCACCGTTACGCCTTGAAAAACAAGCGCGCGGTGTGAGATCAACAGATCGTCGCAAAGCGCGTAACCTTGAATTCCGCATGAAAGGACAAGCAATGACCGACATCAACGCCCGCATCAAAAGCGAAGTCGACAGCGCCGATATCGTGCTGTTTTTAAAGGGAACGCCGCAGGCGCCGCAATGCGGCTTCTCGATGCAAGTGGTGCAAATCCTCAACCAGGTCGGCGCGCCCTACAAGGCGATCAACGTATTGGCGGATAACGAGATTCGCGAGGGCATCAAGGCGTTCTCGAACTGGCCGACGATCCCGCAGCTCTACATCAAGAGCGAGTTCATCGGCGGTTGCGACATCACCCGCGAGATGTTCCAGTCGGGCGAGCTGACCGCGCTGCTCGACAAGGAAGGCGTCCCCCATAAGCAGGCCGCCAAGGCCTAAAATCGCGCGCATATTCGCGCATCCGGGCGCGCCGGGGAGCGTCTCGCGCGCGCCCCGGCGCATTTTCGGGCCTGCCGAGGGCGCCTCTCAGCGCACCAGAATATTCTTGAACTGCCAGGGGTCGCTTTCGTCGATATCCTCGGGAAAGAATCCCGGGCGACCGTCGAGCGGCGTCCAGTCGGTATAGACGCCGACAACCGGACCCAAATATGGCGTTTGCACGTCGAGACAGCGGCGGTAATCGACCTCGTCCGCCTCGACGATGCCCGCCGTCGGATTTTCCAGCGCCCAGACCATGCCGGCCAGCGCCGCCGAGCTGACCTGCAACCCCGTGGCGTTTTGATAGGGCGCGAGCTCGCGGGTTTCCTCGATCGACAGTCGCGAGCCGTACCAATAAGCGCCCTTGGCGTGGCCATAGAGCAGCACGCCGAGTTCGTCGATTCCGTCGACG
>JBAUVQ010000459.1:0-6300 GCA_049583305.1 Methylocystis sp.
GCCCCTTTGAAGGTTGCACGTTTCCCATCGGTCCTACCTCCCCATAAAGCGATCCACGTTGAATACTAACGCAAGACGGCCTCGAAGCGCTTGGGAATGGCGCTCCAGGGCCTGGGTATCCACCCGATCAGTTCACTGCTTCGTACTTGTCGAGGCGTGGTTCGCCATTTGCGCGGCGCTTTGACGAACCCACCGCGCACGCGTTGAAGCTAGTCTGGAATTTTTCCAAAAGAAAACGTGCCCCCGTGCTGGCGATAACGCGCGCTCATTTGCCGACAAAACACCCTTTGACCGGGACGCGAGACGACGTTGTCGCAAACAGTATATTTATACACTTCCGTCAAACGCAAGCGGCACCATATCAACATAAACCGCAATCACCTCCGCCGATGGCGCGTATTATTATGCTTTAGCCGCCACATAAGCCACTTTATACTGATATAATATTCTTATTATTGCTGAATACGCACATGGATATGCGATAAATAACGACTTTCTTCTACCTTGGAGAGGAAAGCTCTAGTATACTGCTTCCGGGATGGGCTGTCTCGATGAGTCTGCCTATAACTGGACGGTTACTGCCGGTTAACGTTGTTACACCTACGTATATCTACGTATAGAACACGCGTACATGCGTTGTGAATCAGCATGATGCGCATTTTCACGGTCTCATCGTGCTATAGGCGCGACGCATCTCCGCGTTTTAGCAAATTGGAAATAAATCCGTCGCACGCTTTGAAAAGTTCAATTACGGGAATACTCAATATGAAACACACATTTAAGCAATTCACCGCCGACCGAGCCGGCACCAGCGCAATTGAATTCGCATTCGTTGCGCCAGTCTTCATCTTGCTAATGCTTGGGATAGTTTGCTTCGGGGTTCTTTTCGGAACTTACAACGGCGTCGAACAACTGGCGGCCGAGTCGGCGCGCGCGGCGGTCGCCGGATTGAGCGCCGCCGAGCGCGGTCAGCTCGCGCAGAATTATGTTTCCGCGAACGTTGGGGCCTATGGCTTTCTCAACCCGTCGGATGTGACGGTCACCACCTCGTCACAAGCCACCACGTTTCAAGTCACCATAGCCTATGACATGTCCCAGTCGTTTATCTTCAAGATTGGCAATACCTTTTTGACTGTCAACCCAACGATCACACGTTCCGCAGCAATCCAAAACGGCGGCTTTTGAACCCGCTCGCGAGGAGTCACGTCCATGTTGAAGCAAGTCAAAAAACTCACAATCTGCCAAAGCGGCTCGGTGGTGGTTCTTGCCGCGTTTTTCATGCTGGTCGCCGCGGCCATAGGCGCCATCGTGTTCGATTTGGGCAACTTTTTCTATCAAAAGCGCCGCCTGCAATCGGCGACCGACCTCGCCGCCATATCCGCCGCCGCCAATATGGGCGATGCGAAAGCGGCGGCCACGGCGACATTGGCGCTCAATGGCTTCAAGGCGTCGACGCTTAGCGCGATTCAATTCGGGAATTATGTCGCCGACTCAACAATTCCGTCGGGTCAACGATACACGTCTATAGCGACGGGTTTGGGAAATGCCGTGCGAGTTACGACGCAAATTCAGGTTCCCTATATATTTGGCGGGATACTTAGTTTGTTGCCCATGGCGACAGCCGCCAACGCGTCGCCTTCCACGACCAACGGCGCGACGAGTGGTTCGTCGTGCGCATCGACATCGGCCGTCACGTCATGCGGTTCGAGCGGAACGCCCGCCGCGGGCGGCGGCGGTCAGCAATCGGGATTTGTGACGATCGGAGCAACGGCGACGGCGGCCCAGAATTCCCTCGCGTCCTTCGCCATTGGCTCGCGGCTGTTGTCCGTCAACGGAGGAATTCTTAACGCGGTGCTGGGTGGATTGGTCGGCGGCAATCTGTCGCTTTCCGTGATGGATTATCAGTCACTGATCAGCGCCAACATCGACCTCTTCTCTTTTTCGAACGCGCTGGCGACCCGCGCTCAACTGACCGGCGTGACCTATAATCAACTCGCCCAGGGAAGTTTCAGCGTCGGAACGATAATGGGCGCCGTCGTCGACACGGCCAGCGCAAACCCGCAAAACAGCGCGGGAGTGATCTCGGCGCTGACGCAAATCGCCTCGGCCGCCACCGGAAACACCGCGTCGGTCAGTATCGCGCCCCTTCTCAGTTACGGTCCTTACGGGACGATGCCCGTCGGCTCTTCCGCGCCCATCACCGCGATGGTCTCCGCGCTCGACGTCGTTTCCGCGATCGCGCAACTGTCGAATGGCGCGCATCAGGTCCAGGCCGCTCTCGATGTCAACATACCGGGAATCGCATCCGCTTCGCTGGATCTCGCGATTGGCGAGAGACCGGTCGGAACCAGCTTCGTCGCCATTGGGAGCACCGGCGCCAGCGTGCATACGGCGCAAACGCGCCTTCTGCTCACGGTGCAGCTTGTGGCCTCTGGCCAATCTTCGCTCGTCAATCTGCCAATCTACATCGAATTGGCCTCGGGCACGGCGCAACTCACCGGCATTCAATGCAATCCCGGCGACATGACGGCCGCGACCGTGACGCTCGGCGTGACGCCAGCCATCATCGACGCCTGGATCGGCAATGTATCCATGGCGGATTTTACGAACATGTCCACGGCTCCGAACCCCGGTCCGGCGACCCTGCTCAATGTGGCGAATGTGGCGACAGTTTCAGGCCGCGCCAACGCGACGATGACCAATCTCTCGGCGACGCCAGTGACTTTCACGTATGCCGATATTCAAGCGCTCACGAAACAGACCACCTCGACAACCGATTTTATTTCTTCGCTCTTGTCTAATCTGTTCGGCAATCTTCAACTCACGGTGACCGCGGCCGGCCTTGGCCTTGGCCTGCCCACCGGACTCACTCAAACCGTGGGCCAGACGCTGGCGACCGCCACCAGTCCAATTGATCAGCTTTTAACAAGCCTCCTCCAGACACTGGGAGTAGGTCTCGGCCAAGCGGACACATGGGTCAGCGGCGTAAGTTGCGGCTCGGCGGTACTTGTAAACTGATCGGAGCGGAAATCGGTCAGTCTCGACCGCCGTTAAAAGCATGCGCCCCGCCTCGAACGGGCGGAGCGTTTCGCCCATAGAGTCGCCGTTGGGCCGCTCGCGGCGGCTATCTCGTCAAGAACCCGCACGTTTTGGCCCGGAAACCCGCGAGGATCGGGAAACCGAGGCTGATGAGACTCGCGCCGCCATGCCGCCGTCGCGAGGCTCGAAGGCCACGGGTCGGCGACGCCACATCGCGGCGGCTTGCTCGCGGCTTTCCTACCGAGCATAGTGACGCGTGAAGCGGCCAGCAAAAGCTGACAAGGGAGAATGCTAATGCGCTCGATGATTTGGCTCTCGGCGTTGATTCTCGGAAGCGCGGCCGTGACCGCCGGCGGCGCCCGCGCGGAGGTGCAGATTTCCATGGAAACTTCCGCCAACGGCAAGAATAGGCCGATGATGATGTATTTTGCCGCGGACCGGTTGAAGATGGACATGGGAAGTATCGCGGTCATTTATCGGGCGGACACCGGCACCATGTTCAACATCATGAAGGATGAGAAAAAATATATGGCGTTTGATGCGGCCACGCAGCAGCGCATGGGCGCCATGATGTCCGCGATGCAAGAGCAAATGAAGCAGCGCATGAAGTCGCTGCCGGAGGCTCAGCGCAAGCAGATGGAGGCGGCGATGGCCAAGGCCGGGGTGCAAGACCCCAAGCCGGACTCAGGTCCCAAGCCGAGTTCTGCTTACGTGAAGACCGGTCAAAGCAAGACGGTCGGCGCATGGTCCTGCCAAGTGTTTCGCAAGTCGCTCGCCGGCGGCGTGACGATCGACTCCTGCTTCGCGCCTCTGAGCGCCCTCGGCTTGACGCATGAGGATCTCGCCGCCTTCAAGGGGCTGATGGAGCGGATGCGGCAAACCTTGCCGAAGTCTGGCGATCTGAACAGCCTGAATTTAAACGAACAGACGCAGGAAATCGGCTTTGAGGGATTTCCCGTGGAAACCATCACAATCGCCCAGGGCGCGCCACAAATGACCTCCACCGTAAAGTCGATTCAGCACGTTTCGCTCCCGGCCGACACATTTGAACTTCCAGCCGGGTACGCCAAGCAAGAAATGCCGGGCTTTGGAAAATGACGGGAGCCGCGGTCAAGCGCCAGCGGCTGGAATCCACCCTCTTCCCGCGTCGGTCGGTTCCCGGCGAGCTTCGCCACCCGTTGGATCGAATGACGGCGGTCCTTGGCGTCTCCTCGCCGGAGGCCGCGTCAAGCACACGTTGTAAAGTGCGACCGCTCGGCTGGCGACAAACCGAACCGTCATTGCCGCGCGAGCAAGACAACAGAATAGAAATCTGAATGCATCATTTCAAGGTGAAATGACGCTCCATGAACTCAACCATCATCGACGCCAAATACCCAAAATTCGTGCCCAATCCGTCAATGTGGCGGTTTCCGGCGGAGCGCGTAATGATCAAGGATGGAGGATTCAAAGATCTATAAGCAGTCGGTGGAAATTGGGCGCCAAGATGACGTCGCCGTCGATGTCGCATGTCTTTCCATCCACTTCAGCGCGCTTAGCCTTAGGACACCGGAACGTGATACGTACCGGCAAAGGTCCCGTCAACGCCAGTTCAACCATCGCCTGGGATTCCAGACGGCGAGCCGTGAGATTGGCGGCGCCGAAGGCAGTTGGTAGTTCGTGCAGTCTGATGCCTTCCCCCTTCCACCATTCTTCCGGAACGGCGCGGAACAATTCCAGAGTGTCGCCGTCCTCCCGGATCAACATACGTCGAATCGCGGTCGCGAACTCCGCCCCGACCCAAGTGTGAGGCATGTCGCCGATATATTCCGGCGCGCGCGGCGCGCTCCAGACGACCTCGGCCCAATGTCGCCATCCATGCGGCCTGCGGCAGGCGAGCATCAGCGCGAGCAGGCGAAACGCGTCCTCGGACCGACCCAGTGACACGAAGGCGTTGAGGTTGCGCGCGATGTAGGGCGTGAACTGTCCCTTGAAATCCGCCGCGCCGATCGACTTGATCGCATCGGCGCAATGATCATAGGTC
This sequence comes from Methylocystis sp., assembly GCA_049583305.1. Classification (GTDB taxonomy): domain Bacteria; phylum Pseudomonadota; class Alphaproteobacteria; order Rhizobiales; family Beijerinckiaceae; genus Methylocystis. The sequence goes on from JBAUVQ010000459.1 coordinate 5,063, forward strand.
GCCTGGATGAACTCCGCCGGAAGAACGTCCTCGACGCGGCAGGGCGCGAAGGCGATGGAGGTCGAGGTCGGATCGACATCCTCGCGATCGGCCGAGCCCGCGATCAAGCCTCTCCCCATGAGTTCCGAGGTCAGGCGAAGAGAGCGGGCGAGGTCCGCGGCGAACTCCCATCCTTTCGCCTTTGCGTGCGTCACAATCTCCAAATCGCCCATCTCCATGGCCAGATATTCGCAATTCCGCCAGGCGCTCAACGCGAAGAAATCGTCCCAGTAGCTGTAACTCGGCTTGCCGTAGCCTTCGTGGCTGATCGAGGGCGGCAGCAGGCCGTGAAGCCTGGACTCCGGGCCATGCAGCGCGTCGTTTCGGGCGCAAAGCACCTCGATGAATTCGGTCGCGCGAATCACGGGTTCGAAAATCGCGGCCAGGAACGCGCGATCCTTGCTGATGCGATAAACCTCGGCGGCGACGCCAACGAATTCGCCCTGCGCGTCGAATTCGATGTCGCTTCCAAAGCCCCTGTTGGTTGAGCCGTCCGGATTGAGGATCGGTGGCGCCATGCCATCGGCGTAAACGCGCTTGGAATACCAAAGGACATAGGCCTTGGCTTCGTCGATCAGGCCGGCCCAAAGCAGCGCGAGGGCCTGCGAGGAGCCGTCGCGTATCCAGATACGATCGTAGTTTCGGGGACCGGGTCTGAAGGCGTCGCGCGTCGCGTTCACGAGGATCAGCGCGGTCTGCGCCTCGATCGTGTCGCTGACTTCTGGGTCGCCCACCGTAATCCTCCTTGGACCGATCTTCTCGCGCCACGCCTCGGCGACGCTCTTGCGCAGAGCCGAAAAGTCCACGTCGGCGTTCGCCGTGATGTCATCGCGCAGCGGTGACGCAACGACGATGGCGAGGCAGTCGCCCGGCGCCAGAAAAAAAGCGAATTCGCAAGCGGCGCTGAGAAGACCTGAGTCCGAGCAAAGAGTCCGCGCCGTCGCTCGCGGCCCGTGTTCGATGAGTTTTACAATGTCTCCCTCATCGAAGTCAGCGATGGCGACGGCGTCGGGATCGCGCGAAAACGCCGCGTAACACCGATCATTGACCCGCACCCTTCCGCCCTCGACGTCGATGGCGTCGATGGGCGCGTGGCCGCCATGCTGCCAGTAGGGGTTGATCTGCACCGGGCGCACGGCCAGAACCAGCGCTCCCCTGCGAGGCGCGCGACCGCGGTTGGCGAAGCGATACTCCACCAA
>JBAUVQ010000460.1:0-2657 GCA_049583305.1 Methylocystis sp.
GGGGGCGTCGTGACGCGCGCCTTTTTGCGGCAGGAAATTTATCGCAACTGTTCTGGGCTTTCGCGCCGAGAGGCCGACGAAATTCTGGAGGCGACTTTTGCGGAGATCTGCGACGCGCTCGCTAGAGGCGAACCGGTGAAGCTGCGCTCCTTTGGAACGTTCAGCGTCCGCTGCAAACGAGCGCGCGTCGGGCGTAACCCGAAGACGGGGATCGAGGCGCCGATAACGGCGCGCCGGGTTTTGACCTTTTCTGCGTCGCCCATGCTTGTCGCGCAGGTCAACGGCGAAACGATCCCAGCGGGTGAGGAATGATCCAATATCATCAGGATTGGTGGAGCGGATTTGTGAGGATCAAACGCGTCGATCCGATCATTTAGAGACCTGCGGCCCTGGTCAGATTGACCTTGAACCGGTCGCGTTTGCGTTGATAACGCCTTGTCATCTCCGCGCTGGCGTGGCCGAGGTGCTTTTGCACATGCGCCTCTTCGATCTGCGCCGACGAGGCGAGGCCGGCGCGCAACGAATGGCCGCCAAAGGCGCGCTTGCGTTCGCCCTCGGACAGATCGCCGCGAATACCGGCGGCGAGTGCGGTTTTCTGCACGAGGCGGGCGACGTGTTTGTCGGTCAGCCGCTCCGAGGAGACGCCGCCGTTTTTGCGCGCGATCGGGCGGAACAGCGGGCCATGATTGACGCGGCCGAGCCGCATCCAAGTCTCCAGCAGGATGACGGGGCAAGTGTCGGGCCTTGAGCCGCGGCCGATTTCGACTTCGCGCCAGCCGGTCTTGCCGTTGATCGTCAACAGCAGGCCGCCTTCGCTTGGCGCGCCAGAATCAGCAGCATCGTCGTCCTTTTCCTTGCGCGGCGGCTTGGCGCGGGAATTCATGCTGGCGGTCGACGCCTCGGCGTCAGTAAAAATCTCGATCCAGCCGGTCCCGTCCTCGGATTGGTCCGGGCCGCAATCGAGACCGACGATTTCCGAGCGGCGCAGGCCGCCGGCGAAGCCGATCGCCAAGATCGCCTTGTCGCGTAGGCCTCTTAAATCGTTGTCGAGCGTGGCCAGCATCGAGAGCAGGTCGTCGGTGAAGATCGCTTCTTTTTGGACGGGTGGACGGCCATGGGCGCGACGGATGCCCGCGAGCACGGTCGAGATATGCCGATCGCTCGTGTCGAGCGGTTCGCCGAGCTGGCGATAGCGCCAGCAAATCCCCGAGAGACGCCGCTCCAGCGTCGCGACGGAAATGGGCTCCTTTCCGCGCCCGCCGTCCGCGCAGGCGGCGAGATACAGCCCCACGGTTTGTGGATTCGGGGGCAGGGGATCGAAGCCCTGGCGGCGCAGCCAGGAGGAAAATTGTCGCCAATCGGCGTCGTAAGCCCGTTGGGTGTTCTCGGCGCGCGCGTTGCGGGCGTAATCGCGCGCCTTTTCGCCAAGCGCCGCGAGATGCGGCGTGGCGTTTCGCTCCGCGACGGGCGCGCCGGTTTGGACTTCATCACCCGAGGTTGAAAAGGCGGTTTCTTCCGACATGGGCCCTCTGCGGTCTCACCAATTCCGACTCAGTCTCACGAATTCCGATTCGGCCAGTCTCACGATTGTGCCCCAAGAGTCTCACAATGGCGCGCCAAAATTCGGCGCTTCGCTTTGAGACCGCGGTCGCCAAAGCTCGACATAGCCTGGTTTGGCCGCGAACGAGTCCACTCATTCAAGCGGAGTCCTGGCCGGAAAAATCCGACGCCTGGAAAGGCTGTCCACCGATCAAACGCGAAATTTTTCCCTGTCGCTCGCGTTCATTGAGCGGACTGGAAATCGTTGGTTTTCCGGGATTGGCTTCGCGTTTCATGAGCGGACTCGGGCTAAATTGGCGGACTCTTTCGTGCTCATTGAGCGGACGAACTTCGGGCGGCGCCAGCACTGCCTCGCGGGAGCGTCCTCATTGATTTTCTTGGCCCGGGCGGTCGCGGTCCGCCAATGAAGCGCGAGGCCGGTCCGCCGTTGAAACGCGAAAATCCGACGCCTGAATTCGATTTTTTCGGGCTGTCCGGTCATGAAGCGCGAAGAAAAATCTGTGTCGCTTGCGCTTCATTGGTGGACTGGGATCCCCTGGTTTTCCGGGATTTGGGTTTGCAGTTCATTGCTGGACTCGCTGTTCATCAGTGGACTTTTTCGCGCTCCATGAGTGGACCAACTTCAGGGACCGTCCGCGCTGGGCTCGGGAGTTGACCTCGTTGATTTTCCGGGCTTCGGCGGTTGCAGTCCACCGATGAACCGCGAAGCCGGTCTACCGATGAACTGCGAAAATCCGACGCCCGGATCGCATTTTTCGGGCTGTCCACTCATGAAGCGCGAATGACACGTCCGACATTGCTGGGGTTCCGAATCGCGTCCGATAAGCCGGCATTATCGGACCGACCCTCGTCGTCAGGGCATAATGCATCTGTCGTTTGCGTTCGTTGGGTGGACAGCCGACAAAAACGCAATCCAGGCGTCGGAATTTTCGCTGGTTCGTTGGACTCGCTTCGCGCCGATTCATTGGACCGCCTCCAGCTGAGCGCTCAAATTCGACAGGCGCGACGCAAGCGCCGCATCCATCAATCGCGCCAGAACGCGGCTACGCCGGTTTTCCGGCAGCGCGGCGGCAGCCGTCCAGTCGGGATGCGCCAGG
>JBAUVQ010000461.1:0-1642 GCA_049583305.1 Methylocystis sp.
GCCTACGCCGCCTCCGCCGCCCGCGCCGCCGCCTCCGCCACGATCAACTCAGACTCTCCTTGGTTGGCCCTTTCCAACGATGCACGTTTTGTTGCCGGAGGCGGCGCGGTCGCGGAACTCGCGGACCGCCCGCTATGGTGGAGCGGAAACCCGACAGACATCGCCGAGCAATGGGCCAACCTGAAAGCCGCCCTGCCGCCCGGCGAGGACTGGGGCGTCTGGACCCGCTGGTACGACGAACGCCTCAAAGGCGCGCCCTCGCGCGGCGAGGCTTATGAACTCGTGTTCGCGACCGTTCCCGAAAAAGTCTGGGACGAAGGCCCCGCGGCGGCCAATCGTTGGATCAAGGAGAATTTGCCGCCGGAGCCGGACGCCGCCGAACTCCCGCCCATCGAAAACCTGCCCCCACAAATCCCCGCCGCCGCGCAATTCTCCGAGGGCGGGACGGGGCCGATCGACCTTTTGCGCGATCCCGCGAGCAGCGGTCCTGATGAGGCCGAGGATCAACGCGAGCATTATTCGGAGGCGCGGCGAAAGGCGCTCGATCTGCAAGCGCTCGGCGGCAATGTTTTGGACCACGATCTCCAAAGACGCGCGGCGCGGCTGCTGGAGGTCATGCCCGAGGACATGGACGCGCTGTCCATCGTGAAACTCTGGCACCGCGCCAACTCCCTGCGCGAGCGGCTCGCCGATCACGACCAGGCCGTCCTGCGCCAAGACCCGCGCGCCGAGGCGAGCCCGGCGATGGACCCGGCGATTCTCGCCTACGCCGCCGCCGGCCCGCTGCGCGATTTTGTGAAAAGCTACAACATCTTCATCGTCGGCGACGCCAAGGGCCGCGAACTCGACCGCAAAAGCCTCGGCCCCGGCGAACGCGAGCGCGACGAAGCCGCCATCGCCACGATGGAGCCGGTCATCGCGGCGCTGCCCTCCGCGCCGGAAGTGGCGACCGAGGCGGTTCCGGAAATCCTGCAAGATTTGAGCAACGCGGCCAGGTCCGCGCCGAAGGGGCTTGCCGGTGATCAGGATGTCGCGCTGGCGCGGGATTCCGAGGGGAATTTTTTGCTGGCGCTGATACGCAAGACGTATCGGCCCATCGCGGACGAAATGGGCGTTGCGACCGGGAAGGGATCTCGGGAGAAAGTGTGGGCCGCGGCCATAATCGCGGCCGGAGCCAACTATTGGCCCGCGGCCGCGCATTTCATCGCCGAACGCGCCGACGCGCTAAAAGCCTTTGCGCGACTCGTCTATAACAACCCTTCAATCCCTCAAATGATCGACGCCATCGCCCAACATTTGCTGCGCGGACACATCTAATCGTGAATCGCGAGTATCTTGCCCCTCTCCCTCGCGGGAGAGGGGCTTTCGCAAGCTCACTCGATGATGCTGGCCACCACGCCCGCGCCAACGGTCCTGCCGCCCTCGCGAATAGCGAAGCGCAGCTTCTCCTCCATCGCGATCGGCACGATCAGCGCGACTTCCATCGCGACGTTGTCGCCGGGCATCACCATTTCCACGCCCTCGGGCAAGGTCACGATGCCCGTCACGTCGGTCGTGCGGAAGTAGAACTGCGGGCGGTAGTTGGTGAAGAACGGCGTGTGGCGGCCGCCCTCTTCCTTGGTCAGGATATAGGCCTCGGCCT
>JBAUVQ010000462.1:0-9293 GCA_049583305.1 Methylocystis sp.
GACGCGACCACCGTGCTGTCGCGCTCGATCGCCGAAAAGGGCATTTATCCGGCGGTCGATCCGCTCGACTCGACCTCGCGCATGCTGTCCCCGATCATCGTCGGCGAAGAGCACTACGAGATCGCGCGCAAGGTGCAGTCGACGCTGCAACGCTACAAGGCGCTGCAGGACATCATCGCCATTCTCGGCATGGACGAATTGTCGGAAGAGGACAAGCTGACCGTCGCCCGCGCGCGAAAGATCGAGCGCTTCCTGTCGCAGCCCTTCCACGTCGCCGAGGTCTTCACCGGCTCGCCGGGCAAGCTGGTGGCGCTCGCCGACACGATCAAAGGTTTCAAGGGCCTCGTCGCCGGCGAATACGACCATCTCCCGGAGGCTGCCTTTTATATGGTTGGAACCATCGAGGAAGCCGTCGAGAAGGCCGCGAAGCTTGCGAAGGAAGCGGCGTAAAGCCATTTCCGCACCCGGTTCATGGCGAATGTCGCCTGGATCATAGGAACGACGATCGCCGCCGTGCTTCTCCGGCGCGGCGGCCTACTTCACTCCCGGGGGGCCGCGGCCTCCCAAGTGGCGGCGGTTCTCTTCACCGCGATAAGTGGATGTGGCAGCATTCGTTCGTTGGTGGGGCATACTGGGCGGCTTTCTTTGGATTCTGCTCAGCGTGGCAGTGATCGCCATAATGGATCGAGGGAAAAAATGACCGCATTCCACTTCGAACTCGTCTCTCCCGAAAAGCTGCTGTTCTCGGGAGATGTCGAGCAAGTCGTCGCTCCGGGCGTGGATGGGCAGTTCACCGTGCTCGCCAATCACGCGCCGGTGATGACGACCCTGAAGCCTGGGGTAGTGACGATCGGCTCGGCGGCCGGCAAGGTCGAGAAGTTGTTCGTGCGCGGCGGTTTCGCTGACGTTTGCGCGAAGGGTTTCACCATTTTGGCTGAACAGGCCGTGGCCGTCGCGGATGTCGACCTCGCCAAGCTGGAGGCCGACATCAAGGACGCTCGCGAAGACCTAAGCGACGCCAAAACCGAGGACGCTCGCAACGCCGCTCACGACAAACTCGCTCAGTTGCTGGAGCTCAAGTCGGCGGTAGGGGCCTGAAGCGGCCCCCTCCCCTTAGTGTAAACTAACGGTCATCAGCTTGTTTTCCCAAGCGTTCGCCAAGGCGCCCTCTTTCGTGTCCGCCAGCACGATGGGCGTCCCGTCCGCCGACAAGAGCGCGAAAACAGTCACCCCCGGCCCGATTTCCGGCGCTTGAGGATAAAGCCGAGTCACGTCCTCCGAGCGCATCGAGCGCACATAAGCGATGGCTCCGTCCCCCAAATGCGCGAATTGCTCCGGCGTCAGCTGGGGCGTTTGATTTTCGGTCGAAATTTTAGCATCCATGGTCAATCTCCGGGACGGTCCATCATAACCCGCCTCTTAAGCGCCCGCCACCGCGGCGCGCCCTTGATCGTAAATGTGCATGAATAACGAAATTTAAAGAGCAAGGCGGTCGCCTCATAGATCGAGAACCAGCCGCTCGGGGTCTTCCAAGGATTCTTTGACGCGGACGAGGAAAGTCACCGCCTCCTTGCCATCGACGATCCGATGATCGTAGGAGAGCGCCAGATACATCATGGGCCGAATTTCGATTTTTCCCGCGATGGCCACGGGACGCTCCTGAATTTTGTGCATGCCGAGAATGCCCGACTGCGGAACGTTAAGAATCGGCGTCGACATGAGCGAACCGTAAATCCCGCCGTTGGAGATCGTGAAAGTTCCGCCCTGCAAATCCTGAAGGTCGAGCCGCCCTTCGCGAGCCTTTTTGCCGAGCCCGCCCACGGCCTTTTCGATCTGCGCGATGCTCATCCTGTCCGCGTCCCGCACCACGGGGACCACGAGCCCTTTGTCGGTGCCAACGGCGACGCCGACGTGGGCGTAATGCTTGTAGATGACATCTTCGCCATCGATTTCCGCGTTGACGGCGGGAATTTCCTCCAGCGCGCGGCAGCAGGCCTTCACGAAGAAGCCCATGAAACCGAGTTTGACGCCGTGCTTTCGTTCGAACAGATCCTTATAGCGACCGCGCAGCTCCATGACCGCGCTCATGTCGACCTCGTTGAACGTCGTCAGCATGGCCGCGACGTTCTGCGCCTCCTTGAGCCGGCGGGCGATGGTCTGCCGCAGCCGGCTCAGACGAACGCGCTCCTCGCTTCGGGAGTCTTCAGCCGGTTCGCCGCGCGGAGGCCGCGCCGTCACGATCGGCGATCCGCCCGAGGGCGCGAGGGCGCGCGTCGCGGACGCCGGAGAGGGCATCGCGGACGCATTGTCCGGCGAGGGCGAAGGAGCGCGCGGCGCCACGAGATCGCCCTTGAGGATTTGCCCCCGCTTTCCCGAACCCGGGACCCCGCCAAGATCGACTCCCCGGTCGAGAGCGATCTTCGCGGCGGCGGGTGAAGGAGGAGGCGCCGATATGGGGGACGGGAGCGGTGAAGCCTTTGGCGTGACTGGTGGCCGCGCGGCGGGCGCCGTCGCCGCTCCCGCTTCGTCTATCTGCCCGAGCAAGCCGCCGGGCGTCACCGTTTGACCCGTCGCCGCGACGATTTCGGCGAGGACTCCAGCGGCCGGCGCGTTGACCTCGAGCGTGACCTTATCCGTTTCCAACTCGGCGAGCGCTTCATCAGCCCGCACGGCTTCGCCGGGCTGCTTGAACCATCGACCGATCGTCGCTTCGGTTACGGATTCGCCGAGAGTTGGCACTCGAATTTCGATCATCGCCGCATTTTTCTCCGGGATTGAAGGCCGAGCCTGTTTCCGATCAGACCGCGACGCCCACGCTTCTCCACCTTAACGTTAGGGCCAGAATATCGCCAACTCCGCGGTCGAGCGCGCGGCCAGATGCATGGCCCCTTGTCTTGGATCCAGGATCCTCTGTCCTGGCGCTTTCAGAGGGCCAAACTGGAGTCTCCTTTTGCCGAAAGCACTTTGGAGATGGAACCTTGCGTCACGCCCCCAGCGCGTCCTCCAATAGAGACTTCAGTTGCGCCAAATGCTTGGACATGGTGCCGGCCGCCGTCGACGCCGAAGCCGGACGACCGGCGTAGCGAGCTCGTTTCGCCGCGCATCCAGCCTGCGTGAGCGCCCACTCGATATAGGGCTCGACATATGTCCAGGCACCCATGTTTTTAGGCTCCTCCTGGCACCATACCACGTCGGCCGTTTTGTATTGCGACAGGCGGGCCATCAACTGCTTCAACGGCAACGGATAAAGCTGCTCGACGCGCAGTAAATACACGTCGTCCGCCCCTCGTTTCTCGCGCTCCTCCAGAAGATCGTAATAGACCTTTCCGGAACACAGCACGATCCGACGTATTGCTTCCGCCGGTCTCAGCGTGAAAGCTCCCGCTCCGCTTGGCGTCGCCGCGTCGTCCGAGAGCAAGCGGTGAAACCCGGAATTCGGACCGAAATCCTCAAGGCGCGAGACGCAGCGTTTTTGGCGCAGGAGCGACTTCGGAGACATCAATATTAGCGGCTTTCGAATGTTGCGAAGCAGTTGCCGGCGCAGGATGTGGAAATAATTGGCCGGCGTCGAGCAGTTCGCGACCTGGATATTATCTTCGGCGCCGATTTGCAGGAATCGTTCGAGCCGCGCGGATGAATGTTCCGGGCCCTGACCTTCGTAGCCGTGCGGCAGCAGGCACACGAGACCCGACATCCGCAACCATTTACGTTCGCCCGCCGACAAAAACTGATCGAAGACCACTTGCGCGCCGTTGGCGAAGTCGCCGAACTGGGCCTCCCAAAGCACGAGCGTCTGCGGATCGGCGAGGGAGTATCCATACTCGAAGCCAAGCACCGCTTCTTCCGACAACATCGAGTTGATGACCTCGAACTGCCCTTTCGCGTCGCCCAGATGTTCGAGCGGAATGTAACGGCTCTCGTTCTCCTGATCGATCAATACGGAGTGACGCTGCGAGAAGGTGCCGCGCTCGCTGTCCTGGCCGGACAGTCGAACGCGGTGACCTTCTCGCAAAAGCGTCCCAAAGGCGAGCGCTTCGGCGGTCGCCCAGTCTATGCCGACGCCGGATTCAATCGCCGCGCGCCGCGCGTCGAGAAAGCGCTGGATCGTGCGATGAATGTTGAATCCTTCGGGCGTCGTGGTCAGTTTTTGGCCGATCTCGCGCAGCGTCTCCAGCGGCACGCCGGTTTTGCCGCGCCGTTCGTCGTCCGAGGATTGATAGCCTGGTTTCAGCCCGGCCCAATGGCCGTCGAGCCAATCGGCCTTGTTCGGCTTGAAAGACTGCGCGGAGTCGAATTCCCGTGACAGTTGTTCGCGCCACTCGGCCTTGACGGCGTCGATTTCTACGCGGGTCATATGGCCTTCCGCCACCAGCTTTTCGCCATATAGATCCAGCGTCGTCTTATGCGCGCGAATCTTTTTATACATCAACGGCTGAGTGAAGGCCGGTTCGTCGCCCTCATTATGGCCGAAGCGCCGGTAGCACCACATGTCGATGACGACCGGCTTTTGGAATTGCTGGCGAAACTCGGTCGCGACGCGCGCCGCGAACACGACCGCCTCGGGATCGTCGCCATTGACGTGAAAAATCGGCGCCTCGACCATTTTCGCGACGTCCGAAGGGTAGGGCGAAGAGCGCGAATAACGCGGGTACGTGGTGAAGCCGATCTGGTTGTTGATGATGAAATGCACAGAACCGCCGGTGCGGTGGCCCTTCAAGCCCGAAAGGCCGAAGCATTCCGCGACTACTCCCTGCCCGGCGAAGGCGGCGTCGCCGTGGATCAGCAGCGGCAAAACGGCGCGACGGTCGTCGTCGGCGCAGCCATGTTGATCCTGTTTCGCGCGCACCTTGCCGAGAACCACGGGATCGACAATTTCAAGGTGCGAGGGATTCGCGGTCAAGGAGAGGTGGACCTTGTTCCCGTCGAACTCCCGATCGGAGGAGGCGCCGAGGTGGTATTTAACGTCTCCGGAGCCCTCCACTTCGTCCGGCAGCGACGAGCCGCCCTTGAATTCATGGAATAGCGCGCGATGCGGCTTCGCCATCACTTGGCAGAGAATGTTGAGCCGACCGCGATGCGCCATGCCCATGACGATCTCCTGAACGCCCAGGGCGCCGCCGCGCTTGATGATCTGCTCGAGCGCCGGCACGATGGCTTCGGCGCCGTCGAGCCCAAATCGCTTGGTGCCGGTGTATTTGACATCCAGGAATCTCTCGAAGCCCTCCGACTCGACCAGCTTACGGAAAATCGCCCGCTTGCCTTCCTGCGTGAAGACGATCTCCTTCTTGGGTCCCTCTATGCGCGCCTGCAACCAGGCCTTTTCCTTCGGATCGAGCACGTGCATGAACTCGAACCCGATCGAGCCGCAATATGTGCGGCGCAAAATGGTCACCATCTCGAAGACGCTGGCGTATTTTAGTCCCAATACGCCGTCGATGAAGATCTTGCGGTCGTAGTCCTTATCCTCGAAGCCGTAGGTCGCCGGATGCAGTTCGCCGTGATCGTGACGCTGCTCCAGGCCGAGCGGGTCGAGATTGGCATGCAAATGCCCGCGCATGCGGTAGGCGCGGATCATCATCAGCGCGCGAACGCTGTCCCGGGAGGCGCGCCGCAGTTCCTCGTCGCGGGGCGGGGGCGCGACGGCGATTTCCGCGCGGTCGGGCTTCGGCGGGATTGGCGACGTGTCGATCGCTTTCGGCGCGGCCCAGTCCCCGTCGAGCGCGTTGACCCAATCGCTTTTGGGAGTCGTCGGCCAATCGTCGCGCGCCCAGGAAGCGCGAGGAGCCCCGCCGTCGCCACGAGGGGCCTCGGAAGCCTCGATCCCCGTGAAAAAGGCTCGCCAGTCTGGCCCCACCGAATCCGGATCGGCTTCGAAGGCCGCCAACAGTTGTTCGAGATAGGCGGCGTTCGCGCCCTGCAGCATGGAGGCCGTTGTCTCCAACATTTCCCTCGAGGCGCTGGACTGTGTTTCGCCGCCGCCCCCGCCGTTCGTTTCCAAACGCGCCATTTTTCGATCTCTCCAGAACGCGGTTCGCGCGTCCGCCCCCTCCCGCCGCTTGGCGAGAGGGGTAAATCCTCAGCCGCGAAGCGCTTCGACCAAGGTCTTGCCGAGTCGCGCCGGCGAAGGCGAAATTCGAATGCCCGCGGCGGCCATCGCCTCGATCTTGCTTTCGGCGTCTCCCTTGCCGCCGGCGACAATGGCTCCCGCGTGACCCATGCGTCGACCGGGAGGCGCCGTGCGGCCGGCGATGAACCCCGCGATCGGCTTTCTGCGTCCCCGCTTCGCCTCGTCAATCAAGAATTGCGCCGCGTCCTCTTCCGCCGAACCGCCGATCTCGCCAATCATGATGATCGATTTCGTGGCGTCGTCGGCGAGGAACAATTCCAGCACCTCGATGAAGTCAGTGCCCTTGACGGGGTCGCCGCCGATGCCGACCGCGCTGGTTTGCCCGAGGCCTTCGCGCGTGGTTTGGAACACCGCCTCATAGGTTAGCGTGCCGGAACGCGACACGACGCCGACCGAGCCGGGCTGAAAGATGTTGCCCGGCATGATGCCGATTTTGCATTGGCCGGCGGTGACGACACCTGGGCAATTCGGGCCAATGAGCCGCGATTTTGAACCCGACAACGCGCGCTTCACGCGAATCATGTCATGCACTGGCACGCCTTCGGTAATGGCGACGATGAGTGGAATTTCAGCGTCGATCGCCTCGCAGATCGCATCGGCGGCGCCCGGCGGGGGAACATAGACGACGCTCGCGTCGGCGCCGGTCTTCGCTTTCGCTTCCGCCACCGTGTCGAACACCGGAAGATTGAGGTGCTTCGTTCCGCCCTTGCCCGGGGAAACCCCCCCGACCATCCGTGTGCCATAGGCGATGGCCTGCTCGGAATGAAAGGTGCCGGTCTTGCCGGTAAAGCCCTGACAAATGACCTTGGTGTTTTTGTCGATTAGCACGGACATGAGCCGAAATTCCTTGGGACTCGTGGCGACGGGGTCTGGATTTGAGCATTTTCGACGAACCGAACGAAAGCGCGGCGATCCCCGGTCCGCGCTCCGCGAATTTCTCGGATCGCGGCGCTAAGTCCGCGACTTTCCGTCTCGGCTCAAACTATTGGGGATGGCCGTTCGTTTCAAGGCGGAATGCGCCTAGCCCCCGGGCGCCGACGATCAAATAAGCGCCATGTTGTCGCGACGCGCGATTTTATGAGCAGATTCGCGAAACCTGTATTCCTGAAACGCACTGCACGCGCGTCCCAGGATTCTCAGCTGAGCAGCGACCCGGCGAGGTCGCGCAAGCCTTCCTCGTCCACCTCGAATCGAACATGCCACTCGTTCACGCCGCGCCCGGAAAAATCATCGCGCCACCTAGCGTCCTCGAGCAGGCGGAATTCGCGGGAGGACATGACGCAGATCGGACGCCGCGCCGCGCCGTCGCTTGCGACGCCAATAACCGCCGCGGACGTAAATTCGAGAACGGTCGACGTTTCCGCCAGCGAAAAAACGGAGCAGATGTAAGACCGCCCCGAAATCCCCCGCCACGAATAAAATCTTTCGCGCAAGTCCGACGCCAGCAACGAGGCGAGCGCCCCTCCATTCCGCCGACGTTCTAGAGGCGCGCCCCGACTGACATTTCCGAGTTTGAATTTGCGATTTTCGCACATGGCGGCGAATCCGATCCGAACCATAACGCCCTCCCGCGCGCCAAACGTGGCGTGCGAACATAAATAGAACATAAGCGAACAGAACGCAATCGTTTCCTCCGCCTCGCGCCTCCGATATCTCGAAAGGAGGCGCTCTCTCGCTAGCGGTTCGTCCGTAGCCGTTCTCGAAATGTGGATATCTTTTATTGCCCCGCGCGAATGTGCGCTGGGGCACGTCTCGAAAAAACGCTACCTCGTTTATTTGGAAACGAATTAAGAACATTCAAGATGCAGTCCGCCTCCTTCCGTGCGTCTCCAGGCGGCGCCGCACGCTTTCGCCAATTCGCGCACGCGCGAAATATAGGTTTGACGTTCGGTGACCGAAATAACACCTCGCGCGTCGAGGAGATTAAATGCATGCGACGCCTTGATGCACTGATCATAGGCTGGCAACGCCATGAGATGATCTGCCTCTTCACCATGATTCCCGAGATCGAGAAGACGTCGACACTCGCCTTCGGCGGCCGCGAAATCCGAAAACAGCTTTTCAGTATTCGCCGCCTCGAAATTGTAGCGTGAATATTCCTGTTCCGCTTGCAAAAACACGTCTTTGTAATTCACGCGCGCGGCGCCTTCTCCACCGTTGAAATTCAGCTCCATGATGCTGTCGACACCTTGAAGGTAGCATGCGAGCCGTTCGAGCCCGTACGTGAGCTCGCCCGCCACCGGCGAGCATTCGACGCCCGCGACCTGCTGAAAATAGGTGAACTGAGAGACCTCCATGCCGTCGCACCAGCATTCCCAGCCGAGCCCCCAGGCGCCTAGCGTCGGGCTTTCCCAATCATCCTCGACGAAACGCACATCGTGCAGATGCGCATCGAGGCCGATCGCCGCGAGTGAAGCGAGATAGAGTTCCTGCAAATCGGGCGGCGACGGCTTCAATATCACCTGGAACTGGTAGTAATGCTGCACGCGATTGGGGTTTTCGCCGTAGCGGCCGTCCTTCGGGCGCCGGCAAGGCTGCGCGTAGGCCGCGCGCCAGGGCTTTGGGCCCAGCGCGCGCAAAGTCGTCGCGGGATGAAACGTCCCCGCGCCCATCTCCATGTCGTAGGGCTGCAGTATCACGCATCCTCGCGCCGCCCAGAATTGTTGCAGCGTCAGAATCAGTCCCTGAAAAGATTTCGTCGGGGATAGGTCGATCGTGGTCATGGCGTTTCCTCGGGCGTGCGTCCGCAAGGCGCTTTCGGGGACCGTCGCGGCGGGTTATTCGCGGGGTTCGGGCGCGCGCCGCTCCAATGGCTTTCCCGCCTCGGCCCAGCCATCCGCGCCGTCCGGATACCAGAAAACATTGGAGTAGCCCATCGATAGCGCGCGCTTGGCGGCGTTCCAGGACATCCAGCAGTCTTTGCGGCAATAGAAAACAACTGGCTTCGTCTTGTCATCGTGGGTCGCGTGGGCGAGCCCGTGTTGGAAATAGCGGAGTGTCGAGGGGGCCAATTCTCCGTAGCCGGTATCGGGAAGCCAAATGCCGCCGGGAATATCTTCACGCGGGGGATCGCGCCAAACCACGTCCTTGGGCAAGCCCTCCGGCTTGGGCGGATGCGGGAGCACATCGACGAACACGGCTTCTTTTCGAGCCCACAATTCGTAAG
>JBAUVQ010000463.1:0-1957 GCA_049583305.1 Methylocystis sp.
CTGGCCTCGGCCTATGGCATCGCCGTGACCGGCACGATGGTGATGACGACGGCCTTGGCTTTCGTCGTCGTATGGAAGCGATGGCATTGGCCGCTTTGGGCGGCTGTCCTGATGATCTCCGGCTTTCTCGCGATAGACCTCGGCTTTCTCGCGGCCAATCTGATGAAAGTGGTGGACGGTGGCTGGGTGCCGCTGCTGCTCGCGGCATGCTCGATGATCGTGATGTGGACCTGGGTGCGCGGCACGCATCTTCTGGCCGACAAGACCCATCGCGATTCGATCCCCATCCGCGAGCTGATCACGATGCTCGCGAAATCGAAACCGACGCGCGTTCCCGGCACGGCGATCTTCCTGACCAGCGACCCCAATGTCGCGCCGACCGCCCTGATGCATAATCTCAAGCACAACAAGGTGCTGCATGAGCGGGTCCTGGTGATCTGCGTCAATTCCGAGGAGTTGCCGCGCATCGCGCCGGAAAAGCGCTTCGAGATCGAAAAACTGTCCGACGACTTCACCCGCGTTACGCTGCACTATGGCTTCATGGAAAGCCCCCGCGTGCCAGCCGCGCTCGCGGCGATGCGCAAGGCCGGCCTGAAATACGACATCATGACCACGTCGTTCTTTTTAGGCAGGCGCTCGATCAAGGAAAGCCCGACCTCGGAAATGCCGGCGTGGCAAGACAAGCTCTATGTCGCGCTGACCAAGCAATCGGCCAATGCCACGGACTTCTTCTCGATCCCCTCGGATCGCGTGGTGGAGCTTGGGGCGCGGGTGACGATCTAAGGAGGCGAGCGCTCGGCGTCGACTTGAAGACCGGCCCTCGCGCCACCGCTCGGCGAAAACGAACCTTCACCACACCCCTCACGGTTAAGTAAGGAAACCGTGAGGGGGCCCTTGGCGAAAATTCAAGCCGTCACATTCTCTCGCGCCGCAGAACACTGCCGCCGACGGCGAGAATGAAGACGACCGCCGCGATCAGGAAGAGGTAGCGCGCGGAATACACGTATCCCGCCCATCCCGTGAACGCGAACACGCCTGCCAAGATTGCGACGATGAGCGCCAGCAAAGCCGCGATCGTCCACTTGCGGGAATTGTCCATCATTAACTCCCCTCTGGAGCCCAGCCCATGAAAAAAATATATCGTCGCACGACATATATTCAAGCCGCGACACACACTCATTGTCGAGCGGGCCAATGAAAAGCTTGGCGAACGCGACGCTGTTGCTGCCCGCCACTCGATTTCCGCCGCGCCGCGATTCTCCGCCCGCCCCGCGACAAGACGATTGCGGCGCGGCCGATAATGACTAGATTGCGCCAAAGCCCGCCCCCTGGCCCCGCGAGAAACGAACCCGATGCCCTCAGCCGCCGCCCCGAGCCATTCCCGCGTCATCGTTTTGGGCTCCGGCCCCGCCGGCTATACGGCGGCGATCTATGCCGCGCGCGCCATGCTCGAACCCGTGCTGATCGCCGGCTTCGACCAGGGCGGCCAGCTGATGATCACCACCGATGTCGAGAACTACCCGGGCTTCGCCGAGCCGATTCAGGGCCCCTGGCTCATGGAGCAGATGCGCGCCCAGGCCGAGCATGTCGGCGCGAAACTCGTTTCGGATCATATCGTCGAGGCGCGGCTCGGGCGCCGTCCGTTCGAGCTTTTGGGCGACTCGGGGCAGCTTTATACTTGCGACGCGCTGATCGTCGCGACCGGCGCCAAGGCCAGATGGCTGGGCCTGCCGAGCGAAGAGGAATTCATGGGTTTTGGCGTCTCCGCCTGCGCCACCTGCGACGGATTCTTCTTTCGAAACAAGCGAGTGATCGTCGTCGGCGGCGGCAATACGGCGGTCGAGGAAGCGCTCTATCTCTCCAACATCGCCGCCCATGTGACGCTGGTGCATCGACGCGATACGCTGCGCTCCGAGCGCGTCTTGCAGGAGCGGCTGCGCCAGCGGCCCAATGTCGA
>JBAUVQ010000464.1:0-4394 GCA_049583305.1 Methylocystis sp.
GCCGGCGCGAGGCTCATCTTCCCGCCGCCCTACAGCCCCGATCTCAACCCCATCGAACAGGTCTTCGCCAAGCTCAAACACATGATGCGCAAGGCCGCGGAGCGCTCCGTCGAAACGACTTGGAGACCTGCCGGAGCCCTCCTCGACGCATTCAAACCCGACGAATGCGCCAGATACTTCCAGAACTCAGGGTACGCTTCCGCATAAAGTCATCACGCTCTAGACGGGCGCCGCGAAGTCCAGCACGCGGTCGGTCGGGAAATCGTAAAGCCTGCCGCTCTCCCGCCACTCCGGCACGCAGAAGGCAACGGCCTTGGGCGCGAATTCCTCCGGCGTTCTCAATGTCGCCGGGTCTTCGCCGGGCATCGCCAGGGCGCGCATGCGGGTTCGAAGCGGACCGGGATTGGCGAGCATCACTTTGATGGAACTTGTGTTTTCGGTTTCCGCCGCGTAGGTGCGGGCGATCGCTTCCAATGCGGCCTTCGAGACGGCGTAGGGACCCCAGTAGGGCTTCATTCGCGCGCGATGGGCGACGCCCGAGGTGATGAATAGCGCCCGTCCGGCGCTCGAGGCTCGCAGCAGCGGATCCAGTGAGCGGATCAACCGCCAGTTGGCGGTCGCATTGACCGCCATGACCTTGTTCCAATCCTTTGGATCAGCATGGGCCAGCGGCGTGAGCGGCCCCAGAATGCCGCCGTTGCCGACGAGAACGTCGAGCCGGCCGAAGCGCTCGAACAAAGCGGCGCCGAGCCGATCGAGCGCTTCGAAGTCGGAGAGGTCGCAAGGGACGAGAGTCGCCTGGCCGCCCGTCACGCTAATTTCGTCATCGAGTTCGTCCAACCCGCCCTGCGTGCGGGCCAGCGCGATGACATGGGCTCCCAGGCGCGCGAGGGCGAGCGCGACCGCGCGCCCAATCCCCCGCGAGGCCCCGGTGACGAGCGCGATGCGGGTGGTTGGGGAGATCATGCGTCGCTAAATCCAATAATCGGGAGAGCGGTTTTGACGGGCCGCGCCGGATGTCGCGACCCGCCGCGGCTAATCGATTTCAGCTCGCCTCCGCCAGCAGCGACAGCTGCGCGCGGTTCTCCGCCCCAAGGTCGGTAAGGGCTGTCGGATAGTCGCCGGTGAAGCAGTGGTCGGTGAACTGCGGCTGCCTGTTGTTGCGACCGGGTTCGCCCATCGCGCGATAAATGCCGTCGATCGACAGAAACTCCAGCGAGTCGCAGCCGATCCAGGCGCGCATTTCCGCCAGGCTGTGCGTGGCGGCGAGCAGCTTGTCCCTTTGTGGCGTGTCGATGCCGTAATAATCGGGATTAGTGATCGGCGGCGACGAGATCAGGAAGTGAACTTCCGTGGCGCCGGCGTCCCGCATCATTTGCACGATTTTGACCGAAGTGGTGCCGCGCACGATGGAGTCGTCAATCAGGATGACCCGCTTACCCGCCACGACCGAGCGGTTGGCGCTGTGCTTGAGACGCACGCCAATCTCGCGCACCGATTGCGTCGGCTGAATGAAGGTTCTGCCAACATAATGATTGCGGATGATGCCGAGTTCGAAAGGAATTCCCGCCTCGCGCGAATAACCCAGCGCCGCCGGCACCCCGGAGTCCGGCACCGGGACCACGACGTCGGCTTCGATCTTGCGTTCACGCGCCAGTTGCGCGCCCATCGCCTTGCGCACTTCGTAGACAGGGCGACCATGCACCACCGAGTCGGGGCGCGCGAAATAAATATATTCGAAGATGCATGGGCGCATCGCCTGTTTGGGAAAGGGCTTGATGCTTTCGATGCCCTCGTCCGAGATCACAACGATCTCGCCATTCTCGACATCGCGCACGAAGCGCGCCCCTAAAATATCCAGGGCGCAGGTCTCCGAGGCGAGAATATATCTGCCCTCGAGCTCGCCGATGACCAATGGCCGAATGCCCAGTGGGTCGCGCGCGCCGATCAGTTTGAGGTTGGTCAAGGCGACGAGCGCATAAGCGCCTTCGATTTGTTTCAGCGCCTCGATGAAGCGCTCCACCAGCTTAGGTTTCCGGCTTCGGGCGAGGAGATGCAGAATGACTTCCGTGTCGGACGTCGATTGAAAGATCGCGCCCTCGTCGATGAGTTCGCGGCGGAGCGTCTGCGCGTTGGTCAGATTTCCGTTGTGACCCATGGCGAAGCCGCCCGAATTCAACTCGGCGAACAGCGGCTGCACGTTGCGCAGAATGGTTTCGCCCGTCGTCGCGTAGCGCACATGGCCGACCGCCGACGCGCCCGGCAGGCGCTTGATCGTGCTTTCCTTGGAGAAATGGTCTCCAACGAGGCCAAGGCGCCGTTCGGCGTGAAAACGGCCGCCGTCGAAAGAAACGATGCCCGCCGCTTCCTGTCCGCGATGTTGAAGCGCATGCAACCCGAGCGCGGTGCAAACGGCGGCGTCGGGGTGACCAAAAATGCCGAAGACCCCGCAATACTCGCGCAGGCGATCTTCGTCGGCGTCGACCGAGGATTGCGAATGCCGCGGATCGACCTGGGTCGCGGGCGGGCGTTTCATCGCAAGGGTCCTCTCATTGCATGGCGTTCGCGCGGCTGAGCCGTCATCGCGCCTTGTTCGCCGGTTTTGAGCCCGAAAGCAGCGAGTTCAATCGATCCTGATCGGCGGACTTGGCCGCGCTGACGGGCGCGGAAGTCCCGCCTTGCGGCGACGCCTCGGTCTTCTTGTCCACGGAGTCGTTCGCCTTGTCGTTCTCGTTATCGGTTTCGGCCGGCGGCTCTTCATTGGCGGGCGCGGCTTTTTTGGGTTTCAAGCTCGCGATGAGGGCGTCGACGTCCTGCGGAACCAAATCGCGCAGCTTTTCGCCGCCGGCTTCGAGGATCGGTTTCATGCGCGCGTTTTTGACCCATTCCGGCTGGTTCTGCTCCGGCGCGAGCCAGCTATAGAAAACAAAAGCGACGATCGCGAGCAGCAACCCGCGCACCGCGCCGAAAATGAAGCCGAGCGTGCGGTCCAGCGCGCCGATCTTGGAATCCAAAATCAGATCCGACACCTTCACCGTGAAGATCGAAACGACGATCAGGGCCAAGAAGAAGACGCTAGCGATGGCGACGCCCTGCGCGATATTTTCCTTGGGAACATGCGGACGGATATAGGGGAGCGCGAGTGGATGCATATAATAAGCGGCGGCGCCGGCCGCGACCCAGGAGAGAATCGCCAGCACTTCGCGCGTAAATCCTCGCAGCAAGGCCAGCATCGCGGAAATCAGCACGATGGCGAGCACTGCTAGATCGAGATAAGACGGCATTCCAAGGCCTCCCGTATAGTCGTCACGCGCTTCACATCCCGCGAAGCGGGGCCAGGCGCCGCGTCGGGAACACTAGAGTTTTCCAGAGACGGCCGAATCGCGCTCGCCCGCTCCAGCCCGCGGAGGCTGTCTTTTCGCTCCATGGCGCAATGACGCCTAGCGCATTTTTCGGCCAAACGAAACGTCTAAGCGGAAATTCGCGACAACAGCGCACCGCTTTTCCGGAAAACTGGGAGATGCGGCGGCGCCACGCGGCCTTCGGCCCCGACTCCGCCAAAGCTCGAATTCACTCCGCTCCCTTTATGGCGTCATCGCGCCCGCCGCAGGCGTTTCGGGCCGCGAGCCGCCGGTTTCGCACGTGCGTTTGGCCTCCCCGGCCGCCCGTCGCTCGCGCCCACCGCGATCTCGAAACGCAGCGCCCCGGCGATGGGCGCGGCTTCCACCAGTCGAACCTCGATCACGTCGGCAAGGCGATAGCTTTGCCCCAAGCGCTTGGACGAGAGGGAATGCGCGGCCTCGTCATAGGCGAAATAGTCATGACCAAGCGTTGCGGCGGGCACGAAGCCGTCGGCGCCGGTGTCTAGCAACCGCACGAAGAGACCCGACCGCGTGACGCCGGAGATGCGCGCCGAAAAGCACGCGCCGATCTTGTCGGCGAGATGCGCGGCGATCAGGCGGTCGACGGTTTCGCGCTCGGCGGCCATGGCGCGACGCTCGGCGGCGGAGATGCGCGCCGCGATTTCGGCCAGTTCGCCCGCCGCGATGTCTGGCATCCCGCCGGGCCCGAGTTTGAGCGCGGCGATCAGCGCCCGATGCACGATGAGATCGGCGTAGCGGCGGATCGGCGAGGTGAAATGCGCGTAGCGGCGCAGATTCAAGCCAAAATGGCCGTAATTTTCATGTGTGTATTCGGCCTGCGCCTGCGTGCGCAATACGATTTCGTTGACGAGATGCTCCTGCTCCAGCCCCTTCACCCGCGCCAGAATGGCGTTGAAATTGGAGGCGCGCACTGTCTGACCCTTCGCGAATTTCACGCCGATCGTGGCGAGAAACTCCGACAGCGCTGAAAGCTTTTCGCGCGACGGTTCGTCATGGGCGCGGTATATCAAC
>JBAUVQ010000465.1:0-1870 GCA_049583305.1 Methylocystis sp.
GTCGATGAGGTCGCGGGCGCCGTTCGGCTCCGCGCCCTCGCCGAGCGCGCGGGCGATTTCCTCGAACGCGTTCTGCTCCACCAGCGTCAGCGCGCTGGCCGGCGCTTGCGCGTTCGTCGGCTCTGGCGCGGGCGTCGGCCGCAGCGCCACGACATTGTCGCGGGAGAATTCCGGCTCCGGCGCCGGCGCGCGTCGCTCGGGCTTAATTTCGGGAGGCGCGGGTTCGGGCGGAGTCTCAACCCTCGCCGGAGTCTCCACTCTCGCCTCGCCCGCCGGCGTCGCCCGCGACAGGCGCAGCACGCCAAAGCCCCTAAAACCCTGGAAGTCGCCGCGGGCGTCGTGGATCGGCAGCCCGCCGAGCGTGGTCGGAACGTGGCAGGCCGGCTGCTCCACCGGCCAGTCGATCTCGACGCCGCTCCAGGATTTACGCGTCGCGAGGGCGGACGCGAAGGCGGGTCCAATCCCCATCGCCCGCGTGGATTCGTCGACGCCGCGCCCCAAGAGGTCGGCGTATTTCGCGCCGACGACATCGCCGAGCACATGCGTCACGTCGACGAAGCGGCCGGCGGCGTCGGTCTTCCACAGGAAGCGCGGCTCGAAGCCGCCGTGACGCTCGGCGAGGAGTTCGGCGAGGCTCGCGGCGAGCGTCGGCTCCGTCGTCTCGGCGCGGTCGTCGGGTGGAGCGATCGGGGCGGGGACCTCCGGTTCGGGCGCCCGCGGCAAAACCTTTTCGCCGCGCAGGCCGAGCGCCGCGATGACGAAACAGGGCGCGTCGTCGCTCTCGAACAGGCGGCGGCACAGAATGGTGATGGTGTGGACGCCCGCGCCAAAATCGACCGCCAGCCGCTCCAGTCGCGGCGCGCCGCCGTTTAGCCGGTCGAGCGCGGCGGCGAGTCCGCGTCCCTCGGGCGCGTCCTCCAGGAACAGATGCGCGGCGGGGTCGGCGCCGAACACCGCGGTCGCCGCGGCGTTGGCGTAAACGACATGCGGCGGCGTCCCCATCACGGCCAAAATGGGCGCGCCCGACGCCTCCAGCGAAATGAAGGTCGGATCGCCGGCGATCAGCGCCGCCGTGGAGTTACGCTCGTCCTCGAACATCTTGGACTCGCTTGCCTTTTTTACGCATGGACCACGCCGCTTCAAGCCCGCGCGAGGCGATTTTCAAGAATCGCCCCGGCGCCGCTCTCGGTTAACGGGAACTTAATCGCTCGCCGCCCCGCGGTCCATCCGACCACATGGTTTTTCCCGTGAAATGGCGATTAATGGTGAACAGCGCAAGGGAAGCCGTTAACCAGCGGGCGGGGCCGCGACGTGAGCCCGGGACTTGATGATGCGCGATACCTCCCCCTCTCCCGCTTTAGCGGGAGAGGGTCGGGGTGGGGCAATCCTCTCAACCGCCCGAATCCGGACAGTCTCCACCACCCCGTCGAACTCGCCGTAAACCTCGGCGTTGCTCACGCGCAGAACCGCGAAGCCACTTTCCGCGAACCACGCGTCGCGCCTGAGGTCGCGGGCGAGTTCCTCCGGCGTCGAATGCGTCGCGCCGTCGACCTCGACAACCAGCCGCGCGGCGTGGCACAGAAAATCCGCGATCCACGGACCACAGGGCTGCTGCCGGCGAAACTGCAATCCCTCAAGGCGATGACCGCGCAACGCCGCCCAGAGCTTGCGCTCGGCGTTGGTCATCTCGCGGCGCATGGCGCGCGCGCGGCGGATAAGGAGGGCTTGCCTGTTCATGAGAGCCCCCTCCCTAGCCCTCCCCCGCTTCGCGGGAGAGGGGATGGATTCGGCCCTTCATCGAGGCCGCGACTCACGCCGTAGAGGCGGATTCCCTCTCCCGCGAAGCGGGGGAGGGCTAGGGAGGGGGCGA
>JBAUVQ010000466.1:0-4612 GCA_049583305.1 Methylocystis sp.
CGCGGCCGCAGGGTCAATTCGCAAGAAAACCACGCCAAACACAGGACAAACCGGCGAAAACGGTTACTTCGTCGACGACGAAGAGTCCAATATGTCAGGCGCTTACGAATTCTTCACGGGCGACTAGAGTGCTTTCGTTTCAAGTTAAAGCGGAAACATTCTAAGTTCCCTGCTTTATCGTGTTTTCTTCACGCGAACCGGTTCCCACTTCGTTCGAAAACACGCCAGCTGAAATCTCTTGGACTGACCACGCAGGCCACAAACGGAGGCTCGAACTTCACCATCATTTGCTAGGACATGGTCATGACGTTGGCGCGTCCGTTGCGCGCGGTCGTCAACAATACGACCGGCCCGGGCTCCAGCAACCGGTAGACCTTGGTCAGGGGCGAGTCTTTCGTCATTTCTGGCCTCGATTTTTGTCAGGTTGACACGTCGGCCTCGGGCGGTTCGGCCGATTGATGCAGTTTCTGTGTTGCCAGTCGGTCAGCTTCGTCTACTCTCTTATAGGGGACAGTTGCGTTGGCATTCGCTGGCGGCGCGGTGGAGCATATATCGCGGAATGAGGTGTCCAACATGGAAAAGCCGGCCCCAGAGCGTCCTTGGCATTTTGACGTCGGTTATTTGCTTTTTGCGCTGATCGCCATCCTGCTTTTCCAACAGCTCTGGTCCACCTATCAGGAGACCGATGTCGTTCCCTACAGCGAATTTTCGAGCCTCCTCCGAGACGACAAGATCGCCGAGGTCGAGGTCGGTCAACAAGCGGTTCGCGCAACGCTGAAACAGCCCTTGCCGGATGGCCGCAAGGAACTGCTCGCGGTGCGCGTCGATCCCAACATCGCCGAAGAACTGGAGGCGGCCAAGGTCAAATATTCCGGCATTGTCGAAAACACCTGGATTTCCACGCTACTTTCCTGGATCGTGCCGATCGCTCTTTTCTTTTTTCTTTGGAGCCTGTTGGCGCGACGGATGGGACAAGGCCTGGGCCCGCTGATGTCGGTTGGGCGGAGCGGGGCCAAGGCGTTTGTCGAGACCGACATCAAGACGGGCTTCGCCGACGTGGCCGGCGTCGATGAGGCGAAGGAAGAGCTTCAGGAAATCGTCGCGTTCCTGAAAGACCCCACGACTCATGGCCGCCTTGGCGCGCGCATTCCAAAGGGCATTCTGCTCGTCGGGCCGCCGGGCGCCGGCAAGACGCTGCTCGCGCGCGCGGTCGCCGGGGAAGCCGGCGTGCCGTTTTTTTCGATCAACGGTTCGGAATTCGTCGAAATGTTCGTTGGCGTCGGCGCGGCGCGGGTGCGCGACCTTTTCATGCAGGCCCGCGCCAGCGCGCCCTGCATCATTTTCATCGACGAACTCGACGCGCTGGGCCGCGCCCGCGGCATTTCCGGCCTGAGCGGCGGGCACGACGAAAAGGAGCAAACGCTCAACCAGCTCCTCAGCGAGCTCGACGGTTTCGATCCGACCACCGGCGTCGTGTTGCTGGCCGCGACCAACCGCCCGGAGGTGCTCGATCCGGCGCTGCTCCGCGCCGGGCGGTTCGACCGCCAGATTTCGGTCGATCGGCCCGACAAGATTGGCCGCGTCGCGATTCTCCAGGTGCATTTGAAGAAAATCAAACTCGCGGCGGACATCGATCCCGCGGCGATCGCCGCGCTGACGCCGGGCTTCACCGGGGCCGATCTCGCCAATCTCGTCAACGAGGCGGCGATGCTGGCGACGCGGCGCCAGGCGCAATCCGTTTCGCTCGACGATTTCACCGCCGCGATCGAGCGTGTCGTCGCCGGCCCGGAAAAGCGCAAACGCCTGCTCAATCCGCGTGAGCGCCGCATCGTCGCGTTTCACGAGATGGGCCATGCGATCGTCGCCATGGCCTTGCCGAGCGCCGATCCGATCAAGAAAGTGTCGATAATCCCACGCGGAATGGGCGCGCTGGGCTACACGATGCAAATGCCGACCGAGGACCGCTATTTGATGACGAGAGCGGAATTGCTCGATCGTATGACGGTGTTGCTTGGCGGGCGGGCGGCGGAAATGGTGGTTTTTAACGAGGCCACCACGGGCGCCGCCGACGATCTCCAGCGCGCGACGGAATTGGCGCGCGCCATGGTCACTCGATACGGCATGGAGCCGGCGATCGGACAGGCGTCCTTTGTCTCGGAGCGTCCGCGCTATCTCGATTTGCCAGGGCTTGGCCCGCAACAATCGGAAACGAGCGAGGAGACGAGCGCGAAAATCGACAAGGCCATACGCGATCTCATCAGGCAAGCCTTCGATCGCGCTTCCGCCATATTGCGGAGCTGCGCGACGCCGCACAAGGACTCCGCGGCGCGCCTGCTCGACAAGGAAACCTTTGGCGAGGACGATCTCGCGCCGATACGGACCGCGGTGAGCGCTTGCCTCCACCGCCCAGAGGGGACGGAGCGCCCTTGAAAAGCAGCGCTTCTGGCGATTGATCGCCCCGCGAGGATACCCCGCATTCGACCGACGTATTCTCCGTCGCGGGAACCTCGCGTTCGATCTCCACCGGCTCTTCTTGCAATTCTCGCGGGGATTCGTTCTCATCTTCGGAACAGGCGATGGGCCGCGCCAGTTTTTTCGGCGGATCTCGATCTTCGCCGGCGCAACTCGGCATAGATCTCCTTGTCCAAGCATGGATCGTCGCAAGGCGACTTTTGAGATATTCGATTAACGCCCGTAGACGCCGACGAGGACCGCCTCGTCCAACGCATATTCGCGGGCCTCTCGTTCCACCTCCTCGCAGGACGGGTCTTTGCTCCGGATGGGCAGCTTGGGTTGAGAGAGCGCGAGCAAGCGAAAATGGTAATGATGCGGTCCGTGCCGACGCGGCGGACATGGCCCGCCGTAACCCAATCGGCCGAAATCGTTGCTGGCTTGCTTGAAGTCTTGCACATTCTGGGGCCGCCCCGCGCCTTCCGCCAACGCTGTTTGGTCGCCGGGAATGTCGTAAACGGCCCAATGCCGCCAGACGCCCGCCGGCGCATCGGGGTCGTCACAGAGCAACACAAAACTCACGGCTTGCACGGGCGCCGCGGACCATTGCAACGCCGGCGAAACGTCTTTGCCGTCGCAGGTGAAGCGGCGCGGAATGGCCGCGCCATCCGAAAAGGCTGTCGACATCAGTCGCATGACTTGCCTCCTGGTCCGATCGTTCTCCGCCGACGCCAAATCCAATCGCCGCCGCGCGTCAGAGCCCCAGCACTTCTTCAACCGGCGTGACTGGAAGGCCATGCGCCTTGCCGACTGGCGCATATGTGATCGTTCCATCCGAGATGTTCAACCCGGCGCGCAAATGCGCGTCGCTTCGCAACGCCTCGCGCCAACCTTTGTCGGCGATGGCGAGAACGAACGGAAGGGTCGCGTTGTTGAGGGCGAACGTCGATGTGCGCGGCACGGCGCCGGGCATGTTGGTCACGCAATAATGCACGATTCCATCGACGACATAGGTTGGGTCGGAATGTTTGGTCGGGTTCGAAGTTTCGCAGCAGCCGCCCTGGTCGATCGCCACGTCGACGATGACGCTACCCGGTTTCATGACGCCGAGCATCTCGCGACTGATGATCTTGGGCGCCTTCGCGCCCGGCACGAGGACCCCGCCGATCAGGAGATCGGCGCGCTTCATCAATTCGGCGATGGCCGGACGGGAGGAAAAAATGGTGCGCGCCGCGCTGCCAAACCGCAGATCGATCTTGCGCAGGGCGTCTGGACTACGGTCCACCACGATGACGTTAGCGCCCATGCCCAGCGCGATCGCCGCCGCATGAGTTCCGACGACGCCGGCGCCCAAAATGACGACCTCCGCCGCGGGCACTCCGGGCACGCCGGCAAGCAGGATGCCGCGACCGCCGGCCGGTTTCTCCAAACAGTGAGCGCCGACTTGCGGGGCTAGCCGGCCCGCGACCTCCGACATGGGCGTCAGCAGCGGCAGGCCGCCCGACGCCGACGTCACCGTTTCATAGGCGATGCAATGCGCCCCGGATTGCATCAAATCCCGTGTTTGCCGCGCATCCGGCGCCAGGTGAAAAAAGGTGAGGAGGACTTGGCCTGGGCGAAGCTTCGAGCGCTCTTGCGGCTGCGGCTCTTTGACCTTGACGATGAGTTCGGCGGTTTCAAAAATCAAATCCGGCCCGTCACACAGCATCGCGCCCGCTTCGCGATAGGCGACGTCGGCTATTCCCGCGCCAATTCCCGCGCCGCATTCGACGAGAACGTAGTGGCCATGTTGGACGAGTTCCGCCGCCGAGGAAGGTATGAGGCCTACTCGAAATTCATTGTCCTTGATTTCCTTGGGCACGCCGATTCGCATGAATCCCTCCGAAGTCCCCGAACAGTGTATTCGCGGCCAAGATCTAAAAGCGTCGAGAAACCGATACTATCTCGCGGTCTCATAATACGCCACGCACTCGCGATCCCTTCCAGGCGCCACGCGTCGTCCAGTGAGCGGTCTTCGGGTTTCGGTGGATCCGCCCCTGCAAGGTTCCTTCACGAAGGATTAGAGTCCGGCCTGGGTTGATCCCCCTTTTATCCAGCCAGATGCACGACGAGCCAAACAGTCGGCTGCTCCGGGTCCGTCCATTCGACCCGGTGGCGCGCA
>JBAUVQ010000467.1:0-2035 GCA_049583305.1 Methylocystis sp.
GAATGCACCCCGAGCAGCCGCCAATTGGCGACCGTCGGCAGATGGCCCGCTTCGTCGGCGCCGATCCGCATCACCACCGGCGCGCCGCTGGCGCCGCGATGCGTGCGCGCGTCGGTGAGGAAATAGCCCTGGCCCTCGAATCGCAGCCCGAAGGACGAGGCGATCACCGCCCCGCGCGCCACCGGCAGATGATGCAGCGTGTCGTGGAAGCCGAGCGGAAAGCCGATCACCAGCACCGGCGCGCCAATCTCGACGCCCTCTCCGGGTTGCGCGAGGTTTTCCGGCGCGAAGGCGCGCAACATCGTGGGTTGGGGCAGGGCGGCGCGATCGATCTCGATGACCGCCACGTCGATCGCGCCGGCCCCGTCGAGCCCCTGCCGCCACAAGGGCGCGCCGTCCCGATATAGCGGGATCGAGAAGCCGGTGGATTTCGCGATATTTTCCGGGTCAATATGCAGTTCGATTTCGATCCGGTCGGGAAAGTGCCCGGTCGGCGCGTTGACCAGCACATGCCGGCTGGTCGCCAGATAGAGGCGCCCGTCGCGTTCGAAGAAAAAGCCGCTCGCGTTGGTGAGCGCCGCCTGTCCGATAAAGGTCCGGACGCATGTCGAGGTGAGCAGAATGGTCTCCAGCATCGCCGCCTCGCTTCTTCGTGTCGCCAGTGTTCGCGCGCCCCGGCCTACAGGAGTTTGGGCCGGGGCCAAGGGATGGCTTCCTTGACCTTGCCAACGCCGAACCTAGCCGAGGCGCGACTGGTTTTGCGCGAGAAATTTGGCTTTTCCGAGTTTCTGCCCGGACAGGCCGAGGCGCTGGAGGCCGTGCTGGCCGGGCGCGACGTGTTGGCGGTGATGCCCACGGGTTCGGGAAAGTCGCTGCTTTATCAGTTGCCGGCGATGCTGCGGATCGGGCTGGTGGTGGTGGTGTCGCCGCTGATCGCGCTGATGCGCGACCAGCTTCGCGCGCTCGAAGCGCTGGGCCTGCCGGCCGCCGCGCTGCATTCGGGCGAGGACGATCTCGAAATGCTCGCCGCCCGCGACGGCGTGGCCTCCGGCCGCGTAAAGCTGTTGTACGTCGCCCCGGAAGGGCTGGCGCAAGCGGGGACGCTCGATCTGCTGCGCAAGGCGCGCGTCGCGCTGCTCGCGGTGGACGAGGCGCATTGCATTTCCTATTGGGGCCACGATTTTCGGCCCGAATACGGTCGGCTCGGCGAGATGGCGCGCGGCCTGGGCAATCCGCCGGTTCTGGCCGTGACGGCCAGCGCCGGCCCGCGCACGCGCGACGACATCGCGTCGCTCCTGTTTTCGCGTCCGCCGCAAGTCTTCCTGCGCTCCTTCGCGCGCAAGAATTTGCGCCTCGCCTTTCGCGAGCGGAGCGACGGGCTGCGCCAGCTCGCCGATCTCGCGCGGCGTCACGCCGGATCGAGCGGAATCGTTTATTGCAACTCCCGCCGGCGCGCGGATGAGCTGGCGCGCGATCTTCGCAACCTCGGCTTCGACGCGCTGGCCTATCACGCCGGGCTCGACGGCGAGCAGCGCTCGGCGCATCAGGACGCGTTTTTCAAGCGCGCGGGCGTCGTCATGGTCGCGACCATCGCCTTCGGCATGGGCGTCGACAAGCCCGACGTGCGCTTCGTCGCGCACGCCGATCCACCCGATTCCGTCGAGGGCTATTATCAGGAGATCGGCCGCGCCGGCCGCGACGGTTTGCCAGCCAACACGCTGCTGCTGTTCGATCGGCGCGAACTCGCGCGCCGCTGGCGGCCGCCGGGAGCGCTCGCCAACGATCCGGTCGCCCTCGCGGAATTCATGCGACGACGGGCGATGGCGCGGCTCTGCGTCGCGCCGGGCTGCCGAACCAAGGCGCTGCTGGCGGAGTTCGGCGAGGACAGTTTTCCTTGCGGCGAATGCGACCACTGCCGCGGGGTTTTCGCCGCGCCGCGCCGCGCGAAGGCGTTCGCGATCGGGGTGCGGGCGTCGGCGCTGAGCTGGATGACCGGCCTTTGGGACCAGGCCGGCGCGTTGGAGGAGCCTGGGCC
>JBAUVQ010000468.1:0-6113 GCA_049583305.1 Methylocystis sp.
AGATCGAAAAGGCCGGCGGCGTCGCCAAGGAATTCGACACCATCGCCATCGACGACGGCATAGCGATGGGCCATGACGGCATGCTCTATTCGCTGCCCTCGCGCGAAATCATCGCCGACAGCGTCGAGTATATGGTCAACGCCCATTGCGCCGACGCCATCGTCTGCATCTCCAATTGCGACAAGATCACGCCGGGCATGTTGATGGCCGCGCTGCGGCTGAACATCCCCGCGATCTTCGTTTCCGGTGGGCCGATGGAGGCTGGCAAGGTCGTGCTGGGCGGCAAGGAACAGGCGCTCGACCTCGTCGACGCGATGGTCGCGGCCGGCGACGACAAGGTCTCCGACGCCGATGTCGCGGCGATCGAGCGCTCGGCCTGTCCGACCTGCGGTTCCTGCTCCGGCATGTTCACGGCCAATTCCATGAACTGCCTGGCCGAGGCGCTGGGACTCGCGCTGCCCGGCAATGGCACCGCGCTGGCGACGCATAAGGATCGCGAGCGGCTGTTCGTCGAGGCTGGCCACACGATCGTCGACCTCGCGCGGCGCTGGTACGAGCAGGACGACGCCACCGCGCTGCCGCGCTCCATCGCGACGTTCGAAGCTTTCGAGAACGCGATGACGCTCGACATCGCCATGGGCGGCTCGACCAACACCGTGTTGCATATTCTCGCCGCCGCATACGAGGCGGAAGTGCCCTTCACCATGGCCGACATCGACCGGCTGTCGCGCCGCGTGCCCGTGCTGTGCAAGGTCGCGCCGTCGCGGCCCGACGTGCATCTCGAGGACGTGCATCGCGCCGGCGGCATCATCTCCATTCTCGGCGAACTCCATCGGGCCGGGTTGGTGCATGGCGATCTGCCGACCGTGCATAGCCCGAGCCTCAAGGACGCCATCGCCCGCTGGGACATTGGCGTCACGTCCAGCGAGACGGCGAAAAAATTCTTCCGCGCGGCGCCCGGCGGCGTGCCGACGCAAATCGCGTTCAGCCAGGAGCGCCGCTACGAATCGCTGGACGACGACCGCGAAAACGGCGCCATCCGCGACGCCGCGCACGCTTTCTCCAAGGACGGCGGCCTCGCCGTGCTGACCGGCAATCTGGCGCTGGAAGGCTCTATCGTGAAGACCGCCGGCGTCGACGCCAGCATCCTCAAATTTTCCGGCCCCGCCCGCGTCTATGAGAGCCAGGACGCCGCCGTGTCCGGTATTTTGACCGGAGAGGTCGTCGCCGGCGACGTGGTGGTGATTCGCTACGAGGGACCGCGCGGGGGCCCGGGCATGCAGGAGATGCTCTATCCGACCAGCTATCTGAAATCGAAGGGCCTCGGCAAGGTGTGCGCGCTGATCACCGACGGACGCTTTTCGGGGGGCACCTCGGGCCTCTCCATCGGCCATGTCTCGCCGGAAGCGGCGGAAGGCGGGCTGATCGCGCTGGTGCGGAATGGGGACAGCATCGAGATCGACATCCCCGCGCGAAGCATGACTCTTGCGGTGAGCGAGGCGGAGATTTCGGCCCGCCGCGCGGCGCAACAGGCCAAGGGTTTCGTCCCCGCGGCGCGGACGCGAAAAGTGTCGAAGGCGCTGCGAGCCTATGCGTCGATGACGACCAGCGCGGCGAAGGGGGCGGTGCGGGAAGTGAAGTGAAGGGGGGTGCTCTCTCTCCCCGCGCGCGACGCGCCTTGACGCAACACGTGCGCCCAAACACATCCGCGCGGAAAAACTCGGCGCAACATCTCCCCGATCCGCGATCATCGCCAGTTCGCGTGGACGACGGGAGGAAAGACCATGAACACGGAAGCATCCCTGGCGCTTTATGCAAGCGGTCGAAGCGCCTGGAACGCATGGGCGAAGGAGAGGCTGGAAGAATTGCGCCGGCTCGTCGAAGCGGGCCTTTGGCAATGGAAAACCCATCAAGGCGACGTGAATTTCACCAACCCGCATGCGCAGCGCTGGCACATCGATAACGCGGCCGACTTCAGCTACCATGAATTTGCCGAGAGGCCCGATTTCGGCGGCTTTGTGTTCCCCGGCTTCGCCAGTTTCGTCGCCGCGAAATTTCCGCTTGGCGCGCGTTTCGCCGGCGCGCGCGCGATCAGGGGCGCCTGTTTCAACTATGCCAGATTTGACGCGCTCGCGGATTTCTCGCAAGCCGAATTTCTCTCGGAAGGCTCGTTCGGCGATACGCATTTCATGGGCGAGGCCTGCTTCGAGCGATGCCGTTTCTCACCCGCCGAGTTCGAGCCGCAAATGAACGGACACGCCGATTTTTCCAACGCCCAATTCGGCGGCCTCGCCGATTTTCGCGGCGCGAAAGTCCGGGGAACGGCGCTATTGGCCGACGCGCGATTCGCGGGGCCGGCGCTCTTCGACGACGCTGTGTTCGAGGGGCTGGTTTATCTCGATGGGACAAAGTTTAGCGGCGAAGTCTCATTGCCATGACGCCGCGCGTCGAGCGTCATCTTTTGGGCTTGCCCAATTCACGTCCCCGACGAACGCGCGCGCCGTCTTGCCTCGCAACGCGCGACAAAACACAGGAATCGAGAGTCCCTCGCCCGGTTCGATCCAGGCCGGATCGCTACTGTCGCGAGAGCAGCTCGGCGGCCTTGTCGCCGGATCGAATCGATCCTTCGATCGTCGCGGGCAGGCCGGTCGCCGTCCAATCGCCGGCCAGCAGCAAGTTACGCCATTGCGTCCTTGCTTCCGGGCGGCGCGTCTCTTGATCGGGCGTCGCGGCGAAGGTCGCGCGCTTCTCCTTGACGATCCGCCATCGGGGCAATTCCGGCGGCAAGCCCGTCACCGCGGCGACCTCGGCCCAAACGCGCGTCGCGAGATCCTCGGCGGCCTCGTCCATCAACCGGTCGGCGCCGCTGATCGTCACGGACAGGCGGTCGTGGAAGGCGAACAGCCATTCGCTGAGCGAGCCCACCATGCCGAGCAGCGCCGGCTGCCCCGCGGGCGGCGCGATTCTGAAATGCGCGTTGAGTATGGCGCGAAACGCGTTGGGCGCGACAAGACCGGGAATAAGCTCCGCCGCGGTCCAGGGCGGAACCGCCAGCACGAGGTGGTCCGCGTCGCCAAGGGGGACGGCCTCGTCGCCGAAGTCGAGACGGGCGGCGCGATCCCCGGCGAAGTCAATCCCGCGCAGCCGCGCGCCAAAGCGAACAACGACGCCGAGGGCTTGCAGCGTTTTGAGGGCGGGGTCGATAAAAGCCGGGCCGAGGCCATCCCTGGCGACCATCGGCCGGCAAGCCGCGCCGCCGGCGGCCAGAGTCTCGCGCAGAACCGCCCCGGCGAGCGTGGCGCTGGCCTCGCGCGGCTCGGTGTTGAGCGCGGAGAGCAGCACCGGCCCCCACAGTCGCTCGTAAAGCGAGCCCGAGCAGTCCATCGTCTCGCCGATGGTCGCGCCCTGCTTCGCGAACAGCAGCTTCGCGGCGCCGAGATAATCCGCGGGCCTCGTGCCGGGAACGCGCCGCGAGGCCAGAAAGATCCACCACGGGACCCGCGAGGCGTTGGGCTGGAGACGCCAGCGCGCGCCATCACGAATATCGATGAAGTCGAACACGCAGCTCTCCGGCCCGACCAGCGCGTCGCCGGCGCCGATGCGCGCCAGATATTCGCGCGCGGCGCTATTGCCCGAGAGCAGCAGATGATTGCCATTGTCGATGGTGAGTTCGAGCGTCGCGTCGTAATAGGAGCGGCACCGCCCGCCCGCCATGCGCGCGGCCTCGTAAAGCACGACGCGGCGTCCTGATCGCGCCAGCTTGGTCGCGCAGGACAGCCCGGCGAGTCCGGCGCCGACGATATGCGTGACTCCATTCATATGCGGGGCTGTCATGCGCGAATGGCTGTCATGCGAAAGCGTAACGCAGCAGCGCCAGCACGATCTTCAGTTTCGAAGCCTGCACTTTCGCGCGAGGAGGCGCGAATCCCCTTTCGCGAAGACGATCGAGAATCGAATGATAGGCGGCGGCCATCAGCGCGGGCGCCTTCACCGCGCGCGCCGGGCTCGCGGCCAAAAGCCGCTCCGCCTCCTGGTAATGCTGGCTCGCGACTTTCGCGACCTCCTCGCAGGCCTGTCCGAGCCCGGCTTGCGCCAGAGCGGCCTTGGGCGAAAAATCGGAAATTCCCGCCGCCAGCAGCGCCTCGCGCGGCAGATAGAGCCGGCCACGCTCGGCGTCCTCGTCGAGATCGCGCAAAATATTGGTCAGCTGCAAGGCGCGGCCCAAATGATAGGCGAGCAGGCGCGCGTCTTCGGGCAAGTTCCCTCGCGGCGTCGCCTCGTCGACGAGACCGAAGGCGCGGATGGAGAGCCGCCCCACCGCGCTCGCTACGTTGTCGCAATAGCGGTCAAGCGTCGCCCAGTCGGGCGCGCGAATTTCCTGATCGACATCCATCTCCATGCCGTCGATCACCGCGTCGAAATCGGCGCGCTCGAGCCCATAGCGGCGCACCGGCTCGGCGAGCTGGGCGCAGCGCAGGCGGATGCGTCCGGCGTAAAGCTCGTCGAGATCGTGGCGCCACTCCATGAGCTGGCGCCGACGCTCGTCGCGATCACCCTCCTCGTCGGCGATGTCGTCCACCGCGCGGCAGAAGGCGTAGATCGCGAACATCGCGTCGCGGCGCGCCGGCTCCAGCACGCGCATCGCGAGATAAAACGAGCTCTTCTTCGCGGTCAGGCTGGGCTTTTGCGCTTGGCCCGCGTCCTCGGTCGCGCTCATGCGGCTCCTCCCGCTTTTTCGCGGCGGCCGAGCCGGCGCAGCAGCGCGGCTCCGGCGCCGAGCGCGCTGTAGCACAGGAATTGCGCCTTGCTGGCGTGAACCTTCTCGCTCAGCGGATCGGCTGCGGCGAGCCGCGTGGTCAGCATTTCCGCCAGACTCTGGATCGCGCCGACTTCCATCGCCAGGCGCGTGTCCGCGATACGATCGGCGAAGGGCCGCGATTGCGCCAAGAGTTCCCCCGTTCGCGCGGCCAGCGCCTTGAGCGCGGCGCGCAGCGGCTCCGGAGCCTTGGGCAGGGCCAGCATCTCCACGCCGGCGCCAAACGCGTTTAGCGTCTCCAGCGGCAGATAGACGCGGTCGAGATCGCGGTAATCCTTGCCGCAATCCTGCAGATGATTGATGATTTGCAGCGCCGCGCAGAGCGCGTCATTGGCGGCCCACGTTGCGTCCGCGTTTTCGCCATGCACGTCGAGCACGAAGCGCCCGACCGGCATCGCCGAATAGCGGCAATAGTCGATGAGATCGCCCCAGTCCTTATAGCGCAACTGCGTCACGTCGCGGCGGAAGGCGGTCAGGAGATCGCGGGCGTGCTGGGGCGACAGCCCGCGTTCCAGCAGGATCGTCCGCAGCCGGGCCGCCGCGGGTTCGTCCGGGCCCTGGCCCAGCAGCGCCGCCTCCAGCCGGTCGAGCAGGGCGAGCTTGTCCGCGGGACCGAGGGTCGGGTGGTCGGCGATGTCGTCGGCCGCGCGGACGAAATCGTAAAAGGCGAGAATCGGCGCCCGGTGGCGCGGGGCGATCAGCACCGACGCCACGGGGAAATTCTCGTCCCGGTGGGTCTTGCCCGAGGACGCGTCGGCTATGTCGATCGTGCTGGCGCCGCTCATCGCTCGATTTCCCCGCCGGCGGGCGCCTGATAGCGGCCCTTCCAGGCGCCGCCGCGCCCTCGCCAATGCTGGCGCGCCGACTCCAAGGTGAACCACGTATAACAGGCGGCGACCAGGGGCAAGGCGAACGCGTGGACTCGCGACAGTCCGTAAAAACACAACGACGGCATATAGGCCTGCGCCATCAATAAATAAGCGACCAGCGCGGCGTCGCGGGCGGGCGCTTCTCCAAGAAGGGCGACCAGCGGCGGCGCGAGATAGACGACGATCATTCCGAGAATCGCGCCAATGAGCCGCCACGGCGAATAACCGAGCTGCGCATAGGCCGAGCGCGTCACCATGCGTTCTATGTCCTTGAATCCGGGATAGGGCCGCAGACTATGCGCCGCGTCGGTCAGACCGAGCCAGATCGGCCCCTGAGCCTTCATCAGCGCGCCCAGCGCGCAATCGTCGATCAGCGCGCCGCGAATGGCGCCAAATCCCCCCGCCCGCGCCAACGCCTCGGGCCGGAC
>JBAUVQ010000469.1:0-7614 GCA_049583305.1 Methylocystis sp.
GGCCTGGTCGTCGACGGCGCGCTGATCGCCGGACACAACAAGATCGCCGGCGAGTGGGGCCACAACCCGTTGCCATGGATGCGCGCCGACGAATATCCGGGCCGCCGCTGCTTTTGCGGCCACGACGGCTGCGTCGAGACCTTTTTATGCGGCAAGGCGCTGTCCCGCGAGTTTTTCGCGCGCGCCGGCGAGGAGCTGAAGGGCGAGGAAATCGCCGCGCGGGCGGACGCCGGCGACGCCCACGCGCTCGCGAGTCTGGAGGCCTATCGCGACCGGCTGGCGCGGGCGCTCGCCGGCCTCGTCAATACGATCGATCCCGACGTGATCGTGCTCGGCGGCGGCGTCTCCAACATCGCCCGAATCTACGACGGGCTGGAGGCGCTGGTCGAGCATTACGCTTTTTCGGACGCGCTGGAGACCAAGGTTTCGCGCAACGTCCACGGCGACAGCGGCGGCGTGCGCGGGGCGGCGTGGCTGTGGGGCGGGGCCGTCGCCGATAAGTAAACAGCGCGAAGATGTTACGCGCGCGCGCGCCGCCTGGCGCGAAAAACGGAGCCGGAAGCGGCGAATTTTCCCCGCCGCGCCGCCGTTCCCCGCTTGCTTTTCCCCGCCGCGCCGGCGACAACATCGCGCCGGTCGATGCAGGCTCGGCGTCCTTGGGAGTGACTTCAAATGGAAGAATTGATCAAACGCGTTTGCGCCGCTGTTGGCATTGACGAAAAGGTCGCCGAGGCGGCCGTCGGCCACGTGCTGGCCTTCGTGCAAAAGGAACTGCCGGAAGGCCCGGTGGCCGATCTCATCAAGAAAATTCCCGGCGCGCAGGAAGCGATCGATGTCGCCGCGACGACCCCGGTCGAAGGTCTCGGCGCGGCGCTCGGCGGCCTGGGCAGCCTGCTCGGCGGCGCCAAGGGCGACGTCATGGCGCTGGCCGGCAAGCTCAGCGGCCTCGGTCTCGACATGGGCCAGATGCAGAAGCTCAGCCACGAAGTCTTCTCCCACGCCGACGAACTGATCGGCAAGGAGAACGTCGACAAGATCATCGCCGCGATCCCGGCGCTGGCCCCGTTCCGCTGAGCGAAAAGCGGGTCGCGCCGAACAGGCGCGGCCCCGTCCCGTGCGTGCCCATTGACACTGCGCCTATGGGTAAAAGGGGCGGCGGCTCGTTATAGTGCGCGAGACCATTCCAACACAAAGCAGAATTATTTCAATGGCACGAAAAAACAATGGGAGCAGCGGGATTGTTGTTCTTGCAATTTTAGGCGGGATTATCTCCATTGTGAAAGATAATTGGGGAATTATTATTTTCATAATCGGGCTGTCTGCAGTAATTATGTTCGTTGTTAATATATCAAAATACTATAGTAAATTGGCTGCGCAGGCTCGCATAAAAAAGCAGTTAAATCAAGTAATTGATAGAAATATCGACGCCCTGGCGCGCCGCCGCGCTCAACTTGCGCAACCGGACCCATACGGGAATATAGTTTATGATAGGTGGATAAAGGAGGTTGATTACTTTATCAGCACAAACTTGTTTAGAGATCTCAGTGAGTCTGACTTACAAATTGCGCGCGAAATTAGCTCCACCCTGTTTGATAGTGTTGAACAAGCAACCTCATTAAAGGTGCTTGCCGATCCTCCGCACCAAGAATTTAATGACAATATGACCGCAACTGAGTTTGAGCACTATTGTGCAGAAGAGCTTAGGCGTAGCGGTTGGGAAGCGCGCGTTACCATGGCTAGCCGCGACCAAGGGGTAGATGTTATAGCAGAAAAGGGAGGAGCTAGAATTGTTGTTCAGTGCAAGTTGTATAAGTCACCAGTCGGGAATAAGGCCGTCCAAGAGATAGTTGCGGCAAGAACTCACGAGAACGCAGATTATGGTATTGTTGTCACAAATAATAGCTTTACATCTTCGGCTAACGAGCTTGCCAACACAAATAATGTATTCCTTATACATTACCGCGATTTATCGCATGTTGACAAAATACTTGGAATAAAATTGCAAGTATCTCTTTCGAACACTGAAGACGGGGGGAGTGCTAACCCGGAGCGTCGCCTCGCTAAGAATATGCTCGATAAAAGCGCCGCGTCGCCTTTTTGGAGGGGGGCCATTGCTATCGTTGCCGCACTTGCTATCATTGTTGCTGCGGGCAAGTGGCTTGGTGACATTTCCGATAGGCTGCCGCTTCCAAGCGAAGCAATTCAAGAGACGGCGAACGAGCAAAAGTCGACCCCGCTGACTAAGCAGGAGGCGCGCCGAGATAGCTCGATTGTCGCGGCCAAGGACCAAAGCACTTTCACTCAATCCAGCGGGCCTGCTGACCCCCGTGAGGTGGCAAGCATCAACGGGACCGCAACAACTGCGCCCAGCTTGCCTAAAACGCCGACACAAACGCAAACCGGCTCGACGGCGGACTTTCAATGCAAGCCCGTAACCACCGGGAGCGTTTCCTCAGTCGAAGTCCACATTAAAAATGGAAATTGGTCGGTAGTGCATATTTTAAAAAAAGGCGCGCCGGTTGAGCGGGCAAAGCAGTATTGGATAAGAGATACCAGTGATGGGGTTAACTTTTCTTGGGAAGGCCAGCACCAACGAAACTCTGTCCTTAAGATGATGGGGAAAATTATTATTCCGAACCGTAACGAGCAAGTGATATACACGGAGGACGTATTTGACATAAACAAAGGGAAGGTTAGCGAGACGTCTTCACGCTGCACCAGACTGGATTAGGAATCTTCTCTAATCGGTGAAGTTGCAGTCAAGCTGTGCTGTCCTGACGGAATCTCGTTTTTTGTTCGTCTCATTCCCGTGGGCCGCACGATTCTCTTCGCAGTCGGCCGGAGACATTTAGACGCATTTCGCGAAGATCCGGCGCGGCCCCGTCCCGTGCGTGGAGCGCGCGCGGCTTCCTCCTTGACTGGCGACCGTCGTGAACAATGTTTTGTTCTCGCGGCTATTCCACTTGGAGACCCGCCGCGACGTTTCAACATGGGGATCGCTCATGAAAACGAGGAACCATCTTCAATCCAACGCCAAAAAAGTTTCAATCGAAGTTCTCAACGCGCGCCTCGCCGACGGCATCGACCTCGCGTTGCTCACCAAGCAGGCCCATTGGAACATCAAGGGTCCGCTATTCATCGCGGTGCATGAAATGATCGACGGCTTTCGGACCGAAATCGACACCCATGTCGACATGATGGCCGAGCGCGTCGCGCAGCTTGGCGGAACGGCTCTCGGGACGACGCAAGCCGTGGCGGCGGCGACCAAGCTCGCGCCCTATCCGACGGACATCTACAAGTCGAAGGATCATCTCGCCGCGCTGGTCGAACGCTACGGGACGGCCGCCGATGGCGTGCGCGAGGCGATCGACCAGACCGACGAAGCCGGCGACGCCGACACCGCGGACATTTTCACCGCCTACTCCCGCACGCTCGACAAGGCGCTGTGGTACCTCGAAGCGCATCTTCAGGAGCCGGCGTAAGGGGGCCCGCGGCGCGGCGCGCTGGCGCCTTTCCGGTGAGTTGAAGCGGGCGTCAGTCGAGCAGGGTTTGCAGCTTCGCTATGACGTCTTCGACGATGTAGTCGGGCGCTTTTTCGAGAAAGCGCCCGCCTCTCGCGGCGATGTCGATCGTGCGCGGCTGGTTGCACAGAACCACGCCTTGCGCGCTCAATCCCGCGCCGGATAGCGAAACCGCGAAGCCCTTGCTTCTGGCGTGAGCGCCGCCCTGCGTGATCGGACAGACCAGCGCCGTTCC
This sequence comes from Methylocystis sp., assembly GCA_049583305.1. Classification (GTDB taxonomy): domain Bacteria; phylum Pseudomonadota; class Alphaproteobacteria; order Rhizobiales; family Beijerinckiaceae; genus Methylocystis. The sequence goes on from JBAUVQ010000469.1 coordinate 3,757, forward strand.
AAAACGATTGAAGTCGCGCGGCGAAACGACGATCAAGTAACGCGCCCCTTGCTGTTCCCTGCCTTTGGTCGGATCGAGGCCGACATGATAAATATCGCCTCGCTCCGCCGGATCGACGCCCATCAGATCGACTCGCGGCCCACGTTGGGCGCGTCCAGCCATTCCCGCTCTTCCGCCGTCATGGGTTCGTCCGCGTCGCATTCGGCCAGAAGCTCCGCAAGACTGTAGCGCGGCTTCACCTTCGGCTCGACCACGATTCGCCCCCCCGAAATGGTGAGGCCGACTTGCTGATTGGCCTCCAGGCCAAGGCTTTCCAGCATGGGCTTGGGAATCGCGAACATCACCGATCCCCCCACCGCCCGCAATCTCGACGTATACATCTCGCGCCTCTCGATTATATTTACATATAACATCCGAGCGGGCGCTTCGCAAGACGCGCGAGGCGCTTTCATATTGCCCTCGCGCGGCCGCGCGGCTAATTCTACTTGGGAAGCAGAGTTTGGACCGAAAGGCGCGACGGCCATGACCCGATCAGCAGTCCTTCTCGGCGCGATCCTTCTCGCGTCCTCGCCCGCGCTGGCGCAAACCGCGGAAACCTATGGCGACTGGCGCGCCGACGCGCCGGGCGTCATTCACAAAATCACCCCCGCCGATCTTCCCGCGCCCTTGGCCAGCGCGCCCGCGGCCAGCCGGTCCGATGTGACGCCCCGTCCCGAGGGCGCGAGCCTCAAGACGCTCCCCGGCTTTAGGGTGGAGCGGGTCGCGACTGGCCTGGAGCAGCCGCGGGTGATCCGCGTCGCGCCGAATGGCGACGTGTTTGTCTCGGAGAGCGCGGCGGGGCGCGTTCGGCTGCTACGGTTCGAGCCGGGCAAAACCGAGGCTTCACATAGCGAGCCTTTCGTCTCGGGGCTCGACCGGCCCTATGGAATCGCCTTTTATCCGCCGGGGCCGGACCCGCGCTTCGTCTATGTCGCGACGCAATCCCGCGTGCTGCGCTATCCTTACAAAAGCGGCGATGTTAGACCGTCCGGCCCGGCCGAGGAAATCGTCCGGGTTCCATCCGGCTCCGCGCACTGGACGCGCGATCTCGCCTTTTCGCCCGATGGCGCGACGCTCTATGTGGCGATTGGCTCGAAGAGCAATGTCGCGGAGGGGCGCGCGCCGTTTTCGCGGGTGGAAACCGAGGCGCTGGAGAAGGCGGAGGGCGTCGGAGCCAGCGCCGAACAGGGCCGCGCGCTGGTCGTGGCCTTCGATCCCGACGGTCGGAACCGCCGCGTCTTCGCCTCGGGGCTGCGCAATTGCTCGGGCGTGACGATCCGCCCGGGCTCCGACGAATTGTGGTGCGTCGTCAACGAGCGCGACATGCTGGGCGACGACCTGCCGCCCGATTACGCGACGAGGGTGACGCCGGGCGCCTTCTATGGCTGGCCCTGGTATTACATCGGCGCGCATGAAGATCCGCGCCACAAGGGCGAGCGGCCCGACCTCGCGGATAAGATCGCGACGCCGGACGTGCTGATCCAGCCGCATAGCGCGCCGCTCGGCATCGCCTTTTACGAGGGCAAGCAATTCCCGCCGGAGTTCCGGGGCGACGCCTTCGTCGCGCTGCATGGCTCCTGGAACCGCGCCAAGCGCACCGGCTACAAGATTATCCGCCTGCGATTTAGGGACGGCAAGCCGACCGGGACCTACGAGGATTTCGTCACCGGCTTCGTCGCCGACGACGACCATGTTTGGGGCCGGCCGGTCGACGTGGCGGAGGCCGCGGACGGCTCCCTGCTGTTCACCGAGGACGGAAATGGCGCGGTCTGGCGGGTCAGTTTCGCCCCAAAGTGAGGCCGCTCTTAGGAAGCCGGGTCTTGCGCCTTGGACGCGCCTTTTGTCCTGGTCTTGCGCGGTAATGCGCGGTTCGCCGCGACGGTCGGCGCGAGCGAGGGGTCTTTGGCGACCGCTTCGTCGATCAACTTGTCGGTCGCGGTCTCCATGCGCTCCACCAGCGTGTTGAAGAAAGCGCGCGTGTCCAGGCCGGGCTCGATGACCGGCAAAAACTCCAGCACGACCGTGCCGGGCCGGATCAGAAAGCCGCGCCGCCGCCAGAACAGGCCGGAATTCAACGCGGCGGGAACCACCTTGGCCCCGGTCGCGCTATAGAAATGCGCGACGCCCATCTTATATTCCGGCGGCGCGCCGGCCGGGCGGCGCGTCCCCTCCGGAAAAATGAAGAACTGCCGGCCCTGCGCGAATTTCGCGGTCACTTCGGCGTTGAGCCGCGGCATCAGCTTGCCGCCCTTCTCGCGGTCGACCGCGACCTGCTCGGCCGAAAGAAGATACCAGCCGAAGAACGGGATATAGATCAGCTCGCGCTTGAGGATGAAGAAGAAGTCGGAAAACAGCAGCGGCAGGACGAAAGTTTCCCACACCGATTGATGCTTGCAGGCGACGATCACCGCGCCCTTGGGGATGTTTTCGAGGCCGCGAAACTCGTGCTTGACGCCGCAGATGACCTCCAGCCACCACAGCGAGGTGCGGCCCCATTGGCGGCCAAGCTCCAGCGTCGCCTGCCGCCGCATCAACAGCGCCGGTAGCCAGAGAGTCATCCAGAAGGCCAGATTCACGTGATAGACGATCTGGAAGATCAGTGAGCGCAGAAACAGCATGAGGCGGGCCCGTTAAGCCAAGAGGACCGCGCCCTTTTACGGCGCCGGACCGGGCGATAACAAGGCGAACAGCGAGACGCGCCTCGGGAAGAGACGGAATCCGCTGGATCAGTTCGGCGGGGCGCGAAGCATTCACGCGGAACTCGCATGAAACCGGGATTCCAGGTTCTAACGCCCCCTGTCGTCGAAAAATGCCGTCAGTACATTGGCCGGCGTTCGCGCGGAATTTCCTCCGATGATTCGGTGTCGCCGGCGCTCTCGCCCGCGACGCGCTCCCAGTTCGTTCGGGCGATCGCGCGCAGATATTTGAGATATTCGCGGGTCAGCAGTTTCAGCACGCGCGTGTCGTCGAGCCAGTCGGCCACGTTCACATGCTCGCTAATCACCGGAAACGGATAGAGCGCGACGCCGGGCATCGCCGCCGACAGCTCCACCATCGCGCGGGGCATGTGATAGTTCGAGGTGACGACGATCAGTGGTCCCGCGATTTTATGATCGCGCGCCCAGTCGCGCGTCTCGCGCGCGTTGCCGGCGGTGTCCAAGGCGCGATAGCCGAGATCGATGCAGCAGGCGAACAGGTCTTTCGAGACGGGAAGCAGTCTTTCGAGAACGGCGCCCTGCGTCGAGCGGTTGACCCCGGTGATGAGCAGCCGCCCCGCCTGTCCGCGCGCCAGCAGCTCCACAGCCTCCAGCACGCGGTCGGAGCCGCCGGTGAAGGCGACGACGGCCTCCGCCCGCGCCAGCAGCTTCGTCTCGATGCGCTCCAGCGACGTGGCGAAGGCAATGAAGCCGGCGACGAGCATCGATAGGGCGAAGGCGCAAATGGAGACCCCGGCCAGCACGGCCAGCCGGGCCGCCCGGAATTTTGGCGGCTGTGAGTTCTGGCCTTCCGTCGTCACGCCAAACCGCTCCCCGATGCGCTTTCGGGCGTCATGTTGCTGTTCCGAAGGTAAAGAATTCGGCGCCGAGATGGGAAGAGATTTGTTAAAGCGCGCGCCGGCTTTTAGCGCGAAAGCGGATCAGTTCAGTTCGCGCAGCCGGTTCAGCACGATCATCCGGGACATGCGCCCCGCCAGGAAAGCGATCGCCGCCGACAGGACGAGAATCACGCCCAGGCCGCTCGGCCCCAGCGAGACGCCGCCGAACATCGCCTCGATCTGTTCGCCGCCCGGCGTGGTGTCGACCCGCCGCGCGACGAAGC
>JBAUVQ010000470.1:0-25830 GCA_049583305.1 Methylocystis sp.
TCAGAATGCGATGACCCATCTCGGCCAGCGCCGCCAGTGTGTTCTGGGACGTCGTCGACTTGCCGATGCCCCCTTTGCCGTAAAATGCGATTTGCCGTAACGCAGCCATGTTCGTCTCCTGTTGAGCGCTTCAACTTCCACCCGGACGAGCGTCCGGGCAGCTCCTGTGCGTGAGAAACTGGTCGCGGGTTGCGGGAAGGAGCACATCGCTCGGCGTGCCGTAGGCGTGCGCTCAGCCCTCACTCGCGCCATGCCGGTAGCAACCGCCATGCCATTAAGGCTCCGCTGGGCATTGCATTGTTTTATCTATTTTTTCTCATTCGTGTGGCGCGAGATGAAGGGCGGTGCGTGTGGGGAACACGACAGTCCAAATATTTGTTGCAAAGAAACCACCACACTCAATTCCTGCTCATTGGCGGCGAATGGAACGGAGCTTGCTTCGCGCTTCCCGTCACGCGTCGTGCGGCAGATGATGGAAGGGAGAAGCGATGCAGATCGGCGTCGAAACCGCGAAGGCGGTGGATCAGCGGCGGGTTTTCGTCCTCGAGGAAGACGAGATCGTGCGCGCCGCGCTTCAGTTCATGCTGCACGACGAGATCGAAACTCACGAGATCGCCTCCATCGATGAAGCGTATGAAAAAGGCGTTGGCTGGCTGAAGCCGGACGTCGTGCTTCTCGGGGCCTCGTTCCTAAAGACCAACGGCTTTCCCCTTCTCGACGAATTGGCGCGGCGTTTCGAGGGCGTTCGTATCTTGACCGTATGCGACGCGGGGGATGAGTCGCTCGCGGTGGACGCAATGAAGCACGGCGCGCATGGCACGCTGGTGAAGCCACTGAAGCTCGAAAGCGTGCGGCGGAAGGTGGACACCGTGCTCGGCCGCGGCGCCGCTAGGCCGCTCGTGCAACTGGGCATGCTCTAAAGAATAGCGGCGCCGGCGGAAGGAGCGAGCGCGTGATGTCGCGACTGGCGATATAGCTGATGGCGGAAGGCTACCGGAGCGATGACGTCAACTCTGTCGCGGCAACGCCCTCACCCCGTTCCTGAAAACCATGTTCGCGGCGAACATCGAGTGTTCGGGACTCTCACGCGGCGCTTCATGCGAGCGTCGCGCCAAAGTTCCGTATGAAGGAATGGCGGAAACATGACGACGATCGAGGAAATTATCGAAAACTTCTCGCTGCTCGACGACTGGGACGACCGTTATCGCTATGTCATCGAGCTTGGTCGAGAACTCGAGCCTTTTCCCAACTCGTTGAAAAACGCTCAAACCAAAGTCTCGGGCTGCGCCAGCCAAGTCTGGCTCGCAACGACGATCGCGCGCGCCGACGGCGGCGAAGACGCGCTCCTCATTCGGGGCGACAGCGATGCCCATATCGTGCGCGGGCTGGTGGCAATTTTGCTGGCGCTCTGCTCCGGTAAAACGGCGAGCGAAATATTGAAGGCCGACCCCGTCGCGCTATTCGAGCGCTTGGGCTTGCGCGAACATCTGACGCCGCAGCGCTCGAACGGCTTCAAATCGATGGTGGGCCGGATCCACGCCGAGGCCCGCGAAATGCTGGCGACCTCCAGCGTGGCGTAAGCGTCGGATCAGCGTGACAGGATCATCACGAGACGATCGACGCGCTTGCCTTCTTTGAGATGAGAAGCAAAAATTTCGTCGACGTCTTCCGGCGTCGTCGGACGATACCAGACGCCCTCGGGATAGACGACCATCAGGGGTCCCGCCGAGCAAAATCCCATGCAACCCGCGGCAGTGAAGCCGATTTCACCGCCGCCGCTGGCCTCGACAAGCTTTCCCAGACGATCCCAAAGCGGTTGCGCGCCGGCGGCGCCGCAACTGCCGCGCGGATGACTCGGCGGACGCTGCGTGAAACACGCGAAGACATGACGCTTATAGAGTTGCGGCAACTCGAATTCTTCTTCTGTCTCCGACATTGTGCGCCCAGCCTCTTTGAGGAATTCAACACGTCGCGACAGACGTGCGCGGTGCGCGGCGTCAGTCGCGCCCGTAAATCTGCAAATTTCAGTCCACCCCGATCAAGCCGGCTGGCGCCTTGGTTGGCGCAAATGTCGAGCACTCGCGAAGGAGGCTCTCGCCATGCAGGATACGCGAATGCAGCCACAAATCGACATGACACAGATTCCAGATCGCAACGGATGGCCGAGCCGCGCTTTGCGCGCGCATCACCGATAGGCCGATAAAGCGTCTCATAAATACAGGCATGAAAATCGCAGAGCCGTGAACAGGAGCGCCATCGCTCCACCGAATCCCACCCGGAATTCCCGCTACATGCCTACGCAGTGAGGCCGTCATGATCGAACTCACGTCAGAAAACGGACATCGCTTTTCCGCCTATCGCGCCGAGCCGAGCGAGGCGCCGAAAGGCGCCGTCGTGGTGCTGCCGGACGTCTACGGCGTGACGTCGCATCTGGAAAAGGAAGTCGACTCTTTCGCCGCCCAAGGCTATGTCGCCATCGCCCCCGCGCTTGCGGCTCAAGAAGGCGAAAGCACTGACGCTTCTTCCATCAACAACGCCTTGCGGGAAATTCAAGCCGCCGTCGACTCCGTAAAAAGCGCCGGCAAAGTCGCGATCGTTGGCTATGACTGGGGCGGCTATCTCGCTTACGTCTGCGCCAACAATCTGAGCGGCCTGGCTTGCGCCATTGGCTATTACCCGACGGGAATTGCCGAAGAACGTTGGGTGAAGCGGAAAATTCCGACTCTACTGCATCTCCCCGAAAGCGACCCGTCGCTTCCGATGGAAGAGATCATACAATTTCGCGCGCAACGTCCCGACGTCAGCGCTTTCACTTATCCCGAAGCCCGCAACGGCTTCAACTTCGACGCCGCCGAGAGCTTCAACGAAGCCGCCGCGCAATCGGCGCGCGAGCGCACGCTGCGGTGGATCTCGCAATATGTCGAAGGTCAAAGTCCGATCGCGCTGAAGAATTCCGGCTCTTATGCTCAGGCAAAGGTCGAAAAGAAAAAGAAAAAGGACAGCGATGCCGACATCGGGCCGCCCGACGCGTAAACGAAGTCAGAAAGACGCGCGGCGCTCGAAAAATGAGAGCGGCTTGGCGACACAAACCGCGTTGATCGCGTTGCGCGCGGCGGCTAACTGGCTTTGATCGATCGATCCGAAAATAGACGCCGCCCGCCTAATTCCGCCGAGCCAATGAGCGAAGGTAGCCCTGCATGTCTTCGCCGAGTTCCATGTCGACGGCCGGCGCCATTTTCAGCAGCAGATTCGCGATAAAGGCTTCATCGTTGCGCGGTTCGTCCAGCACTTCGCGCAGCGCGGGCACATTATCTTCGATGTGATGCAGGAAGGCGACGCCTTTCTCCAACACCTCGGTCCAGCGCTCGCGATGCCACTTCGCCAGCGGGAACATGATCTCGCGCACGAAATTCGACTTGCGCGCCTTTTCGAAGAAACGCAGCCCCGCATTCCAATTTTCCTTGGCGCGCAGCGGCGGCGGCGGCGGATCGCCAAGCAGCATCTTCTTCCCGGCCTGTCCGACGAAATCGTCGAGCGTCACCGGCGCGTCGATCTGTCCGCGAAAATTCCACAGGGCGTTGTAACCGGGAAACTCCTTGCCGAAAATTTCGATTAGAGCGCTCTCCACCTTTTCCACGGCGGCATTGTCGCCTCTCAGCGCCGCCGTCATGCAGAAGGCGCTAATGGCGTCATTGCCGACGCTAATCACCGCGTCGCTCTTCAACTGCTTCTCATTGAGCTTCGGCGTATCGCCATCTACTGCAGCTTCGGCTTCGCCGGCGCGTTGCGCCGTTATGAAGGCGGTAATTTCCAACCAGGGCGCGAAATTCACGATGAAGGCCTCCGGGTCGACATGGACGATCGCCAGATTCATCGGCTTTTTGCGCGCCTGCAATTCCGCCATGTCGGTCATTGTGACAATTTCTCCCGCTCGCTCCGCGCCATCCCGACTCAGTCGGAAGTGATCATCACCTCGGGAGCGCCCTCCGCCTCATCGAGACCAAACACGTCTTCCTCCGCGAGTTGCACGCCAGTAATGCAGACGTCGCCATCGTCGATGACGAGCTCGATCGGCGTCAACTTTTTGCCTTGGCAAGGACCGATGAAACAGTGCCCCGTGTCGAGATCGAACCGCGCCTGGTGATGACCGCAAGTGAGGAAGTTCCCGTCTTCGTCGAGAAAATGCCCCGCCTCCACATCGAGGCGCTCGCCCTTATGTGGGCAGGCGTTCTCGAATCCATAAAACTTATTGCCCTTCCGCGTGATCAGAATCGGCCAGGGTTTCGGCTCTCCCGTCGGTTCGATCCGCATCAGAACGAAGCCGGTGGCGTCGCCATCCTCGATCTCGCCGTTCTGGCAGATTGCAAAGAGTTCGCTCATCGACCGCCTCCATTTATGGCGCGCCCCCTGTAGGGTTTCTCTCTCGCGAAGCCGCCGCGACCAACCCTGCAATTGGTGAGCCATGCGTTATCTTCGTAGCGTCGGTCGTAGGATGCCCATTCTAGGCGCGCTGCTCTTCAGGCGGCGACGGCCGGCGCTGGCTCCCATTTGAATAGCTCGCCGCATTCGTCGCTTTGCACGAGCGAAAACCCGCTCCCCTTCAGCGCATCGCCCAGCCCCTGGGCCTCACCGGGCTTCGCGACGATGTAAATGGGCGCGTTGCGCTTCCTGAGTTCATCGATGAGAGTTTTGAACAGGTTCTCATCGCGGCACGCCGCGGACACGGCCGCCAGCGAGACATTGATCGTCACCTTGTCGCGCAGTCCCCAATCGAGTTCGTCCCGGCGCGCGAGCACGGCGCCGACGAGGTTGCGATCCGCATCGAGGGCCACGAGGGAAAGCTCGGCCGTGCAGCATTTCATGATTTCGGTCAGCGCCCGCTCCTGATCACTTTCGCTTTCGATCGAACAAGGAATATCGGAGGCGGCGTGACGCACCAACGCCCATAGGGCGCCCATATCGCGGAGCGACGCATTTCTATGCGTGAATTCCGACAAGTGTTCCTCCTTCGGTGTCGCGTCTTTGACGGCTGTCGTGCGCAGGGTGGAGGTGAAGCAAGTCCCGTTCCCTGCCGCGATGACGAAGATTTTGGCAAGGAACTTGCTCACGCCCGTTGGGAGAAACCTTCCATGAAAGCGAGACTAATCATGGCTGAAGAAGGCTATTTCATCGATTGGGACGGCAATGCGCGCAGCACGAGCGACCCCGGTGGCGGCTATTTTTGTGAAGCCGACACGGTGGCGCGCTACGTCGCAATCACCACAAAGAGCGGCGCGCTGATGCACGAGGGGACCTATTACAAAACGCTGGCCGACATCGAAAAGGCGGGCATCAAGGCGTCGCTCGTTCCCGGTTCGCATCCCTGGGGAAAGGCGTCGGATGGATTTTGATCGAAACTGACGGGAGCCGCCCTCATGCTGCCGACCACCATTCTGATCGACGAAAACCCGCGCTGCGTGGTGCGGCCGACGGACACAAAAGACCTCACCCGCTTCCTGCGCAACGGCAAGGCGTTCCTTCTCGCGGAGCGGCCCGTTGGCAAGATCACCTATCGCGCCGCGACTGACGCCGAACAAACGAGATGGCGCGAGGCCTACGCGCTGCACAAGGCTTGGGGCGGCGAGGATGAAGGCTTTTTCGGCGTGCCGCTAGAGGGGGAGACCGCGGCGAGGCGAGACTAAGCCGCCCCACGCACGATCCGATTTTTTGAACTTTCATTCACCCATGCTTGGCGCGAGAATCACTTCCGCCGGAGCTCCAGGACCTTGAGCCGCGATAAATTCCAGGTCGCTCACCCGAGAGAGACCCTCGCCGCTATCCACAAGCACGACGGCCTCTTGGGGCAAGGCCGTGAGTTTCACGATCAATTCTGCCACGGTCATTGCTCGCCTCTCTCACGCGGCGGTCGATGTGCTTTCAACCGGGATGAATCATGATCTCCATCGTTTCATCCAGATCATCGTCGTCGGCGATCTCTTCCTCCGCGAGATTCACGCCGCATAAACAGACATCGCCATCCATGACGACGAGCGCGATGGTTTCGATCATTTTGTCTCGACAAGGCCCCTTGACACACAGGCCCGTCTCGATCTCGAATTCGGCGTTGTGTCTGCCGCAACGCAATCTCTCTCCATCCTCGCTGAAGAAATTGCCGTCGCCGATATTTAGCCATGCGCCCTGGTGAGGACAGACGTTTACATAACCCAAGCATTGATCGGACTGCGTGCGGAGAACAAAGATCGAGAACGGCCGTGTCGTCCCGTCGTCACAGACACGGGACAGACTAAAAGGACGAGCTTGACCGCGCGCGACGCTCTCGATCGCGCAGATGACATAGAGCTTCACGTCTTCTCTCATGCCGAGATCTCCGTGGCGCGGAGAAACATCCCTTCAAGCATTGAAGGAGATGTTTCTATGCTGGCAGCGCCCGTTCAGGCCGCCGCGCCGCTCGCCGCAACCCCGGCGCGTAACTCTTCAAGTTTCGCCCGCGGAATGCGAAACAACCCGCGTCCTCCAGAAAGCGCCTGATAGGACTCAAAACTGTTCAAGCTCACCCAATCGAACCAAGCCTGCGGCGAGATCTCCGCGGGGCGCTCGCTGACTTCGCTCACAGTGCCGTTTGGCGCGAATCTCACATGCAGATTCACGATGTCGGACGACATTTTCTTCTCCTATCGTTAGAAGCCTGAACTGAATCCGAGGAGCTCTACTTTGACGTTTTCCGTGCCGAGCAATTTCGCTTGGCAGGCGAGCCGCGACTTGGAGCCGACGCCGACGATCGAGTCGAGCTTTTCATTCTCTTCGCGCGCCACTTTGGAAACGCCCTTGCGTCCCTCCTGGACATAGATGTGGCAGGAGCCGCATTCGGCCTTGCCCTCGCACTTGTGTTTGATGTCCTCGCCGCTCGACAGGATGATCGACAGCAACGTCGCGCCTTCAGCGGCGTCGACAGTCTTCCCCGACGGCATGATGGTTACGGTAGGCATTGCAACACTCCTTTTAGGGTTGAGAGGTCAGTAGATGGCTGCGCCCGCGCCCACATTGATCGACGCTTCCTTCATCGTCTGAACGATGAAGGCGATTTGCCGCTCCCGCAGATGGACATGGAAGGGCAGAGCCACCGCCCGGTCAGAGATCTTTTCGGTGACGAGCAGACTGCCCCGACGATAGCCGTAGGCGAAATAGCGCCGCTGCGTATGCAGCGGATTGCTGTAGGCCGCGGCTTCGACTTTCTCGACGAGGAGATCTTCGACGATCGCGTCGCGACTCGATTTGCTGAAGCGTGTTCCGAGATGTACGACATAAAGAAGCCAGTGCACCTCGTCGACATCGGGCGCGATGAAAGGGTCCTTGATACCCTCGAAGGATTTGACGTGCTTGTAGTAGTAATGCTCGATGAGTTTGCGCTTCTCGAGAAGCTCCTCGATGCGCGCGAGTTGCGCTAAACCTAACGCCGCGCTTATGTCGCTCATCGCCGCCTGGAACGGCGCGGTGGCGCTCGCGACGACCGAGGCCTTCTCGCTAGGCTTGTGTGATCGAAAGCATCGTATCGCCGCGGCCACGTCGATGTCGTCGGTGACCACCATGCCGCCCTCGCCGCACACGAGAGGACCCGGTTGCGAGAAGTCGAACACCGAGGCGTCGCCGAAACAGCCAACGAGCTTTCCCTTGTATTTCGAGCCGATGGCCTCGGTTGAATCCTCGAGCAGAATCAGTCGGTGCCCATTGGCGATCTCGCGCAACTCAGTCCACTGGGCCGGATGCCCATTGGTGTTGCCGGCAACGATGGCGCGCGTCTTATCCGTGATGAGCGCTTCGACTTTGGCGGCGGAGATCACACCGGACCAATAGTCGATGTCCGCGAACACCGGGGTCGCTCCAGAGAGCGCGATCGCCTGCGCCGTTTCGCGAAAGGAGTGCGAAGAGGCGATAACTTCGTCGCCCGGTCCAATTCCATGGGCCGTGAGCGCAAGGAGCAGGCCAAGCGTGCCGCTCGCGACCGCGACCGCATATTTTCGCCCCAGATAGGCGGCGAACGCGGCTTCGAACGCCTCCGTCGCCGGCCCGCTGGACAGCCGATTGGTCCGCATCACCGCCTCGACCGCGACGATGTCGTCGAGCGTGATGTCGGGATCGGAAAGCGGTATGAGCTCGCCTCCAGAGGCTTCCGCCGACTTCGCAACTTCATCTTCGGCTAGGTCTTCCACCTCGATCGGCGCATTCATTGGGAAGCCCTCCGAAAGGCGACGACGACACCGGTCGCGCGCGCGGGATCGTCGGTGACGGTCACGCAATGATCCGCGCCGTCGAGCAGATGCACGTCGCAATGCGCATAGCTTCGAAAAGGTGGCTCGAGAACATCGGAGGCGTCGCAGCGCGTCCAGCGGAGATGCGAAAATTTGGCGCGCAGATCCGTGAGCACGGGCGGCGTTTCAGCCTTGAGCAGTCCTTCGATCTCCCTCAATTCCACATCGCTGATCGCCATCGTCCGTCCCTGTTCAAACGCCGACTCATTTCCAGAAGCGCCGTTCGGCGTCTTCGCCGAGGTAGGCGAGCAGTTCCGCAAGACGCGGGAACACGCTGTCCAGTTCCCACGCGCCGGCCGCGTGGTCCTTGCGAAGAAGGCGCCAATTGCCGTTGCTGTCGTCAAAGAGCAGCAGAGCTATGTCGATCAACCCGCCATCCGGATCGACATTGCGCGAACAACACGGACTCTGAATTCGATAGCCGTTCGCGGTCTTCAGCAGCAGCGGCGTGACGTAGCGATAGCGGCGCCGCTGCTTCAGCGCGCGCTGGATGCGTCTATAGTCAAACTCGTTGGGTTGAGCCGAGGCGGGGGCGCCCGCTATCGTTCCGAAGCCCCGTTCCATGCGCGCCGTCGCCCCTCCTACAAAGGCGCGATCTCTTCTTCGAGACAGCCGACGACGCGGCCGTCGCCGAATTCGACGAGGTAGATCGGCGTATTCGACTCGGTGAGCGAGCCCACCTGCACGATTTCACCCAAGCCCCCGCTGTCAACGAGCAGCGCTTCCGGTTCGGCGTTGGGGTAGCTGCCATCATTGACGAGATCGATCAGCGTCTTCACTCGCTGACCCCACTGATATTTCGGTAATCGCGGCTCAAACACGCGCTTCACTCCTCAAGGCAGCGGCAGGTCGACGTCTTCGCGCGGATTGGTCGGATCAAGCTCTTTGCGCTTCATGCCGACGCGATTGCCGCTTTCGATGAATTCGACGCCGTAGATGTAAAATTGCTGGAGAAAGGTTCCGATGCTGACGACATAACCCTCCTCGCCCTTTTTCGCGAGAATTTCGCCGATCTCCTTGCCGGCATATGTGCCGTCGTTTCGGATCGTGCGTTTCGCCTTCACCTTCTCGCCGAAGGAGAAGAAAGGCGGCGCGGTCAATTCACAAACCTCGCTGTCGCGAACGATATTACTCATCGCCGTCTTCTTTCATGATTTAAGCCCGCATGCGCGACGCAGCGACTTTAGGACAAGATCGTTGGGTCGCTTTGTCAAACATCAGGCAACATATGTGCCATAGCTCAGTGTCGGACAGGCGGACGAAGCCGCGCCGCCTCTGTCAATTTTCCGACAAGCGACTCGGGCGCGAGCGCCCGCGTGTTAGAAATGCAACATGGATTCGACTTCGTTGAAAACATCGTCGCCCATAGGCGCGCCACACGGTTCGGGGCGCTGCAAAAGACCTCACGATCATTTTGGGCGCCGCGGGAGCTTTCCTCGCCGCGGCGCCCTTCAATAGGTCTCGGCGCCTCGATCAGCCGATCAGCAACTCACACGCCCGCTCGAGCGGCAGCGCGATCGGTATGATGCCCTGAACAATGAGGAACTTCAGTTCGTTCTTGGTCAGCTCGGCGGGATCGACGATGGCATGATGCGTCGTGGTCGAGCGCTTCATGATCTGTCGCGCATAGCTACGCAACAGTTGATCGTGGAAGCGGCAGCCGACGAAGAGGAAGCCGCGCTCGGCGCGCCTGTTTTTCACCGCGTCCGGCACCGGGGTCTGAATGTCGATTTCGGTCAGGACCTCGACATAATCGGCGTCGGAGATCAGGAAATTTTTCGCCGGCGCGATGCTTCCATGTGGCTTGTAGAGAAGCGTCTTCCAGGCCCCGGCCTTTTCCTTGGTCGTTTCCGATCCATCGGCCTCGTAAAAGCGAAACCAACGATCCTCTCCTATCCCGGCGCGGGTAATGCCCTGGACTTCGCCCCAATCGCCCCGACCTTGGAGCGCCGACCGCATCGTGGCGTCATACCAGCTGTCGACAATCATCGGCAGCTCCAATGAAGCGAGATAGCGATGCAGCGGCGTAGGCTCGATGCTTGGGGCGAAAGCCTCCGACATCAAGGCCGAGACGGTCGAGCGGTGCTTCACGCTCTCGATGTGCTGCGCGCTCGCCCAGGCGTTTCCCTTGGCGCGTTTCGGCAACGCCACCTTGGTTCCAAAATACGCCGCGAGCGCCTCCGGCGTCATCGGCACGTTCGTGGGCGAGAGCTGTGTCAGGCCAGGGCCGATATAGGGAACGACGGAGCCCGCTTTCAACTCCGTCGCGATCTTCTCAAGCGCTTGCCGCGCTTGATCGCCTTCAAGGAGGACATGGCCGGTGAAGGGCGCATTCATGGTTCTTACTCCTCTTCGCCGCGCTTGCGGGCGTTGACCGTGATGGGCAACGTGACGCCTTCCGCCATCTCGGGCAGATCGAGAACCCAACCGTTGGCGATTTTGATCCAGCCGCCCCAGAGGCTCTCATGTTGGCTCTCGACGATCGGCTCCTCCAAGTCTTTCTTGGGAACATAGATCGACAGGCCGGTCTCTGGCGAACGGCGGATCATGATCTTCATTACATGGACTCCTTTGGCGAGGATCTCGCGTCGACGCTAATTGTTGATGGGCTCCGCTTCGCGATGACGCGACGCTTGGGCGATTTCGCGCAACTTCGTGACAACTCCCGGCAGGGTCCGCAGGACTTCGTCGATTTCCTCCACGGTGTTCTCACGCGAGAGGGAGAAGCGGACGGCGCCATGCAGCGCGTCGTCCGGCACACGCATCGCGCGCAGCACATGCGAGGGCTCCGTCGATCCGGCGGTGCAAGCCGAACCGGTGGAGGCGGCAATGCCCGCGCGATCCAAATGAACGAGAATCGCTTCTCCCTCAATATCGGAAAAGGCGATGTTGGAGGTGTTCAGCAGTCGGTTGTCGACGTCGCCTGAAACGCGACATTGCCCGATGCGCCGAATCACGCCGCGCTCGAGCCTGTCCCGCAAGGCTCCGACATGCGCCGCGTCTTCCCGCATCCGCGTTCGCGCGAGTTCAGCGGCGACGCCGAGGCCGATGATTCCGGGCGTATTTTCCGTCCCGCCGCGCCGCCCGCGCTCCTGATGACCGCCGCGAATGAAGGGCGCGAATTTCGTTCCTTTTCGAACGTAAAGCGCGCCGACTCCTTTCGGCCCGTGCAATTTATGCGCGGAGAGCGTGAGAAAATCGATATCGGTGGTTTTCAGCTCGATCGGTATTTTACCGACCGCCTGCACGGCGTCCGTGTGGAACAGAGCGCCGGCCGCATGCGCGAGGCGCGCCAGCTCTTCGACGGGAAACAGCGTGCCCGTCTCATTATTCGCCCACATCGCGGAAACGATTGCCGTCTTCGGTCCCAGCGCGGCCCGATAGGCGTCGATATCGATCCGTCCCCGCGCATCGACGCCGATGAAATGCGCCTTGACCGCCCCCGTCTTCCGCAAATACTCGACGAGAGAGAGAATGGCCGGATGTTCGACCGCGGTCGTTATGATCTCATCGCGGCCCTCGCGCGCCGCGAGACCGGCGAGCACCGCCGAACTATTCGATTCCGTTCCGCCAGAGGTAAAGACGATCTCATGATCATGCGCGGCGCCGAGCAACTGCTGCACACCGCGCCGCGCCTCGCGCACCGCCATGGCCGCCTCAACTCCAAAGCTGTGCGAGGACGATGCGTTGCCGAACTCCTGGACGAAAAACGGCAACATCTTCGCCACGACCTCGGGGTCGGTACGCGTCGTCGCATTGTTGTCGAGGTAGACGCGCCGCATGGACATGCTCGTTCAGTGACGCGCGCCAGGACCCGGCGCCGGAACCAGCCGCACGAATTCGCCGAGGCTCTCGATAATTTTCGCCTGAATGCCTTCGAGCGTCGCGCTGCTCAGCTTACACAGCACGCAGGCGCCGGTGAGACGCACGATGACCTTGTTGCCGCAAATTTCGATCAGTTCGCAGTCGCCCCCGTCGCGGCGCAGGTTGGGGCGGACTTCGTCGATCACGGCGCGAATGATCCGCTCGCGGTCGAGCGCGGGCGCCGCGTCGACTTGAGCCGCTTCTTCGATCGTGTGGGTGTCTTGCAACATTGTCTGGTCCTTTTCCGCCGCGTCGCACTATGGACGCGCGCTCGATGGATGGAGATATTGGGCCGCGGTCACCCGAACGACTTGCCGCATGAGCAGCTCGATTGGGCGTTCGGATTGTCGAAGGTGAAGCCTGAGCCTTGCACCGCGACGACAAAGTCGATGGTCGTGCCGGCGAGCAGTTCGTGGCTGGTGTTGTCGACGAACACCTTCACGCCGCCGCGCTGGATCACCGTATCGTCGGGGCCGGCCTCCCGCACGAGGCCCATCTTGTATTGATAGCCGGCGCAACCGCCCGCCTCGACCATGATCCTCAAGCCGTCCACGGGATCAGACGCGCCAGAAATGGCGGTCTGCACTGCGTTCAATGCGCTTTCAGTCAGGTGTATCATGTCGCCCTTCCAAGATCGAAATGCGGCTCGCTCGATCAAAGCAATTCATGTGCCGGCTCGGCGGCATCGAAAACGCCCAACAATCTCAGAGTATTTGCGTGTTTTGTCGTGTTTCGCACAATGTCGTGCGCGAGCCCGTCGCTTCGGCGTCGCAATGATCGTCCGCGCGCGCGAAATCTTCCGGCGAAGTTCTTGCATGACGCTTCCCGTCACCAAGAATCCACCGCGCGGAAGCGGAGATCGGATTGCAAAGCGGAGAAGCGTCGATGACTCAAATTGAGAAGACTGCCCTTGCTCGTTTGGATCGGGAGGGCCGCCTGCTCAACGCAGTGCTTAAGGGGCCCATGAAGGAGCCGGGCCGCTTCGGCTTCCGGGGCGACATCGCCCTCAAATTCCAGACGCTACTCGCCGACGAAAAGCGCCCGCCGGAGTTTTGCGTCGAACAAGTGCTGACCTTCGCGAAGGAGGGCGAAGCGACGATCCCGATCCTCGCCGCCTACCTTCACAATTTCGCCTATCTCGAAACCATGCATGAAGTGTTGGGCGATCTGCTCTCGCCGACCGGCTCCTACTTCATTTTCTGCAACAACATCGACCTCCTCTCGAAATTCCGCGTCAAACTCGGCGAGATCACCTACAACGTCCTGCCCTGTGACGAGTCGACGGTGTGGAAGGAGATGATGGATCTCACGATGGTCGACAAGAACGACATCAAGAAGCTCGACACCGCCGGCAAAACCGAAGTGCTGCTCGACGCCGCGTTGAACTTCAATGACGATTACGAAGTCATCGCCTATCAGCAAGGCGTCGATCGCATGGAGCCGGTCAAGAACCGCAACGAAAACCGTCCGGTTTGACCAGGGCGCCACGAGCCGCGAAGAGGTCCAACCAATACTCCCGGCTCGGCCCTTCCCCCGCGCTGGCGGCGAGGCGCGCTCCGCGTTTCCGCCGCTCAGCCGCTCTCCTGCGCTTCATCCTCGTCTTCGGCCAGCGTGACTCCAACGACGCAGATGTCGTCGTCGACGACCGCGAGATCAACGGGTGTGAGCCCGCGTCCCTTGCAGGGGCCCTCAACGCACATGCCGGAGCCGAGTTCGAACAAGGCGCCGTGCTTGCCGCACATCAAGCGCAGGCCGTAGTTTGGCTCGAGAAAGGTGTTGCGCTCCCAATCGAGATTGACGCCGTCGTGCGGGCATTTGTTGACATAGCCGAACACCTGCTTGCCCCAGCGCACGATCACGATCGGGAAAGGCTTTTCCAAACCGTTTTCGTCTAGCCGAACGAGATTGAACCCTCTCGCCTTCTGACTGGGAATGTCGCTCATTGCGCAAATGGCGTAGACGACCGCTTCGGGTGCTTCCCCTTGCGGCTCGACCGTCGTTCCCTCTTCACTCATTCCGCCGTCTCCTGCTTCCGTGGCGCGCGCCGCTTCGCCAGCAATTCTCGATTCGTCGCGAGCGAAAATTCTCGCCAGGCCGCGGCGAAGTCCCGCATGATCGCCCGAAGGTACTCCGGCGACAATTTATGTTCGCCCGGAAAATTGGAAAGGGCGCAGGACGTTTGGTTGAAGGCGACCACATCGTCCATCAGCGACTGCATCAGATCGCCGAAGGGCTTTTGAATGCGCGGCGTCAGCGCCGAGCGCCCGCGCTCGATCGGCGCCTCGTCCGCATCGAAGGGGAGCGTCGCCAACAGGCTCAACGCCTGCTGAAAAACCTCCTCTAGCGCGCCGAGCACGGCGACTTGCGTGAGGCTGTCGCGCTCTCGAGCCGCCAGCGCGCGATTGAGGCGGCGGCGATAATTTTCGAAGACGTCGTTGGAGCGAGCGTCGACCCAAGCCGCGAAACGCGCCAAGCTTGCTTCGTTCAAAGGCATGGCGTCGAACAGGGCCTCCTGTTTCGTCGCGCTTTTTGCATCAATCGACGTCAGGGCGCGCTCGACGCGCCGCGCCGCGTCCAACGCGCCTTCGAGATAACCGGCATTGCGCGCCGCCGTCTCGGAGCCGCCGAGATAGAGCTTATTGTCCCAAAGCGCTTGTCGCAAAAGAGGATTGGCGGTGTCGCCAGAATCTTCGTCGTCATTCCGCGTCCGATCCGCCACGCTACAGGTCAATCGCTCCTTCGCCCAGTCGCGATAGTGAATGCGCGAGGGTTCGACGGCGCGCCCAAACACGTTGCTGATCTGACTCTCCATCAGCATCGGCAGACCTGCGGCGAAAGTCTCGCGTAAGTCCGGCCCCATCGCCAGGAAGCCGGCGAGCGCAAACAACTTCGACGTTTCGTCGCAAGCGTCGAAGATTTCGCCGATGACCGCTTGCTCATGCGTGACGAAAGCGGAGCCGGAAAGCATCGCCGCGCGCCAAAAGGGCTCTGGATATTCGAGCCCGACCTTGGCCTGCGCGGCCATCCAGGTCTCCGTGCCCCGCATGGCCCGATCGGTCGTCTCGTTCAAGGGCGGCGTGAAGCGAATGTTTTGGTGCAATAGACGCGGCGGTAGCGTCAGCACGACACGCCGCGCAACAATTTCCAGCAGTTCTTCGCCAGTCTTGAAGGCGAGCACGACATGGTCGCCGCAATCGCGCAGAGACGCGAGTTCGTGACCGAGATTTATCGCATTCGCCGGGAGAGCTTCTGCCAAGGCCTGAATCAAACGGCCCATTCCGCCGCGCAAGCGCCGCGCATCGTCATAGAGGCGCTTATCCTCGATGCGCTCCGCGGCCCTTTCGGCTTCACGCAAATGCAAAACCGCGCCTTCGTCGCGCTGCGGAAAGTCGGCCAGGGCCATTTCTTTGACGAGTTGCGTCATCAGCGGCTGCGTTTTCGGCCAATACCAGCTCGGCCCGAGGTCCAAGCCGCCGCCGTCGGCGCAAGGGACCGTGAATATGCGGCCCCCGAGGCGATCGCGCGCTTCGAAGACCGCGATATCACGCGCACGCCGGTGAAGTTTTCGCGCAAGCGCCAAGCCGCTCAATCCGCCGCCAATGATCGCCACGTCCAGCATTATGTTTCCGCCGCTCGTTGTTCACGGCAGCAAGTAGCAATTAATGTGCAAGAACATTCGAGACGCGCTATCACTTTGGATAACATACCGTTATGGCACGGAAATTGAACTTCCCAGTTGGACGCACACAGCCAGGGAGTGGAAAATGAATGTGGCCACCGAGTTCGCCAATTGCTCGCTGGACGAGTTGAAGGAATTGCTGAGTGGGGGAACTTTGACACTCTATTCCGTCGCGCGACCCGCGACGGCCGACCTCCCCGTCGACCGCAGCGGCGTGCTCGCGACCTTCACTTTCGCGTCGCCCGCCTTCGGTCCTTCCAGCGACGACGAAGAGACCCCGCTCTTCGCCGCTCACCCCGTTCCGGCGGCCACCGTCGGAACGCCAGGTTTCGCCCGCGCGCGCAAGGCCGATGGCGCCGTAGTCGCCGACTTTTCCGCCGGCTGTGGCGACCGTGAAATTAAATTCGCTGAAGTTTCCTGCTCGCCCGGCGCTCCGGTGAAGATCGTCAAATTCACGATCAAGCAGGGCGATTGGCCGGAAAGGCCTGACTATTACGGCACGCACCCGCGCAGCGGTTATCCGCTTCCCGCCACTCCGTGATTCGCGGCCTTGCAAAGAAGGAGGTTCGGCCGATGGCTGAAGCGCTAAACAGCCCGTTGGTGAGCGGGGCGTGGCTCGCCGAGCATTTGAACGACCCCGACATCCGCATTCTCGACTGCACCTGGCACCATCCGAGCACCAATCTCGATGGGCGCAATCAATATCGCGGTCGCCATTTGCCGGGCTCCGTGCATTTCGACATCGATCACATCGCCGATCCGGATTCCGATCTGCCGCATATGTTGCCGAGCGCCGCGGATTTCGGCAAAAAGGTCGGCCTGCTCGGGATCGGCGACGGCGATCGCGTCATCGTCTACGATCGGCTGTTCGGAGGTTCCGCGGCGGCGCGCGTCTGGTGGATGTTCCGCGTCTTCGGATACGACAATGTCGCCATGCTGAACGGCGGCTTCAATCAGTGGATCGCCGCCAAGCACCCGACCGAAATGTCGCCAGTTCGGCCGCAACCCCGGAGTTTCACGGCGCGACTCCGACCGGAACTGATGCGACGCTTCGATCAGATGAAGAGCAATGTCGCGAGCGGAGCCGAGCAAATCGTCGACGCGCGCGGGCCGGGCAAATTCGACGGATCGCAAGCCGACGTTTTTCCTTTTACGAAGCTCGGACATATTCCGGGCGCCGTGAACGTGCCATGGGCCGATCTCGTCGACGCGCAGAGCGGCGTGCTCCTCGATGCGTCAGCGTTACGCGCTCGTTTCGAATCCGCCGGCGTGGATCTTGGCAAGCCGATCGTCACGACCTGCGCGTCAGGCCTGACTTCTTGCATGGTCGCGCTGGCGCTGCATCTCATCGGCCGCCCCGATGTCGCCGTCTACGACGGCTCCTGGGCGGAATGGGAGCGAGCTGAAGTGGCGGCCGCGGCAGCTTAAGGGGAGCGCGGCGCATGAGCGGTCTCAGTGAACATCGCCTCGAATCCGGCGCGGAATTCGATCTTTCCGCTACGCAAGATCTCATGAGCTTTTCACTGCGCAACAAGGCCGAAGGGATGATCGCGAAGCTCTTAGGCGACGACGCCGCGCGCTTTCGTCAGGACTATGACGAGATGAAAATCAATTTTCCCGCTTGGGACGCGGATAAGCTTCTGGCCCAACTTTGGGACCAAGGCGGCTATGGCTGGCTCGCGCAACAGGAAGAGTGACCATGACAACTCTCGTGAAGACCACGCAGGACGGGCGAAAGCTCGAAGTCAAAGGCTTCGCCATCTATCTCGACGGCGTGCTCGAAGCGGTCGACCTGACCGAGGTCAAATTACATCCGCTGAAGAACAAAATTTGGTCGATCATGCCGGATGCGACCCATGTCGCCGGCCGGGTCGCGCTCAACGCCGAAGAAACCGAAACCGTCCAAAAGGCGCTGAAGGAAGCCGAGGCGATGATGTTAGCCGATCCGATCGCCATCGCCGAGCGCTTTCGTATCGCCGCGATGTGGAAGGCCCGCGAACAGGGCATCGAGTAAGGAGGCTTCGCTCCGCCCGGAGGCTCGCGCTCCCAACTCGCGGGACCGCGACCCTCGAGACTCTCCTTTTCCATCAGACCAGCGCCACATCCTCCGCGGCGTGCGTTTGGCAATTGGTCGGACATACACGGGCGCAGGCGCCGCAGCCGATGCAGGCGCCGGTGTCGTTCATCACCATGATCTTCTTTTCGACCTCATCGTCCTCGTCGTCATCGAGTGGGACCAGATCGCCGTCTTCGTTCAAGCCCTTCAGGGTCATGACGTCGCGGCCGCAGACTTTGTAGCAGCGTCCGCAGCCGATACATTTTCCGCCATCGATCGCCACCAGATATTCCGGACGCCAATCGCGTCCGTCGCGCGTCGCCTGAGTCATCAGCGGAGTTCCCTTTCCAGCTCAAACCGTCTCGAGCGACTTCAACATCGCGCGCTTTTTTTCCAGCTCGGCGAACGCGTCGTGAGCCTTTTGCGCAATCGCGGGAATTGTGGTCCAATTGACCGGCAGCTCTTCCGATAGGTCGTGCAGATCCATTTTCGCCTGGATGGCCTTGGCGGAGAGCTTCTTGATTTCCGCTTTCAGATCGTCGATCTCGCTCATGTCTCGCCTCAGTAATTTGCGACGTCGGGGAATTTTTGGATCATCTCGACGCCCGACTGGACATATTTGTCGCCTTCCGTCGCAAGCTTCTCAAAGCTGTCGAAACCGAAGCGATGCACGTCGCGCAGTTGCTTGTTCACGACGATCAGCCTTCCGCCGATCAGCACCATGCGGCCGAAGCCCTCATGACTCATCTTCAGCATCGGCGAGATCATGACGCGTGTCTGTTTCTCGATCATGAGACAGACGGCGTTGAAGAACAGCTCTAGCCGCCAGATGGTGTCGGGATCAGGATCGCCGATGATCGGCAGCGCCCGCCGCGCCTCCTTGTCGAGGACATAAGGAGCTAGGAGCTCGAGATCCGACTTCCCCTCCCAAGTCCCATGCGAGTCCTGCGCGCGCCAGATCTTGATGAGCTCTTTCATGAAGGGAAGCTCGGCGACGGCGGGTTTCTCCAGGACGGCTGTTGATTCAGACATGGACGCTCCTCATTCTTCGAAGTCGAGCACGCGCTCTTTTCCCTTGGTCAGCGCTTTGCGGAGCCATGGTGGCGGCACGCCCTTCAGCACTTCCTGCAGCTTGTCGAGAAGGTCGGAAATGGCTTCCGGTTGATTGACCTTCATCGGATGAATATTGCTGGCGACGACGCGCGCCGCGCCGGACCCGCCTATCGCGGCGATGTAAAGAATGGCGCAGTCCTTGATCGCGTCGATTTTCGGCGCGAGCTTATCCTCGTTGCCGTCTTCCTTGAGGTCGCCGTCGAATTGAATGGCCTCGACGAATGCGTGGCCTTCGTCGTCGATCTCATAGATCGCGATGTTCTTCGCCCAGCCGAAATGCGCATCGACGCGCTTTAGGTCCTGGGTGGCGAATGCGACTTTCATAGCGCCTCCTTAATTCCCGCTAGTGCGGGGTCGTGGTGAGGGATCCGCCGACGCCGCCGCGCCAGCTGTCCGGCCTCGGTTCGTGGTTCTCTTCGTGGTCGGCCATCAACAGATTGCAGACGTCGAAAATCAGATCGCGCGCACCGCGATAACCGACCGAAAGCTGATGGCCGCCACCGAGACGATCGAACATCGGAATGCCGATGCGAAAGAACGGGATCTTCAGCCGCGAAGCCGCCTGCCGCCCATGTGAATGGGTGACGAGCAAGTCGCAGTCCCTGGCTTTCGACAAATTTTCGAGGTCTTCGAGATCGCCGATCAACACTTCCTCGGTCGGCACGCGCTCTAGCGCCGGCGACTGCGTGGTCGTGACCGCCACGAGAAGATGCGCTCCCATTTCCGTAAGGAATCCAGCCACATCGTTCAGGAGATCGGGCTCGGCGCCCATCGCGAGCCTCCGGCCGCCGATATGAAAGTGTCCGTCGAGCATCGCGTCGACGAGTTGCCCACGCTGGCGACGATATTTCATCGGCGCCGGCCGGCCGCTGATCTCCGTCAAAAACGCGATCAGGGCGTCATTGGCTTCGAGCCCGCACAACCGCTCGAAAAGTCTGAAGGGCACGCCGGTCTTTTTCTCCAGCGCTTCGGCCGCGCCGCGCATTTGCGCGCCGATGGCGATCGTCCAGCCGGCCAGACCCATGTCCGCGACTTCCGCGACGCCGACGCCGCCGATTGTCGTAGGCGTGAAATCGTCGGGGATGTGCCCGTCGAGCGAACCGGCGAGATCGGGGAGGAAAGTCGGCTCCAGGCCAAAGTCTTCGAAAATCGTGCGTAGCTCGTCGAGATCGCCGGGTGTCAGATGACAGCCCGGCAGCACGTTGATCCTTGTTTGATCCCGCCGAGCGAAACTCTTGGGCGCTTCGACCAAAGTTTCGACGATGCGCGTCACCGTCTTCGCCCAGCCGTCCTGAAAGGCGTCCTTGAAGTCCGGCGTCGAAACATAGACGATCGGCAACTTCGCGACGCTGGCGTGTCTCTCGCGAATGAGCTTGATGAAGCCTTCGACGTCGTCCCCCTTCGTCTCGGTGACGCCCGTCGAGCAAATGCCAATGATCTCCGGCTTCGTGCGGTTATAAATATTGAGGACCGCCTGTTCGACGTTTTCGTAACCGCCGAGCACCGTCGCCACCTCGCTCATCGCGGTCGTCTGCATCGGAATGGCTTCCTTGAAGTGCCGCGTGAACAGCACCAGTCCAAAGGAAGTGCAGCCCTGCGAGCCATGCAGCAGGGGCATGGCCCCACGCAATCCCATAAAGGCGAGCGCGCCGCCAATCGGCTGACTCATCTTCAGCGGATTGACCGAGCAGGCCTTCTTGCTGACTGAGACGATCGCCATTGTCCTACTCCGCCGCGATCGCGTGGCCGGCCGACGCAAATCGCGCCAGAATTTCCTCGACGCGCACGGAGCAGGCGCCGCAACCGCCGGAAGCATGGGTCGCCTCGCGCACGCCCTCGACCGTCGCGAGATCATTGGCGATGATCGCATCTTCGATCACGCCGAGCTCGACACTTTTGCAGTTGCAAATCCTCTTGGCGCGGCGAACCTCTTCCGCCTTCACCGGGTCGGCGGCGAGCGCCGCGGCTTCCGCCTCGGCCTGCGCGATGGCGCGCGATTGCCAATTATCGCCCGACTTCTCCCAGGGCGCGGTCTTGCGCACTTGCGACCAGACGGGATTGTAAAGCGCCTTGTCGATCTCCTCGACGAGCTTCACCATGCCCACATAGCCCATATAGGCGTGATGGCGCTCCTGGTTGATGTCAAGCCAGGGCATGGAGGCCTTAAGCGCGATGAATTGCGAGCGACCGCCCGAGAGCATGATGTCGGCGCGCGCGTCCTTCAGCATTTTGTACATTTCGCGCGGGGTCATGTCTTCGATCATGTGGGCATCCTGCCCCATCAATTCCTTGATGCGCTCCTTGTCTTCCTTCGTCGATTTCTTGACCGAGGTTCCAACCAGTTCGAGCCCCGCCTCTTGCAGGGCCGCCACGACCGACCAGGATTTGACGCCGCCGGTGATCAGCAGCACTTTCTTGCCGTGGAAGCGCGGCTTGTATTTGGCGATCGCGGCCCAAGCCCTCGCCTCTTCGCGCGCGATCACAACCTCGGTTCGGTCCATGAGTTCGGCCGGAGCGCCGCGTTCGATGAGCATGCGCGCGATCTCGCGCAGCGAGTCGCTCGTGTCTTCAATGCCATAGAAAGAGCCCTCGAAGAAGGGAATGCCGTAGCGTTCTTCCATCTTTCGAGCGACATTGATCATCGCCTTGGAGCACACCATCATCGCGGCCTTGGCGCGATGCGAAGAGGCGACTTCTTTGTATTTCCCATCGCCCGAGATGCAGGCCATGATCCGAACGCCGAGCTCGTCGAGCAACGGCTTCACCTGCCACAATTCGCCGGAAAGATTATATTCGCCGATGATGTTGAGGTCGTAAGGCGTCGTATATTCCGGCTCTTGCGTGCCGATCACGTGCTGCAGCAGCGCCTCGCCAGCGAGCTTGTTCCCCAGGTTTTTAGGCCCCACGAAGCCTGGCGAATTGATCGGGATGACCGGCTTGCCGAATTTTTCGCGCGCGGCCTTGCACACGGCGTCGATGTCGTCGCCGATCATCGCCGGCACACAGGTCTGATAGACGAAGACCGCCGGTGGATTGTATTTCTCGATGATCTCGCGGATGGATTTGAACAGCCGCTTTTCGCCGCCGAAGACGATGTCGGTCTCATTAATGTCGGTTGTAAAGCCGGTGCGCCACAGATTGGAGCCCGAGGATTTCGCGCCGCGATTGTCCCAACTATTGCCCTCGCAGGCGATGGGTCCATGCACGAGATGAGCGACGTCGGTGAGCGGCTGCAGGGCGATCTTGGCGCCGTCGAAAGCGCAACCGCCGGCCGCTCCGCCCGGCTGCAACTGCTTGGTGCAGCCCTTCTTGCGCTCGGCTTCGGATTTGTTCGCGTTCTTTCCGCAGCCGGGCTCATTGAAAACGTCTTGGATCGTGGCGGAACGCGAACTCATGCCTCTTCTCCCTCTTGCCGCGACGTCGTCTATTACAAGCAAGATGTGGACCGCTCCCGCCGACTACGCGGGAGCGGAAACGCCTCAGCGGATGATGTCGAAGCTATAGTCGCTCTTCGCCGGCACGTTGGTGCTGGCGTCCATCGCTTCGAAGATGCGATCTAGCACCCAAACCAGCACTTGCAAGCCGCCCTGATAACCCCACACCGGATAACGATGATGGTGATGGCGATCGAAAATGGGGAAGCCAATGCGAATGAGCGGCGTGCCGGTGTCGCGCTCGAGATATTTGCCGTAAGTGTTGCCGATCAGGAAATCCACCGGCTCCGTGAACAGCAGCGAGCGCATGTGCCACAGATCCTTGCCAGGATAGACGTGGCAATCTTTACCGAAGGGCGAGCTGTCGAACAGCGCCTGCACCTTCGCCGCCCAAGCCTTGGTGCCGTTCGTCGCAAGAACGTGCGTCGGTTCGGCGCCGAGTTCGAGCAGGAAGCCCACGAGACCCAGGCAGAGGTCCGGATCGCCGTAGATCGCGAATTTCTTGCCGTGAATATGCGCGCTCGAATCCGCCACGGCGTCGAGGAGACGACCGCGCTCGCGGGTCAGCGCGTCGGGGATTGGCTTGCCGCTGATGCGCGACAAGGTCATCAGGAACTTGTCGGTGCCGCTGACGCCGATGGGATGGTTGAAGGCGGCGACTTCCTGGCCGTGCCCGGCGATCAGCGACAGCGTCTTCTCGGTGCAATATTCCTGCATCGAGATAGTCGCCTTGGCGTTGATCGCGTCGGCCGCCTCCTCCAGCGTCGTGCCGCCGTCATACATGCGGAACTCGCCGTCGGTCGGCGTGTCGAAGACTTCGCTGTTGTCGGCGAGGATCGTGTAGTCGATTCCCATCAGGCCGAAGATGCGCTTGATCTCTCGCGTGTTGCCGACCGTATAGCCGTCGAAGCCGCCGATGAAGTTGATCGACTCGTTGGGCTTGCGCTCCAGCTTGGGCGCCGTGCCGGCTTTGCCGTCCCAGAAATGCTCGATGATGCCCTTCAACGCATTGTCGTAGCCGGTAACGTGGCTGCCGACGAAGGCGGGCGTGTGAGCGAAGGGAACGTCGTATTCCGCCGGAACAGAGCCCTTTTCCTTCGAGGTCTTGATGAAGGCGTTGAGATCGTCGCCGATCACTTCCGCCATGCAGGTCGTCGAAACGGCGATCATCTTTGGCTTATACATGTTGTATGTGTTGGCCAAGCCGTCGATCATATTGTTGAGGCCGCCGAACACCGCGGCGTCTTCCGTCATCGACGACGACACGCAGGAGCTCGGCTCCTTGAAGTGGCGCGACAGATGACTGCGGTAATAGGCGACGCAACCCTGAGATCCATGCACGAAGGGAATCGTCTGTTCGAATCCGACGGCGGCGAACACCGCGCCAAGCGGCTGGCAGGCCTTGGCCGGATTGACCGTCAGCGCCTCTCGGGCGAAATTCTTCTCGCGATATTCGGGCGTCTTGGCCCATTCCCGGATGCGCTCGACTTCGGCCGGATCGCGTGGATTTTCGAACATCTTCTTTTTGTTCGCCAGCATCTGCTGGTATTCGGGACCCCGGAAGAGGTCGAAATGGTCTAGTACGTGTTCTGCGCTCTGCGGCATGGTCGAACCCTCGCGTCAAGCATTGGGGAAGGCCCGGCGCGCGCGTCTGGCGACGCGCCGGGCGCTGGTTTTATTCCGCGGCCTGCAGCAGCGGCTGTTCCTCGGTTTTCCAAGGCGCCTTGGTCATTTTCCAGACCGGCGAGTTGATGGCCATGTCCATGTCGCGCGCGAAGATCGCGAAGCCGTCATAGCCATGGTAGGGCCCCGAATAGTCCCAGCTGTGCATCTGGCGGAAAGGCACGCCCATCTTTTGGAAGACGTATTTTTCCTTGATGCCGGAACCGACGAGATCGGGCTGAATCTTCTCGACGAATTTCTCGAATTCGTAGCCGGTCACGTCGTCGTAAATGATCGTTCCGTCCTTGACGTAATGCTGGGCCGTGCGCTGATAGTCGTCGTTATGGCCAAACTCATAGCCCGTGCCGACGACTTCCATGCCAAGATCCTCATAGGCGCCGATCACGTGGCGCGGACGCAGACCACCAACATAGAGCATGACCGTCTTGCCTTCGAGGCGCGGACGATATTTGGCGATCACCGCGTCCATCAGCGGCTGATATTTGGCGATGACTCGCTCGGCGCCTTCCTTGATCTTGTCGTCGAAATAGCTGGCGATCTTGCGCAGCGATTCGGCGATCTTGCTCGGGCCGAAGAAGTTGTATTCGCACCACGGAACGCCATATTTCTCCTCCATATGACGCGAGATGTAGTTCATCGAACGATAGCAATGCAGAACGTTCAGCTTCGCCTTCGGCGTCGCTTCGAGTTCGGCGAGGCTGCCGTCGCCCGACCATTGCGCGATGACGCGCAGGCCCATCTCCTCGAGCAGGATGCGCGACGACCAGGCGTCGCCGCCGATATTGTAGTCGCCGATGATCGCGACGTCATACGGGGTCGACTCGAATCGCGGCGCGGCGTTGGGGTCGAGCTTGTCGAAAATCCAATCGCGGATCGCGTCATTGGCGATGTGATGGCCGAGCGACTGCGAGACGCCGCGGAAACCTTCGCAGCGCACTGGGACAATGGTCTTGCCGCCGTATTCTTTGGACTTGACCTTGGACACCGCCTCGATGTCGTCGCCGATGAGACCGATCGGGCATTCCGACTGCACGGTGATGCCGTTGTTCAGCGGGAACAGCTCTTGAATCTCGTCCATGATTTTGGAGAGCTTCTTGTCGCCGCCGAAGACGATGTCCTTTTCCTGGAAATCGGAGGTGAACTGCATCGTCACGAATGTGTCGATGCCGGTCGTGCCAATGTAATAGTTGCGGCGCGCCGCCCAGGAATATTGACCGCAGCCGACCGGGCCGTGGCTGATGTGAATCATGTCCTTAATCGGACCCCAGACGACGCCCTTCGAACCGGCGTAGGCGCAGCCGCGAATAGTCATGACGCCGGGAATCGACTTGATGTTCGATTTCACGCCGCAATCCGGCTTGCCGTCCTGATGCACGTTGAGGTGCTTGGCGCGGCGCTTGGCGGTTTTTTCGGGATAAACTTTCAGCACTTCTTCGATGAGCGCTTTGTTGCGGGCCTTTACCTCCGCGACGCTCAGTGTGGGTGAGACACTCATGTGTTGGCTCCGTCATGTTTCAGGAATTTGGCGCGGCCCGCGAGACTGCGACGGGCCAACGATCTTGCGTCGCGCGTTACGCGATGGCGGCGAGTTCGGAGGCGGTCTTGCCGATTTGGCTCTCGTCGACCTGCTTCATGATGCCGTGCTCCATCAGCATGTCTTCGAGCTCGTCCATCGTGATCGGCGTCGGGATGATG
>JBAUVQ010000471.1:0-2437 GCA_049583305.1 Methylocystis sp.
AGGAAGCGTTCGATGGATTGTTCGTCGACAAGCGGCGTCCCGGACAAGGGCTTTCCTTCCCCGAGCGGCGCTATTCGCGCTCGATGCGTATGACCTGCGCGGGCGCGTCGATGACGCCGTCGGCGTAGATCTTTTCGAGCGCCTCGCGCACCAGATATTCGCTTGTCGCGTGAGTGATGAGAATGACGCTGCGAAGCGCGTCGGCGCCCGTCCTTTGGGCCGCGCGATCGGAGCTTCGGCGTCCCCCGCCGTGCTGCATGATGCTTTCGAGCGAGATGCCGCGCTCCGCCATGCGTGTCGCTATGCCGGCGAAGGCGCCGGGAACGTCGGGCACGGATAGGCGGATGTAATAGCCGCCTTCGTGATGGCGAGTCGGCGCGCGGCGCAATTCGCCTAGCGCGGCGGTGGGCACGCCAAATGGCGCGGAGCGCACGCCCTTGGCGATATCGGCAATGTCGGCGACGACCGCCGAAGCTGTCGCCTCGCCGCCGGCTCCGGGGCCAACGAGGGTGAGTTCGTGCACGGCGTCCGCATCAATGGTGACGGCGTTGAGCACGCCCATGACCTCGGCGATCGGCGTCGTCTTGCGCACCATGGTCGGATGAACGCGCTGCTCGACGCCCTCGGCGGTTCTCTGGGCGACGCCCAGCAGCTTGATGCGAAAGCCGAGCTCTCCGGCCGCCGCTATGTCGGCGAGCGACACCCGCTCAATTCCTTCGATCTCGATCGCCTCGGGCGCGATGCGAACGCCGAAGGCCAGCGATGTGAGAATGGAAAGCTTGTGCGCGGTGTCGAAACCGCCGATGTCGAAGGTTGGATCGGCTTCGGCGTAGCCGAGCTTTTGCGCCTCGGCGAGACATTCCTCGAACGACAATTGCTCGCGCTCCATGCGCGAGAGAATGTAATTGCAGGTGCCGTTGAGGATGCCGTAAACGCGCTCGATCGAATTGCCGGCGAGGCCCTCGCGCAGCGTCTTGACGATGGGAATGCCGCCGGCGACCGAAGCCTCGAACGCGAGCGCGACGTGCTTTTCCTCGGCCAGAGCCGCGAGTTCCAGGCCATGCGCGGCGAGCAACGCCTTGTTGGCGGTGACGACGGATTTACCGTGCGCCAGCGCCGTCTCGACGCTGGTCCGCGCTGGCCCTTCGGCGCCGCCGATCAGCTCAACGAACAGGTCGACCTTGGGCGACGCGGCTAGCGCGACCGGATCGGCGAAAAACTCGCAGCCGGCGACTTCGGCGTCACGCTCCTTGTCGGGGTCGCGCGCCGAGATCGCCGTCACCACGATTTTCCGGCCAGTGCGCGACGCGAGCGCTTCCGCCTGCCGCGTCAGCAAACGCGTGACGGCCGCGCCAACCGTCCCAACTCCGGCGACGCCGACGCGCAAACTATCGGACATGACGACCTTTCATGAAGAAAATAGGCGACTCCCGCAGGAACCGGCTTACCCTCGGCGGACTTGTGCCCGATTCCTCCCCAAGGATCAAGAATCACGCTTAAATGCCCGAGCGTTCTAGGCAATCCGCCGGTCGGTCGAGCTAATCCGCGGACTGAAACGTCGACTTTGCCGCACCAGCGCCTTGCTTTCGGGCAATCGCGGATTAGGTTAGGATGGTGGCGCGGCTTGGCTTGCGTCATTCTCTTGTCGCCCGGGGGGCGGCGAGGGCGTGTCGAAGAACAAAAAAACGGAGGGCTGACATGCGCAATTTATTGAATTTCGACCGATATAGGGCCGCGCACGCGCTGTGCGGCGCGGTGCTTTTAGCGGCGCTCGCGCCGGGCGTGGCGTCGGCGGGCGATCGGGCGGGCGCGCTGCAATGCCGCCTCTCGGGCAATAACCTCACCATTATCGTTGAAAATCAAGCGCTGGATTGCGTTTTTCAAGATGACGACGAGCGAGCGGCGCCGGTGCACTACGTCGGCAAGCTGACCAAGATCGGGGCCAATCTGACCGTCAATGGTCCGGGCGAAGTCATGTGGCTGGTCGCGGCGGCGACGGGGCATGTCGGACCGGGCGCGCTGGCGGGCGATTACGCTGGTCCTGGAACCACGGTCAAGGCCGGCTTGGGCGGCGGCGGCGCCTTGTTGGTTGGCGGCAACAATAACACGATTTCGTTGCAGCCCTTGGAAGTCGAGGCGGGCTCTGGCCTTGGCGTCACCGCCGGGATCCAGAGTCTGACGCTAGCTTACGTTCCGGATCAGCCGCCGCCGCGTTTCAGGCGCCATCATCTGATCACCAAGTAACGGGTTAAAGAGCGCGGGAATCGCGGCTCGGCCGCCTCCCGCGTTGTTCGCCGACAGGTTGACGGCGTTAGAGCGGGATGTGTTTGTTCGGAATCGATTAGGGATTCCCGAATCGCGCGTCATCTGATTCAAACTTCACGCCGGGACTGGGAGGCCGGGGTGGATGTCGCGACCACTTTCCAACGATCTTCGC
>JBAUVQ010000472.1:0-9829 GCA_049583305.1 Methylocystis sp.
GCCGCGAGGCGGATGGCCTCCCATTCCCCCGCCCGCGCGGGATCGGCGGAGATCGAGACGAAAGCCTTAGCCCCCGTGACATTGATTCCGCTGACCGCGCCGCTCGCGGCCAGCGACGCGCCGCCGGGACCGGGGACCTTCTCCAACGCTTTTAGGACATCCGCTTCATTCGCCACGACAGCCGCTCCTCGCCGATTGCATTTGTCAGCGTTTTGCGCCGAATGGGCGAGAAAATCCAGCGGACAGGAGCGCTGTCGCGACGCCAGTCGCGTCGACTGGCTTCGCGAAGCGGAATAAGCTATTTTGTCGATTGTCCTGGTTCTGAAGCGGCGAGAATAAATGAGCGCGTCGGCGATATTGAAATTGCAGGCGGCGGGCTTCACGGCCGAGAGGTTACCGCCATCGCCGAACTGATAAACACGCAATCAGCGACCCGCGCCGATCTCGAAGCCGCGGAACATCGGCTTGGCGCCAAGATTGGCGAAGTCGAGCACCGGCTCGAACTCAAGATGGAAGAAGTCGAACATCGGCTGAATCTGAAGATCGAGGCCTTGGATCACCACCTCGATCTCAAGATCACCGCGCTACAAGGCGAGATGGTCTTGCTTAAATGGATGATGGGCTTCGTGCTGGCCTTTCAGGTCGCGATTTTCGCCAAGCTGTTTCTGCATTAAAGCCGAGGCGACGACGCCGCAACAGCCCCGACTCTCTTGCGCCGGCGGACAGGCAAATCGCCATGGGAGCGGAACACGCGGCAAATCGCCGGCCTTGCGCGGCATGACCGCGCCGCGCGCCGCGCGGTCATGGCGGATTGGCGGAGGTTCCGCGCGATCGTGCCTCGACGGCGGCTTTCCTGTCTTTACGCCTCGGCGTCGGCGTCGACGATGCTCGGCTCGGCGTGTTCGATCTTCGGCGTGCGCTTGAACGGCGATCGGCGTCCGCGCATCGTCTGAACGATTTTCGCGCCATTGGAAAAGGCGAGATAGATCATCAGCGGCGGCACCGAGGCCATGGTCTTCAGATAATCGCCTAGCGATCCGCGCCTGAGCGCGAGATAGGGCGGCAGGGTTATGCCGAGCACGACAATCGTGGTCATGACGGCGATGATTTCGAGCATGGGCAGATAGGGCGAAGCCGAACCGTGCAGAATCGAGCCTATGATGATCGCCAGCACGCCAATGGCGGCGGCGGGAAAGAAAATCTGATGCGCGACCAGGGCGATGGCGGCGATGCGCTGCGTCAGCGTCCACGGCGCGCGCCAGATCGGAACGATGGTCCGTTGCGCCACCTGCACGAAACCATTCGACCAGCGCCGCTGCTGGCGCCGGAAATCGCGCAGCCCCTCCGGCACTTGTCCGGGAATCGCCGGCTCCGAAATAAAAATTCCGCTCCAGCCGTCGAGCGCGGCGCGCACGGTGAGATCGAGGTCTTCGCACAGTGAATAATCCGACCAGCCGCCCGCGCTCTCGATCGTCGCGCGCCGCCAGACGCCGCCCGTGCCGTTGAACTGAAACAGCCAGCCGGCATGGGCGCGGCTGCGTTGTTCGACCAGAAAATGTCCGTCCTGCACGAGCCCTTGCGCGCGGGTGAGCCAGTTCTTCTCGAAGTTGGAAAATTCGCAGCGCGATTGCGCGAAGCCGGCTTTGGGGTCTTTGACCAGCAGCGGCACGCCGCGCTTCAGCCAATTGGCCGGCGGACGAAAATCCGCGTCCAGCATGGCGATGAAGGGCGCGGTCGAAATGCTCAACCCATAGGCGCAGGCGCCCGCCTTGAAACCGGCGCGGTCGGGACGGCGCACATGGTCGATGTCGGCGCCCTGGGCGCGCAATTCAATGGCGACGGCCTCGGCCCGCGCGGTGGTCTCGTCGGTCGAATCGTCGAGCAACTGGATATGGAGCTTGTCCTTCGGCCAATCGAGCTGCGCGACGCAGCGCAGCGACAGTTCCGTGACCAGCGGTTCGTTATAGACGGGGATTTGCAGCAGCACATGCGGCAGTTCGTCGTCGGGAAGCTCGATCGGCGCGGGGTCGCGCGCGCCGCGCGCTTCATCCCACAGGAAGCGCGCGATGACCGCGATATAGCCGAGCCCGATCGCGACGAGGGTTATGCCGCTAAGGATGGCGGCGGCGTCGATGACGAAAAGCAGCAGGTCAAAAACCAAGCGTCTATCCTCTTTTTCGGTTCGCCAGCGGCGCGTCGAGCGTGGCCGGCGCCGCCTCGGCGCGCGCGTCAAACCGCTCCTTCGCCCAAACGACCCGGTTGGTTGTCCAGGCGCGCAGCCACACAGCAAGCATCACCGCCTCCCGCAGCAGAAAGATGGCGGGAGCTTCCCATGATACGCGCCAACCCTTCATAAAGGAAAGCCACGTCTCAAGCGCGAACCATGGCAATAGTGTCGCGCCCGCGGCCAACATCGGCGTGAGCTGGACCAGCGGAGCGGCTATCGCGGCGGCGATAACCGCAGGAAAAGCCTGGCAAAACGGTTCCGCCAAGAAGGACAGCAACGCGTCGCCCCGGCGAATCACGCTCCAGCGAAGTTGACGCTGATAAACATCGTCCAACGAGCGAAGCCCAAGCTCCTGTCGAACCGGCCGGTGCGAAAAAACCGTGCGCAAACCGATTCGCGCCAGCGCCTTGGCCATCGCATTGTCCTCGCCGACGGTGTGCGAAATCGCGGCGAACCCGCCCGCGCGCAAAAAATCGCCGCGGCGGAACAGCATGATCTTGCCGACGCCGAATCCGTGCCCGAGCGCCGACGCGGTATAGAGCATGCGCGCATGCGGGCCGTTCATGATCGACGCCTCGACATTCGCGGCGATGTTCTTGGGATCGGCGCCGTAGGGAATGGCGCAGACGAGGCCGACATCCGGGTTGAGTTGGCGCATGTGCTCGGCGAGATCGTCCGGCTCCAGAATGGAGTTGGCGTCCTTCATCAGGATCGTGTCGTTCGCGGCTTGCGTGAAGGGCGCGACGAGATTGTCCACCTTCGGACTCTTGGCGAATTTCGCGGTCGACCACAAAAACCTTGTCGCGACATCGGGATGACGCGCGAACACGGCGCGCATCGCGAGAGCCGCGTCGCCCTCGAGGTCGACGGCCGAGGCGAGCACTTCCATCGCCGGATAATGTTGCGCGAAAATCGATTCCTGCGCTTGATCGAAATTGTCCTCCAGCACCTTGACCGGCACGACGACCGACACCGTCGGCTGTTCGCGGTTGCGCCCGCGGCGCGCGGCGAGCCAAGGCTGCGCTATGGTCGCGAACGTCGACACGATCAGCGTCGCGACGCTTATGCTCCAGAAGACAGCGCTCCCCCAGACCATCGCCCAATGCCAGCCGCCGACCTCGATCATAAGGTCGCCTCTTTCTCTCTCGATGTCGGCACGTCGGCGGTGAAGCGCGACATGATGGCGTCGATCCAGCGCGGCGGCAAAAGCTCGGCGAGGCGCAGCGCGCACCACATATAGAGCGGGAAGGCGATGACCGGCTTGCGGCGCTCGACGCCGCGCGCGACGATATCGGCCGCCGCCGTGTCGGAGATGATGCCGGGTTGCCAGCTTTTGGTGGCGGCCGCCATCGGCGTCGCGACGAAGCCCGGCACGATCATGCAGACATCGACGCCACGCGGCGACAGCACGCCGCGCATCGCCTCGGCGTAGGAATAGACCGCCGCCTTGCTCGCGGAATAGGCGGGCGAGTAGGGCAGGCCGCGCACGCCGGCCATCGAGCCGACCATCGCGATCGTTCCCGAGCCCCGCTTGGCCATCGCCTCAATCGTCGGCTCGACCGTATTGAAGACTCCGATCAAATTGATCGCCAGCGTCGCGCGCACGGCCTCGGGGTCTTCCATGATTTCGCCGGGCGAAAGGCCCGTGGCGACGCCGGCGTTGGCGAAGACGATATCGAGCGGCGCGCGCGCGAGCGCCTCGGACACGCCCCGCGCCATTTCGGCGCGGTCCCGCACGTCGACGGCGAAAGTCACGACCTCGGCGCCCTTGTCGCGGCAGGCTCGCGCGGAAGCCTCCAGCCGCGCGACGTCGCGGCCGAACAGCGACAGAAGCGCGCCGTCTTGCGCGTAGCGCAGCGCCAGCGCGCGGCCTATGCCGCTGGAGGCTCCGGTGATGAGAATATGCTTGCCGCTCATCTCACAAACTCTCGTTGAGGCGCCTCGGCGCCGCCATCAGCGCGTCGCCCCAGCGCGGCGGTAAAAAGGTGATGAAGCGCAGCAGGAGCCACATGAGCAGCGGGAAGGCGATCACCGGCTTGCGACGCTCGACGCCGCGCGCGATGATGTCGGCCGCTTTCACGTCGGACATCAGGCCGGGCAGCCAGGATTTGTTCCACGCCGTCATCGGCGTCGCGATAAAGCCAGGCACGATCATGCACACGTCGACGCCGCGCGGCGACAGCACGCCGCGCATCGCCTCGGCGTAGGAGTAGACCGCCGCCTTGCTCGCGCAATAGACGGGCATGAACGGCAGGCCGCGCACGCCGGCCATCGAGCCGACCATGGCGATGGTTCCGGCGCCGCGCTTCGTCATCGCCGAAATCACCGGCTCGACCGTGTTGAACACGCCGATCACGTTGGTCGTCAGGATCGAGCGCGTGATCTCCGGATCTTGCAAGACTTGCCCGGTGGGGAGTCTGCCCGCGACGCCGGCGTTGGCGAAGACGATATCGAGCGGCGCCAGCGCGAGCGCGTCGGCCACGGCCTTCGCCATGCCGGCGCGATCTTGAACATCGACGATGAAAGTCGCGACATCGGCGCCCTTGTCGCGGCAGGCTTGCGCGGAGGCTTCCAATCGCGCCGCGTCGCGGCCGAGCAACGACAGGCGCGCGCCGTCTCGCGCATAGCGCAGCGCCAGCGCGCGGCCGATGCCGCTGGAGGCTCCGGTGATCAGAACATGCTTGCCGCTCATCTCAACCCTCCTGTCGGGGCGGACGCAGAGTCGCCTCGGCGATGATCGCGGGCGCGCGCGCAGAACCATGCGCGTAAAGGCGAACGAATATGCTCTCCTCCGACGAGCGCAGCACGCGTCCCGTCAACACGGCCTTCTCGCCACGCGGCACGGGTTGCACGAAGGTTCCCCCCAGACCGACGAGTTCGAGATCGCTTCGCCACGCCCGCAGCATCGGCTCGAAGGCCGCGAGCAGCTTCATGCCATGCACGGGCGGCGCCGAAAAGCCGATCGAGGCGGCGAGCGCGTCGTCGAGATGCAGCGGATTGTCATCGCCGGAAACTGCCGCGTAACGGCGCAGCGCCTCGGCGTCAAAGGGTCCGACCTCCATCGCCGGCAGGCGCTCGCCGACGGCGGGCAGGGCCAGCGCGCCGGCGCTCATGCGCCTTTGTCCCGACGCAAGGCGTCGCGCGGCACAAGTCGCAGCAGCGTTTCGAACCGGCCCACGGGAACGCCCTCAAGCGTCGCCAGCAACGCCTCGACGACGAGGCGCGGCGGCTTTTCCTCGCGGCGCATCGAGACCGAGAGATCGTAATCTTCGCCGACTCGCAGCGGCGTCTCATAGGCGAAATGCTGCGACTCGTGCACCGGCACGCTTTCCGCTCGCGCGCAGATTTGCTCGATGGCGCCGTGAATCGCCGGCGTCGTCAACCACACCGCCGGGTAGCAGAGAGGCGCGCCGTTGAAACCCGCGTCGAATCCGGTCTCGCGCGAAAATTCCGCCGCGCGCGCGGCGTCGACCCGCACGCGCGCGGGAGGAAGTTCGAGCGCGGACGGAAGGTCGAGCGCGCCCTCAGCCGGCATGGTCGAGCGCCCGCACGATCAACACGGCGTTGATGCCGCCGAAGGCGAAGGAATTGGACATGGCCGCGCTGATCGGGGTCTTGCGCGCGACATGGGGCACGGCGTCGATCGGACAGCGCGGGTCCGCCTCGAGAAAATTGAGCGTCGGCGGCGCGATCTGTTCGCGCAGCGCGGCGATGGCGATCGCCAGCTCCAGCCCCCCGCCGGCGCCAAGCGCGTGGCCATGCACGGGCTTGGTCGAGGAAACCGGAACCGCGCGGCCGTGTTCGTCGCCGAACACCGAGATGATCGCCTCGGATTCGGTCATGTCGTTGGCGTGCGTCGCGGTGCCGTGAGCATTGATGTAATGGATGTCCCGCGGCGACATGCCGGCGTCTTCCAGCGCGAGCCTGATGGCGCTCGACGCCCCCGCGACATCGGGACGCACGGGGTCCTTGGCGTCGCTGCTGGTGCCGTAGCCGGCCAGTTCGCACAGCGGCCGATGTCCGCGCGCCAGCGCCGACTCGAGCGTTTCCAGAATGAACACCGCCCCGCCTTCGCCGAGCGTCATGCCGTTGCGGCCTTTCGAAAAAGGGCGGCAAAGGTCGGGAGTGAGGACGCGCAAGGCTTCCCACGAACGCATGGAGCCGTTGACGACGCAGGCCTCGCTCCCGCCGACGATCGCTCTGTCCGCGAGGCCGAAGCGAATCATCTGCAAGCCGAGCCCTATGGACTGGCTGGCCGACGCGCAGGCGCTGCCGACCGCGAAGGTCGGGCCAAGACAGGAAAACCTCATGCCGAGCGTCGTCGCCGCCGTGCTTGGAATGATCCGCGGCACGGTCAACGGATCGGGACGGATCGACTGCACGTAATAGCGGTATAGCCCCCTGTCGATGGTGTTCATGCCGCCGATGCCGGTGCCGATGATGACGGCCGTGCGCGGACCGGCGAGATCGTCGCGAGCGAGGCCGGCTTGCGCCACCGCCTCGTCGGCGGCGATCACGGCATATTGCGTGAACTGATCGCAGAACGGCAGCAGATTGGAATCGATGTGGTCGGCGGGTTCGAACGGCGGAACCTGGGCGGCGAGCTTGATGCGCCCGTCATAGGGAATTTCGGTGCGCAATTCGCGCACTTGCGGAACGCCGTCCCTCGCCGCGCGCCAAAGCGTCTCCGCGCCCATCCCGGCGGCGGAAACAGCGCCCATGCCCGAAATAACGACGCGACGTGATCCCGCCTGGCGAGCGGAAGGCGCGCCCGCGGCCGCCGCCCGGGCCTCGCCTTCTCGCAAATCGGCCATGTCAGGTTTTCTCTCTTTCTTTCGTGATGTGATCGGCGATGGCCGCGATAAGGGTCTTCACGTCCTTGGCTTCCTGCAGCGAGCCGTCCATCGGGATATAGACATTAAACTTTTCTTCGAGCGCCGTGAGAATCATCACGATGTCCACGGATTTCAAATCCAGGCTTTCTATCGTCGCGTCCGGCGTGACCTTGGCGCGGTCGATCATGCCTTCCGAGGCGATGACCTCGATGATTTCATCGACCAGCTTGGCCTTGTCCTGCGGATTCTCCGTCACGTCCACCTCCGTTGGGGGTTTTGCCGGCCTCGAGGCGCGCTGCGCCCGTCAAGGCGGTTCGCCGCCACGTTTTCGCGTCCACTGCCCCGGACAACGCTCCCTCGTTAAGGCGTTTGGCGACGAAAATAAAGCCCACCCGCTTTTGGCGGTCGGATTGGGGTGGCTAGAGCGCGCGCTTCATGCCAAATAGCCGCGAGAGCGGACCGCAAGTTCGAGCGAGGACCATGACGTTACAGGATCAAGCCCTGGCGGGCAGTTTTCCCCAGGCCAGCGAAGACCAATGGCGCAAAGCCGTCGACCGCGCCCTGAAGGGCGGAGCTTTCGAGAAGCTCGTCGCCAAGACTTACGACGGCGCGACGATCAATCCGCTCTACCAACGCGCCGAGACGCCCCGCCCGCGCGCGCTGCGCGTTAATCCGGGCCGTTGGGCCATCCTCGCGCGAATCGACATCGCCGACGCGGAGGCCGCCAACGCCCAGGCGCTCGAAGATCTCGAAGGCGGCGCCGACGGTCTGCATCTCGTCTTCGCCGGCGCGCGGGGCGCTTACGGCGCCGCGCTCAAGGACGACGGCGACGCCGCCCTGGCCCAAATCCTCGACAAGGTGCGTCTCGATTACGGCATTCCCGTCATGGTCGAGGATTCGCCGCGCGCGCCGAACGCCGCCGAGGCGATCATGCGCTTCGTCGACAAGAATCACATCGAGCCCTCGATCACCAAAATCTCCTTCGGCTTCGATCCGCTGGGCGCCCAGCTTCGTCACGGATTCGCGGCGGGGCCCTGGAACGAGCGCGCCGCGAGCTTCGCCAATCGCGCCAAGAGCGCCGCCAAGACAGGCTTCGTCAGGGGAACCGTCGCCGCCGACGCCCGCGTCGTCCACGCGGCGGGCGGCACGGAGGCGCAAGAACTTGGCTTCACGCTCGCCGCCGGCATCGCCTATCTTCGCGCCCTCGCCGACGCCGGCCTCGACCTCGACGCCGCGCGTAAAATGCTGGTGTTCCGACTCGCGGCGGACGCCGACGAACTGGTGGGCGTCGCCAAGTTCCGCGCGCTTCGCGCCCTTTGGGCGCGCGTCGAAGAATCGTGCGGTCTCGCGCCGGCGCCGGCGCTGGTCCACGCCGAAACCGCCTGGCGCATGATGACCGCGAGCGATCCCTGGAATAATCTGCTGCGCGCGACCATCGCGGTATTTTCCGCGGCCGTCGGCGGCGCCGACGCGATCACCACCCTGCCCTTCACCCAGACGCTCGGGACGCCCGACGCTTTCGCGCGCCGCCTCGCGCGCGACACGCAGCTCGTTTTGCAGGACGAATCCTATATCCACATCGTCGACGATCCCGCCGCCGGCGCCGGCGGCTTCGAGGCGTTGACGCAAGGCCTGTGCGAACGCGGCTGGGCCGAGTTCCAGGCGGTCGAAGCCGAGGGCGGACTGGCGAAGGCGCTGGAGGCCGGCCGCTTTCAGGCCAAGGTCGCCGAGGTCGCCGGCGAACGCGCCAAGAATGTCGCGCGCGCCAAGGACAAGATCACCGGCTCCAACGAGTTTCCCAATATCGGCGAGGCCGCGCTGGCCGTGCTGGCGCCGTTCGACGCCGGCTGCGCGGAGGTCGAGCCCGCCGCCGGGGCGCATAAAACACCGATGCTCGCGCTGCGGCGTCTCTCGGAACCCTTCGAAGCGCTGCGCGCGCGCTCCGACGCGCATCTCGCCGCGAAGGGCGCCCGGCCGCGCGTGTTTCTCGCCAATCTCGGCTCCGTCGCGACTTTCACCCCGCGCGCGAATTTCGCCAAGAACTTCTTCGAGGCCGGCGGCGTCGAGGCGGTGTTCGGACCGCAAGCGGAGGACTCGACGGAGATCGTCAAGGCCTTCCGCGACAGCGGCGCGAAACTGGCTTGTCTTTGCTCGTCGGACCGGATTTATTGCGATGCGGCAACTCCTGTCGCCATCGCCCTGAAGGGCGCGGGCGCGACGCTCTATCTCGCGGGGCGTCCGGGCGAGATGGAGGAAGAATTGCGCAAGGCGGGCGTGACGCGGTTTATTTTCGCGGGCTGCGACATGCGCGACATGCTGCGGACCGCCCTTGAGGAGGCCATATGATCTCGAAATTTCCGCCGTTGCTGGCCGCGATGCTCGCGGCCGGCGCCGCCTGGGCGCAGCCCGGCAAGATCAAAGCGGCTGGCGACGAGGCGCCGGGGATCGCGGGCGCCGGCTACGATGGCGTTTGGAATTTCGAATCGACGACGACCGCGGGCAATTGCCCGACGCTGGTCCCGGTCAGCGTGGTCGTGGAGAAGGGCCTCGTGGTTTCCGCTAATAATGGCGCGTCCACGCCGTGGGGCTATGTCGAGACCGACGGCACCTTCGTCGCGAGGTTCACCGACGCCAACGGCCACGTCTCGCGCGCCAACGGACGTTTTGCCGGCGGCGGCGGGTCCGGCGCCTGGTCGTCCGGGACGGACTATTGCGGAGGCGCCTGGCGCGCCCATCGCGGCGCGGGCGGGAAAGCGGCGCGGTAGGC
>JBAUVQ010000473.1:0-3186 GCA_049583305.1 Methylocystis sp.
CATCATCCCGACGCCGATCACGATGGACGAGCTCGAAGACATGCTGATGGAGCACGGCATCATGAAGCAGGTCGACGAGAGCCAAATCGGCAAGACCGCCTCCGAACTCGCCGCCATCGCGTAACGCCTACGAAGAACTGCGTCGGCCCCCGCTTCACGGAGGCCGACGCCATACCTCTTATCGGAGCGTGACGTGATGGCGCGCGTCTTCCCGGACCTTGAAACCAGCGGCGACGCGTGCTTGCCGACGGCGACCGACCAAAGCGTCAGCGCCGCGGCGAGGGCCTATCGCGTATTAACCGGTGTGTTGCCGGAGGCAGCGATCACAGAAGAAGGCGCGGCTTTCGACCGCCACGTTCTGGCGTCGATCATCGCCTTGGCCTCAACTGAGAGCGGTGGTTTACCTGCGCGGACTGGGCTCTCCGCGGCGGATCTTGAGGATGTTTCTGCCCGCGGCTTCCCCGGACTAAAAATCCTGGGCAGTTGCCAGGTGGGGCCGAGCCTCATCGATACGGACGAAATGGAAGTCGTTCGCGATCTCTTTCTCGCCAATCGCTCCAGCGAAGGCGACTGCGGACGCTGGTTCGCCGCCATGATGGCGCGACGCGCCCTCGAGCCAAACCATCTTTGGGAAGATTTGGGGCTGCGCGAAAGATCGGAGCTGACTCGGCTGATCTCGCGCCATTTCGCGCCGCTCGCCGTGCGCAACGACAAAAACATGCGCTGGAAGCGCTTCATCTATCGGATGATGTGCGAGGACGACGGCTTCGTCATGTGCAGCTCGCCCGTCTGTTCGAATTGCGCGGATTACTCGCTTTGCTTTGGCGCCGAAACGGGAACCAGCCGCGTCGCGTCCGCGGCCCGAGCTCCCGGAACGACGGCTGTGTGACCTCGTTCGAACATGCCTCTGTCGACTTCCTGACAATCTCACGATTTGCTTGTCGCACAACGAATTTTGACGCTCGATTTCAGTGGCATGTTGATTGCTTATTGCGAAGGCGGATGCATTCAACCCGGAGGTTTCCCGCATGATCACGGTCTCGCCGGCGGCCATCGCCGCGGTGAAGGATGCGATGGACAATGCCGCTCAAAGCGGAGGAGGGCTGCGCATTCTTGTCAAGGAAGGCGGCTGCGCCGGCTACCAATATGTCGTCGATCTCGATCCGCGACAGAGAGGCGACGACATAGTCGTCGAAGCGGGCGGCATTCGCGTGCTGATCGATCCGGCTTCGCAGTCGCGCCTGCAAGGCATGACCCTCGGCTTTCGCCAGGATCTCACGGGATCGGGCTTCACTTTCGAAAATCCCAACGCCAGTTCCACCTGTGGGTGCCAGAAATCCTTCAACTGAGGGCGTGTTCTGGATTTGCGGGATTGATTGTTTCTTCGTCGCGGAGAGTAGAGGAGCGGGCGTCTCAAGCGCTCGTATGAGTGGATGAAGACGCCTACGACCAGAGCCAGTTCGCCGTGCTCCGTGATTGCGGGGACGCAAACGAACGTCGATCTCGTGCTGAACGACACCACGTTGCGAGATGGCGAACAGGCGCCGGGCGTCGCTTTCACTTGCGTCGAAAAGCTTCAGATCGCGCAAGCTCTCGCGCGCGCTGGCGTCACGGAACTCGAAGCCGGCACGCCGGCGATGGGCAAGACGGAAATCGCCACGATCCGAGCGATCGTCGAAGCTGGGCTGCCGCTGCGGCCGATCGCCTGGTGCCGCATGCGCGTCGAGGACGTCGACGCGGCTCTAGCGTCGGGCGTCTCCATGATCAATTTGTCGGTGCCCGTCTCCGACACGCAAATCGGCGCGAAGCTGCGCGGAGGTCGCGCCCAGGCGCTGGAGATGACGCGGCGCGTTGTCGGTTACGCGCGGAACAAAGGACTGGACGTCGCCGTGGGCGGCGAGGACTCCTCGCGCGCGGCGCCAGAATTTCTGATGGAGACGATGTTGGTGGCGCAGGCCGCTGGCGCCCGAAGGTTCCGCGTGGCCGACACGTTGAGCGTGCTTGATCCCTTCGCCACTTTCGATCTGATAGCGAAGCTCCGCGCGGCGAGCGATATCGAGATCGAGATTCATTGCCACGACGACCTCGGCCTCGCCACGGCCAATACTTTGGCGGGCGTCAAGGCCGGCGCGACTCATGCCTCGGTCACGGTCATCGGTCTCGGCGAACGCGCTGGAAACGCGCCGCTCGAGGAAGTCGCCGTCGCGGCGAAGCAGTTGCACGGATATGAAACAGGCGTGGTGCTCACCGAGCTGCGCAACGTCGCGGCGTTGGTTTCGGTGGCTGCGCGACGACCCATTCCATTGAACAAATCCATCGTCGGCGAGCACGTGTTCACGCATGAGTCCGGCATTCACGTCGACGGACTGCTCAAGGATCCGCGCACTTATGAGGCCTTCGATCCGGGCCTGCTCGGCCGGGCGCATACCATCGTGATGGGCAAGCATTCTGGCTCGGCGGCGGTGACCGCGATGCTGCGGCAATTGCAATTGCCGGCGAGCGGCGAGGAGCTTGGCGAAATCGTTTCCTGTGTGCGCGCTCATGCGCTCGACCATAAGGGGCCGGTCAGCGGCGAGGCCTTGACCTCGATCTGGCGGAGCGTGCGCGGCGAGAGCCACGCCAGAGGACTGTGAGGCGTCATGCTCGAACGAGTCGCGACCATGACGGAGGAGACCTCGCAAGCCGCGACGCCGAAGGGACCGACGCTACTGGCGCTGATCCGCGAGGATTGGGATTGCGTCGCGACGCGTGACCCCGCGGCGCGGGGACGGCTTGAGACGCTGCTGACCTATCCCGGGCTCCATGCCGTGATCTGGCATC
Source organism: Methylocystis sp. (assembly GCA_049583305.1). Lineage (GTDB taxonomy): Bacteria > Pseudomonadota > Alphaproteobacteria > Rhizobiales > Beijerinckiaceae > Methylocystis. The sequence goes on from JBAUVQ010000473.1 coordinate 2,821, forward strand.
GACTGGCTAATCTGTTGTGGGTCCACAAACGCCGCTTCGCGGCGCGGCTCGTCTCCTGGTTCGCGCGCTTTCTGACTAATGTGGACATCCACCCAGGCGCCACGATCGGTCGGCGCTTCTTCATCGATCATGGCGCTGGCGTCGTCATCGGAGAGACGGCGGTGGTCGGCGACGAGGTGACGCTCTATCACGGCGTGACGCTCGGCGGCGTCTCCTGGTCGGCGGGCAAGCGACATCCGACGCTCGAAGACGGCGTGATCGTCGGGGCGGGCGCCAAAATCCTCGGACCCATCACCATCGGCCGCAATGCGCGCATCGGCGCCAATTCCGTGGTGATCGAAAGCGTGACGCGCGACGCGACGGTGG
>JBAUVQ010000474.1:0-3971 GCA_049583305.1 Methylocystis sp.
CAAAAATCCCGCGCCGCGCATCAAATCGACGGGGAGATGCGGGATGATCAAAGAGCGGTTCAGTATGTCGACGCCGAGCGTTCGGAAACCAATGTCGGCGCGCCGGTGGCGATCATAACGCGCCAACGCAGGCGCGAGTTCGCGCGGATTGGTCAAATCGACGCTGGCGAGACACTCTTCGAGATCGGCCACGTCGCGCAGACTGAGGTTGAGACCCTGCGCGCCAATCGGCGGAAACACATGGCAGGTTTCGCCGACCAAGGCGACGCGGCCCAGCGCGTGCCGCGAAACTTGCATCCCGCCCATTCGAAATTGACCGATCGCGCCTTCGATCTTCATCGCCCCAAAGCGCCCGCGGGCGTGGTCCTCGAGCTCGAATTCCAGCTCCTCGCGCGGCTTGGCGAGGCGTCGGCTGGCGTCGGCGACGCTCATCAACCAGACGAGACTGGAACGGTGGGGCGCGCCCTCGCGGCCCTGCAAGGGCACAAGCGTAAACGGGCCGGAGCGCGTGTGAAACTCGGTCGAAATATTCTCGTGCGGCTCCTCGTGCGACAGCAACATCGTCAAGGCGACTTGAGGATAGGTCCACTCCTTGGTGTCTATTCCGGCGATCGCTCGGGCCCGGCTCTGACGCCCGTCGGCGGCGATCACGAAATCGGCCTCGATCCGACGACCGTCGGCGAGCAGTGCCACCGCGCCCTCCCCGTCGAAAACATAATCGGCGATATCGGCGTCGACGATTTCGAAGGCCTCGCGCTGTCGCGCGATCTCCAGCAGCGCCTCGACCAGTTCGTCGTTAGAGATATTAAGGCCCAGCGCCGGAAGGTCGATCTCCTTCGCCCGCAGGGTGAGGTCCGGCGTCGGCAGCAATTGATCGGTGTCGTCGATCATCCGGATCGCGACAATGGGACACGCCTTTTCCCTAACGCGCGGCAAAACGCCGAGCGCGTCGAGAAACCTCACCGAGGCCTCGAACAGCGCCACCGTGCGCCCCGGCAATGGCGGTGGGAAACGGCCAGCCAGCGTGACTCTAAACCCCGCTCGGGCGAAGGCGAGCGCCGCGGCGATCCCGGTCGAGCCGGCTCCCGCCACCAGAATTTGCGTCTTACGCCCGGCTTGCGCGCGGCTTGCCCGATCTTGCGTCATTCCCTGTCACTCCATTCCCGTGCTTATATAGCCCTACAAGGAGGTCAGCGCGATAGTCCGTGGTTTCCGCGTTTAATTGTCGCGGCGCCGTCGCATCGGCGCGGTTTCTTGTTATGTTTGCTGGTCGACGGCGGACGAAGGAGACGGCCCGGTGGTGAAGGTTATTCGCGCGCATCGTCCGGGCGGCCCCGAGGTTCTTCAACTCGAAGACATTGATCTGGCCGGACCGGGGCCCGGCGAGGTGCAGTTGCGCCACCATGCCATCGGCGTGAATTACATCGACATTTACCGCCGCACGGGGGCCTATCCGGCGGAATTTCCGTTCGTGCCGGGCCACGAAGGCGCCGGCGAAGTCGTCGCGGTCGGCGAGGGCGTCAAGGATTTCGAGCCGGGCGACCGCGTGGCCTATGTCGGGGCGCTCGGCGGCTATAGCGAGGCGCGCAACATCGACGCCGCCTCGGTCGTCCATCTGCCCAAATCCTTCAGCTACGCCGCGGGGGCGGTGATGATGCTCAAGGGTCTGACCGCCCAATATCTGTTGCACCGGACCTTTCGCGTGAAAAAAGGCCATCGCGTGCTCGTGCACGCGGGCGCCGGCGGCGTCGGTCAACTGCTATGCCAATGGGCGAGCGCGCTCGGCGCGAAAGTGATCGCCACTGTCGGCGGCGAGGAGAAGGCGCGGATAGCGCGCGACGCCGGCGCCAAGCATGTAATCCTCTATCGCGAGGACGACTTCGTTCAACGCGTGCGTGAACTCACAAAGGGCCGCCTCTGCGACGTGGTCTACGACGGCGTCGGCGCGGCGACCTTTCCCGGTTCGCTGGATTGCCTGGCTCCATTCGGCATGTTCGTGAGCTTCGGCTCGGCGTCCGGACCGGTGGGGGCTTTCGATCTCGGCCTTTTGGCGCAAAAGGGCTCTCTCTACGCGACGCGCCCCTCGCTCTTCACCCACATCGCGGACCGTCGGACGTACGAGGAAATGATGGAAGATTTGGAGCGCGCCATAAAGCAGGGACATTTGACCCTGGACGTCGCGGCGCGCTTCCCATTAGAGGACGCGGCCAAGGTTCACGCCGCGCTGGAAAATCGTCGGACGACCGGATCAATCGTGCTGACGCCTTGAGAAACCGCCGAGCGCCTTGAGCGAAGCGTTGCCCGGCGCCGCTCATTCAAATAGTTGCCAGCTGTGGCATTTTCGTCACGCGGTCGCGCGCCGAGCCGGTTGGCTTCGCAAGGCCTTGAAAAAACTTGACCAACTCTGGAATGGCGCTCGGGGCCCGCAGCTCATCGAGCGTTTTTTCTTCATGTTTTCGGCTTTTTTTGGGCGTCACAAAAAATTAAGGACAAGTCTTTTCGAGACGAATCGACTAGAGTCGCGCTGTTACGGTTTCGAGGTTCCTCCCACCTCTCGATGGGCCGTAACCGCCTAAAACCCGGCAGTGTCGCCGGGCTTTTTTTTTTCGCTCGCCGCCGCTCGCGACGCTTTCCCCTCTCGAACTGTTGCAATCCACGTCAAATCGCTCCATGATGCTCACGTGGGGAGCGGCGATAAAGAGGGTTAAATAAACTGTCGACTAGCGCGATTTCGCAAACTGGCCCGACGTCCTCCGCAAGGGCGGGGACCAAAGTGTTGATCCCGGGCTTTCTCGGCGGCTCGCTTGTCGCCTGCCTCGACGAGGCCAAGGCCGAGGAAATTGTCTCCATCGACCTGAATGGAAAAACGGCGCTCGCCGATTCGATGATCGTCGCGACAGGCCGCTCGAACGTGCATGTCGGCGCGATCGCGGATCGGGTGATCAAAGCTTGCAAGGCTGCGGGCGTCTCGGGGTTACGGGTCGAAGGTCTGCCGCAGTGCGATTGGGTTCTCGTCGACGCCGGCGACATCATCGTCCATATTTTCCGGCCGGAAGTTCGGCAATTCTATAATTTGGAAAAAATGTGGGGCGGGGACCGGCCGCGCGAGATGCACCGCGGTTAAGAGGCGGGCATGCGCCTGGGAATTCTCTGCATCGGCCGAATGAAAACCGGCCCGGAACGCGAGATTTTCAACCGCTACGCGAAGCGAATCGAAGCCATGCGCAATTTGGGTCTCGATGGCCTTGACGTCCGTGAGTTCGATGAGAGTCCAGCGCGCGCCATTCAGGCGCGAATGGCGGCCGAGGGCGACGCGCTGCTCACGGCGCTAACGCCGGAAGCGGCGGCCGCGGTGTTCGACGAGCGCGGGGAAGCCGCGAATAGTATTGATTTTGCACGATTTATCATGCGCGAGCGAGACGCCGGCCGCAAGATCCTGTGGTTTGTGATCGGAGGCGCGGAGGGCATCGACCCCCGCCTGCGCTCACGCGCGAGGGCGGTATTTTCTTTTGGCGCGATGACGTTGCCGCACCAGATCGTGCGCATTTTGGCCGCGGAGCAAATCTACCGCGCCATGACCATCGCCTCGGGTCACCCTTATCACCGGGGGTGAAGCGGCCAAGCAAAAAAAGCCGCCCGTCGAACCGCCACGCCACCTCAACAGAGGCGCGCCATGCGATTCGACGGGCGGCATAGAGATAATGCGAATCTTGGAAGGCTGACGGTTAAGACAGCCAAGCGAGCCCTCGAAAGTCACAATCGCTCGTTGTGCCTCGCGGCTTCACCCCGACAGTGGCGGGGAAGCGGGGGATCGCGCCGAACCCTATCAACCGCCGTGCGAGATGATGGGGGCGAAGTGGATCAGAGTGAAAACCAAACCAACCGCACCAAGAAGGTAGGCAACCATCTTGATGATTTCGCCGCTCGAACGCTGAACTGCCATTTCGTATCTCTCCGGGACATCCTTAGTG
>JBAUVQ010000475.1:0-2258 GCA_049583305.1 Methylocystis sp.
GTTCAACGATGTTGTTCAAATATTTCGTTCGCCGGATTTCGATGTCCGCCTCGTGTTCCTCGTTGTAGCTTTCGATCGCCGCCGTATTGGCGCCGCTCTTGTCGATCGTGATCTTCTCTGGCACGCCATCCTGACCGATCGCCCGGCGCAGAAAGCGCAACGCCGCTTTGCGATCCCGCTTGGCCGTCAGCAGGAAATCCACCGTAGCGCCGGCCTTGTCGACGGCTCGATATAGGTATTTCCAGGAGCCTCTGACTTTCACATAGGTCTCGTCCAGTCGCCAGCTGGCGCCGACCGCGCGCTTGCGGGAACGAAACTGACGGTCCAGTACGGGCGCGTATTTGACGACCCAGCGATTGAGCGTCGAATGGTCGACCTCGACGCCGCGCTCTTCCATCATCTCCTCAAGCCGCCGATAACTGATCGGGTAGGCGACATACCAGCGCACGTGCCATACGATGACGTCACGTTCGAAAGGGTTGCCCTCGAAATCGATCATCGCGGTATTCCAGCCGCCCCGCTTCCCGTCATCCTAACCCAGGCAAGTCCGGAGCAAAATATTTGCGATAGAACCAGATGCGATGGATCATTCCAAGAATGATGCCGTGTAAAAAGGGGGGCGCTCCTGCGTGTCGAACTGATCATCGATCGCAATTGTACGCCGGAGGAAGAGCGGGGTTTTTCCTTGAAATTGCCAAGGCGAATGCGAACCTATCCGAAGTTGCTCCGCGCAACAGCGTGATTCCAGCGCCAAAGTCGGCTACATGCTAACCCCACCACACCAGTTTCCGCTTCGCCCGCTCACCTTAAAGGAGAGCCAGAACTTAGCCGCCAAAACTTGAGCTTTTACCACTTTGCTTGCTCTCGAAAGGGGTTGGGCGACCGAGGCGGTCTCTCATTCCACGAGCGATCTTGGACCGCTGACGAACGGACTGTTCCGAAAATAAAATCGCAGGAGACGGTTTGCATCCCGTGAAATGCCAATCCTTTTGCTCTGACCGATTTCTCCGGGTTCGTGGTCACCGTGTCCGAGCCATAGAGGGCCTTCCCCGCAAAGGTCGAGCCCCTCGAGCGAACGATCAACCCGCAATGCCGCGGTGAGCCTTCCTGGTCCTCGCGCCAAATCGCGCACCCCTTCGATGCTGCGATTTAGCTGCATGATCGGAATGCCTTCGAGCGGTTCGAGAGCCCTGATCAGGACGCCGGCCCCCATCCCGCGCATCTCGCTCGATACATTCAACATGTATGAGCTGCCGTAAGCGAGATAAATATACGCGTGCCCACGCTCAAGAAACAGCGAACGATTACGCCGTGTCATCCCCCGGTACGCGTGCCCGGCAGCGTCGCCGACAACATATGCCTCGGTCTCAACGATACGACCGCTGGCGACGCCTTCCGGCAAATCCCGCACCAACACCTTGCCAAGGAGATAGCGGGCGAAAGAGACCGTATCGATCGGTAACTCCGAGCGAGTCAGTGGCGGATGGCGATCGTTAGAGGTTTCGAGCCATCCGCTCGACCCATTGCGCGCGCGAAGGCCCGGGCTCGAACGGATCACCGAAATACTGGGTCTCGCGGGCCACCTCCCCATCGATGAACTCCATGATGCTAACGGTGTAAGACGGCCGCCCGTCATAGGTTAGGACATATTCAGTGACCCAGAGGTCGCCCGCCCCAATAATCCGCCGGATTGAGAAGCGTTTCTGGTTCGGCTGCGCGGCGCGAGACGACTGAATCTTGCGCCGCCCGCGAATGCGCTCGCCGGACTGGGGGTATTCGAGCACGGCGTCCTCTCGGTAGATCTGGTGCTCAGCCTCAGAGTCGTTGGCGTCCGAGGCGGCCCAGTGGAGATCCAGAGCCGTTCGAATCTGTCTGTCAGCCATATCAAATCTCCTTGATCATAGCCGTGGATGTATTGCCGTCGCATCAAGCGCTGAGCTGGAAACTGTCCTCCCAAATTCCTGACGACGGCCATCCCCAGCGCGAAAGCCGAGCGGCCGAGCGGTCGTGGCCGCCGGGCGGCGTAAAGGACCCCATTCACCATCAAGCTCCCGAAAGTCGTCGGCCCGCTTCCGGAACAATATAGTGCCCGACGGAGGAGGCGCCGGTTCGCCGGCTCAGCCAGTTGGCGGAGCCGCGCGCGACTGAAGCGCGGCGGTGCTCTGGAAATAGACCGGGAGATCGGCCGATAGACCGCGATGCACCTGGCGCGTGATCTCATCGGCCAAGACCTCGCCTTCCCCGCGTTCGAGGGCGTC
>JBAUVQ010000476.1:0-6737 GCA_049583305.1 Methylocystis sp.
ATGCGATCTTGCTCGCTAGGACTTCTGGGAGCATCCCAATAGCCTCACGTTCGTCTGCTTCAGCTCCAACAACCGGCACGACCCAATTGATCTGTTCGAACGCCGACGGGTCGTCGAACGCGCCATCACAAAGAACTGCGTCTATCGGCCCCATCTCGCCACGAAGTAGATCGCGCATGATTCTATTTCTGTCCCCGTGATCGAATTCGCCGGCGCTCCGGTTCGGGAGAGCCAGAACAACCTCTTCTCTGGTCTGAACAATAAACTCGCGCGATTTGCCCGAACGCGCCGCGTCAAGATCGACCAACGAAGTGAGATACGCACGTTTGGCGTCGGCGTCGACTAGCGCGACGTCCAGCCCGGCGGCGCTCAGCGCAAGCGCGATATTGATCGCCATTATTGTGCGGGCTTCGTTCCTCGCGTCGCCAACTAGCGCGATAATTTGCGTCTCGCTGTCGTTGTTAATCAGCGAAAGCAAATGCGACATCGCGCCGTCGATTTCTGCTCCATCCCGAGATCGACTGGCGACGGGCGCGCCCAAACGCGCCAGTTCAGTCGTCGACCGTGAATGGAAGGCGGGGCGTATCACGAACCGCGTGGCGTCGGTAATCGCGTAGCGCATCATATCGGGATCGAGATCGACTGCCCGCGCGATCGCCGTGGGCGAACCGTCGGCATTTTTTCGCAATTCGAGGACGATGGCTAACGCGCTGCCGAGCAACGATCCCAGCACGAAGCCCGCCGCCATCATCAGAACGGCGCTTGGAGGAAAGCTTCGCGCCGCCGGTGGAGAGGCCATCGTGACGATGTGAGTGCTCATCAGATTGCTGGGTTGCGCCTCCTCGGCTTGCCTTGAGCGCGCAAAAAGCGATTGATACACGCCTCGATTCACGTCGACCTCGCGTTCCAGATCTCGCAGCTTGACGGAAGCCTGAGCGGCGATAAGCGCACGTTGACGCAACTGTTCGACGTCGCGCTGCAATCGCTCCTCAACGCCTCGCGCCTGATCGAGATCCTTGCTGGTGGAGGCCCGAACACGTTGTAGTTCGACGTCAACGAGTCGGCGAAGTTCGTTCGCGCGCGCCTCGGCGTCCCTTACCGATGGATGCCTTGGTCCGAGTTCCGCGGAAAGCTCGGCGAGCCGTTCTAGCGCGGCGGTTTGCTGCGCGCGTAGGTTATTTAGTCCTGGCGCATTCAATGTCGCCGCCAGTGATCCGATATCGACGTTCGCCCCGCGAACGCGCTTGAGCTGTTCGAAGCGCGCCCGCGCATCTTCGAGGCGCGTTCGCGCATAACTGAGTTGTTGATTGAGTTCCTTTAGGCTTTGCTCGTCTACATATTGATCCCTCGTTCCGACGAGTCCATTCGCGGCCTTATAGTCTTCGACCTGCTTTTCCGCCTTCAGCAATCGATCGCGCATCTCGCCGAGACTCGCGCTGAGCGAACCGGTCGCCTGCCGCGCGGCCTCCGACTGCATTGTTTGACGCACCTCATTATATGACTGGGCGACACTGTTCGCGACGCGCGCGGCTTTTTCCGGATTGCTGCTGGTCACGGAGATCTCGATAATAAATGTACGTTCGGGACGACGGATAACTATGCGCTGGGCAAGCGTTCTCTCCGCGCTCAGAGCGCGATCGGAATCGCTCGTCGTCGACGCCGGCCTGCTTAACAAGGCGCCTAGAAAGGTTGAGCCGCCTCCGCCGAACTCAGGATCCGTTGCCAGCCTTTCCTTGTTCACGACGCGTTCTAAAATGACTCGCGAGGTCAGAATTTTCGCCTGCGTTTCAACGAAGTTTATGAATCCGGTGGAGTCTTCGTGGGATGCCGAGTCTTCCTTGTCGAGCCCCGGAAGACCGTGAGGGTCGAGATATATTTGTGCGGTGGCGACGTAGCGGGGAGTTAGCATCTTAGTGGCGATGAACCCGAGGATCGCTCCGAGAGCGGCGAGTGTCAGAATGAGGGCCTTACGTCGCCACGCCAGACGCCACGCGTCTTTTACGGAGAATTGGCTACCTTCCAGTGCAACGCGCGGCGCGGACTTCGGATCAGAGACGTTATTGGCTCCGCCGCGATAATCCAACATGCCAAGTCGTCCGTTCGAGCGCCGTTGTGATTGTTTAAATTCGAGGCGTCTCGCCACTACGAAGAGTAGCAAATTCATGGTTAAGAAAGGGTTCCGCGTGGCGAGGGTATCGCGGGAATGTCGTCAGGCGCGAGCGGATTAGGCGATCGGCGTCGTTTACCTTTTCTTCCAAATGCGTCGCGTTTCAAGAAGTCAGGGCTATCGTTTCGTTAATGGGATGCTAAATTATCGTCATGCAGAGGATGAGATGCAGTTCCTTATAAGGCAAGCCCTCGATCGGCACGGAAAACTTTCAGTTCCGGCGGCGACGCTCGATGAAAGCGCGGATCTTTATGCCGCGGGGCTCGCTTCCTTCACGGCGGTGCAGGTGATGCTTGCGATCGAAGAGCAGCTTGGCGTCGAGTTTCCTGACCGGATGCTGAACAGAAAGAGCTGGTCGTCGATACACGCTATCTCGGCTTGCCTAGCCGAGCTACAGCAGGACAAGGCCATTGTGTGACGGCGCCATTCGAACGAAGCTTGGCCGGCGCTTGCGTTGTTCAAACAGAGTGACGTCGTTGTAAGCGCTTGGCGAACCTCTGTTCGCGCGGCGCAAAGTCTCCAAGCGCCAGTGGACGCGCCGAGGGATTAAGCGCGGGGTGCGAACCGCCGACCGAGTGCGTTATTTACGCGCTTTCGATTAGTCGCTCCTCTTGCACGAAGTCTTGCTTGGTCTTTTGCGTGAACGGTGAAACCAGGCGCACGCGCTGGCCAAGGTAACGATCCACCTGCATCATTGTTGCCGCGATAACATCTTGGCCATCGGCCAAGGCGCGATACCATTGCGAAGTCCAGTCGACCGTCTCCTCGAAGCCGAGTAGCGGCGACCAGCCGAGAATCTCGCGCGCCTTGGCGGTATCGAGACGCAGAAGATTAGCTTCGTGGGGGTGATCGCCGTGATCGTGAGTCCAACTCGCGCCGCGGCCATAAGCTCCGATAAATCGTGACACCAGGGCTTCGACGCTCTGCTCGCTGGCGGAGCCGGGACCAAAATTCCACGCTCCTTGCAAGGAGTCGTTCCTCGTAATCGCGGTTTCGATCAGCATGAGATAGCCGGTCAGAGGCTCCAACACATGCTGCCATGGCCGCACCGCCGCCGGGTTTCGAATGTGAAGCGGACGCCTCGCCAGAAATGCCCGAAACGCGTCGGGAATAATTCGATCCGCGGCGAAATCGCCGCCGCCAATCACATTGCCCGCTCGCGCCGAAATGATTTTCGCGGCGCGCGGCTTCGAAAAGAAACTGTCGCGATAGGCGCCGGCGACAAGTTCCGCGCAGGCCTTGCTGTTGGAATAGGGATCGTGTCCGCCCAACGGATCGGTCTCTCGATAGCCCCACACCCAATCCTTGTTTTCGTAACATTTGTCCGTGGTGACGACGAGAACCGCGCGCACGCCGGGGGTCGCCCGAGCCGCGTCGAGAACGTTCACCGTACCCATCACATTGGTGGCGTAAGTGGAGACTGGATCGGCGTAAGCGGCGCGAACGAGCGGCTGCGCCGCCATGTGAATGACAATCTCCGGCGCGGCCGCGGTCATCGCTAACCGCAGATCATGGAGATCTCGTATGTCGCCACGAATATCGTCGACAAATTCTCCGACTCGCGCGAGCTCGAACAGATTTGGTGCGCTTGGAGGCTCCAGCGAGTAGCCGGTGACGCGCGCGTTGAGTCGGGACAACATCAGCGACAGCCACGAACCCTTGAAGCCCGTGTGTCCCGTAACGAAGACTCGTTTGTCGAGCCAGAATGCCGAGGAGATCACCAGATTTTCCACTTCGCTTGGCCGGAGGTCCATTGTTCTTCGAGGTAGATTTTGTCGCGTAGCGTGTCCATTGGATGCCAAAATCCATTGTGCGCGAAAGCGCGCAATTCATCCCCGGCGGCCAAGGTGTTGAGGGGGCCGCGCTCCCATACCGTGGAGTCGCCCTCGATGAATTCACCGACCTTGGGCGATAGCAAGAAAAATCCGCCGTTGACCCAACTCGCTTCCGTGACCGGTTTCTCTGCGAAAGAGGTCACTCTATCGTTATCAAGCGTCATCGCGCCAAAACGCATCGCCGGTTGTACCGCCGCGACAGTCGCCAGTTTTCCGTGGGCTTTATGAAACGCAAGCTCCGCGGTTAGATCGATGTCCGCGAGGCCGTCTCCGTAGGTGAGCGCGAAAACTTCCTCGCCAGCCACGTGATCCAGGACACGCTTGAGACGCCCGCCCGTCTGGGTGCCGTCGCCGGTATCGACGAGGGTGACGCGCCAGGGCTCCGCGGTTTCTCGATGCACCTCCATGGAGCGCGTGAGCATGTCGAACGTGACGTCAGCCATGTGCAAGAAATAGTTCGAGAAAAATTCCTTGATAAAATAGCCCTTGTAGCCGAGGCACAGAACGAATTCGTTAAATCCGTGGGCCGAGTAGGTTTTCATGATGTGCCACAGAATCGGGCGGCCCCCGATTTCGACCATTGGCTTGGGCCGCACCGAGGTTTCTTCGGCGAGCCGCGTTCCGAGGCCCCCCGTTAGGATCACTACCTTCATCGTGCTGGTCTTTCGGATACACGTGAAACGTTTGAACCGCGGCCGACGACGATCATGGCTGGCGCGGCATCGAGCTGCTAGACACATCGCGCGCGAGCGAGAACGCCATATGAATCGATCCTTTAAATATGGACGCCAAATGGTTAATGCTTAACTTATCCGCCTCGATCAAACGGCCCAAGAGATTGGCGACAGTGACAAAACGCGAAAAAATCGACACGGCGCCAACGGAACCGACGGAGCCAGGCAATGGGAGGGGCCGTCCCGATCGCCCGGCGGCCAATCGTCGACATCGCGTCGACGCACGGCGCGGGCATGAAAGTGCCAAGATTGCGAGGTCGCGACAGGTAACTTGCCGCCATTCGCCGCGAAACTTAGGCCTCGCGATAAAACAGCAGTAAAAGCCCCGCCAGCACAAAGGCGATCGGCCATACATAGCCGGCGACGCGACTCGTCGTTCCGTCGAGACGCAATTCCAGCCAGCGCGCCCACCCCGCCGCCACGCCGACTAGGGCGAGAGGCGTGTGTGTGATTTCGATCAGCAACTCTTCCTTCGGATTGGCCAGCCCGTGCGAATGGGTGAGCAGGAAGGCCGCCGCGACGGCGGTCGTCAGGGGAAACACAAGAGGGGCGAACGCGTCCTTTAGGCGACCCAGCCGCACGCGCCATTCGAATAAGCCAAACAGGATGATTAGAACGATGAAAAATCGATGCTGGGCGATCTCCGGATCGCGCAAGCTTTCGATCAGGCCCAGGTTTCCGAGCGGCCATACGGTCTCGTCGGCGCGCAAAAACAAAAACACCGCGAGCCCGAGGAACGTCAGGGGCCAATGCCGAGCGACGGGGGCAATCGCCGGAATGTGCTCGGCGAGCGCCAGAACGCCCATCACCAAGACGAATAACCCCGCCCAATGATGATTATACTCCGACCACGCGATGTCGGCCGAGTTGCGAGGCGGCGCGGCCTCCTCCCCCGGCGCATAGGCGCGCGGGTCTCGCGGCGCGGCGGGCGCGGGGGGCAAGGACGTTGAGAGGCTTGCGTGAGCGGGGCTCTCCAGCCGTGGCGGCCAGCGCGGCGCGATCCGCTCGACGATTTCGGCGAAGGTCGCCCGGTCGTCGGGAAGATCGCGCGCCGGGGGCAATGAAGTTAGCGACGCCGCGCAAAAAATGACGGTCAGACCGAGGCCAATCTCGACCTCGGCGAAGCGGCGTGTTCGCGGGGCCGCCGCAGGATCGGAGCGCATGCGGCGCACGGCCAGGAAATTCATGCCGCCAAGCAGCAACAGACCGCCCAGCAACCCGATCTTGGCGCAGAGCATGACGCCGTACGAGGTTCCGTAGAGCGCGGCGGGTTCGCCAATGTAATCGATCGCCATGTAGACGCCGGCGGCGATAAGCGTCGCGACGGCCCAAACCGATATCGCGGAAAAACGCAAGGCGACAAAGCCGCGCGCTTCCCCGTGAATCAGCGCTAAGGCCATGATGAAATAGGGAATTCCGCCGATCCAAAGCCCCACGCCCGACATATGGGCGAATTCGGCGACATAGAGCGCGAAGGCGTGGTCTGGCCGGCTGGCGGCGTGGGTCGCCGACACCTGGACGGCGAGCATGATCACGCAAAGGAGCACGGGAACGCGCGTGGACACGCATCCGCGCGCGAGAACGGCGATTCCGCCCGCCAGCGCCGCGACCACGAGATCGACGATCACCGCGTCGGCGCCCAGTAGCTGTCCGAGCGGAAGGTCCAGCGTGCCGCGGAGCATGACCATCAACGATGCGGCCGCGAGAATTTCGCCGACGCATAGCCCGACAGCGCTCCAAACCAGCATGCGCCGCGCGGGGCGCTCGCACGCCTGCCCTGGCGGGAGGGCCAGAGCCAGGAAAGCCACTCCGCCGAGCGTGAGCGATTGAGCGGTGACGACGAAGCCCCGCAGCACTACGCTCAGAAAGCCATAGAGCTCCAAAAATAGCTGCACGATGCTACCGGTTCACCTCGAAGGGGATTTCGCCGTGAGTAATGTGGCCGTCGATGCTAAGCGTTTGCCATATAAGGCGGTAGCGCCCATTTTCCAACCCCTGGGC
>JBAUVQ010000477.1:0-7770 GCA_049583305.1 Methylocystis sp.
GGCCGATGTCCTCGGGCGAGACATGCGCGAGGTCGTTGCGGCCGAGATAGGACACCGCGAGTTCGCGGAACACGTAGTCGAGAATCGAGGTCGCGAATTTGATCGCGTCATTGCCCTGCACCGGGCCCGACGGCTCGAAGCGCGTGAAGGTGAAGGCGTCGACATATTCCTCCAGCGGCACGCCGTATTGCAGCCCGAGCGAAATCGCGATCGCGAAATTATTCATCAGGCTGCGGAAGGCGGCGCCCTCCTTGTGCATGTCGATGAAGATTTCGCCGAGACGGCCGTCCTCGTATTCGCCGGTGTGCAGATAGACCTTGTGTCCGCCGACGGCAGCCTTTTGGATGTAGCTCTTGCGGCGGTTCGGCAGTTTTTCGCGCTCGCGCACCACCTGGTGAACGATGCGCTCGACGATGCGCTCGGCGACCTGGGCCGCGCGCGCCGGGCTGTTGGCGGCGACCAGCTCGTCGACACGCTCATGCGCGTCCTCGTCGTCGTCCTCGCCGGCGATCAGTTGCGACGACAGCGGCTGCGACAGTTTCGAGCCGTCGCGATAGAGCGCGTTGGCCTTGAGCGCGAGGCGCCAGGACAGGAGATAGGCCGCCTCGCAATCCTCGATGCTCGCGTCATTGGGCATGTTGATGGTTTTCGAGATCGCGCCGGATATGAAGGGCTGCGCGGCCGCCATCATGCGGATATGCGACTCGACCGAGAGATAGCGCCTGCCGAGCCGACCACAGGGATTGGCGCAATCGAACACGGCGTAATGTTCGGGTTTTAGGAAGGGCGCGCCCTCCAGCGTCATCGCGCCGCAGATATGCACATTGGCGGCTTCGATGTCGGCGCGCGAGAAGCCGAGATGCGAGAGCAGGTCGAAGTTCTTGTCCTCCAGCGTGCTCGCGGGAATTTTGAGCGCGCCGGTGAGGAAGTCCGCGCCGAGCGTCCATTTGTTGAAGACGAATTTGATGTCGAAGGCGCCGGCCAGCGACTTCTCGACGAGAGCCAGCTTGTCGTCGGTAAAGCCCTTGGCGCGCAGCGAGCCGGTGTTGACCGCGGGCGCGTTGGAGAGCGTCGCGTGGCCGACCGCGTAGGCCTCCATTTCCGCCAGTTCGCTCTCGCGATAGCCGAGCGCGCGAAGCGCCTCGGGGACGGCGCGGTTGACGATCTTGAGATAGCCGCCGCCGGCGAGCTTCTTGAATTTCACCAGCGCGAAATCGGGCTCGATGCCCGTGGTGTCGCAGTCCATGACGAGGCCGATGGTGCCGGTCGGCGCGACGACGGTGACCTGCGCGTTGCGATAGCCGTAAAGCTCGCCTTGCGTCAGCGCCTTTTGCCACGCGCGTTCGGCGGCGGCGACCAGCGCCTTGTCGGGGCAGGCGGCGCCGTCGAGCGGCGTCGGCGCGGTGGCCAGTTTTTCGTAGCCCTCGCTCTCGCCGCGCGCGGCGCGCGCATGGTTGCGGATGACCCGCAGCATCGACTCGCGGTTCTCCATGAAGCGCGCGAACGGGCCGCGCTCGCGCGCCATTTCGGCGGAGGTCGCATAGGCGACGCCGGTCATGATCGCCGACAGCGCGCCGGTGATCGCGCGTCCCGCCGCGCTGTCATAGGCGACGCCCGACGACATCAACAAGCCCCCGACATTGGCGTAGCCGAGGCCGAGCGTGCGGTAGTCGTAGGAGAGCTGCGCGATCTCGCGCGAGGGGAACTGCGCCATCAGCACGGAGATTTCGAGCACGACGGTCCACAGCCGCACCGCGTGTTCATAGGGGTCGATGTCGATGTTCTTCGTCGTCTAGTTCCGGAACTGCAACAGGTTCAGCGAGGCGAGATTACAGGCCGTGTCGTCGATGAACATATATTCCGAGCAGGGGTTCGACGCCTTGATCTCGCCGCCGGCGGGGCAGGTGTGCCAGTCGTTGATCGTCGTGTGGAACTGAATGCCGGGATCGGCGGAAGCCCAGGCGGCGTAACCGATCTTGCCCCACAGTTCTCGCGCGGGCAGCGTCCTCGCGGCCTTGTGGTCGAGCCGGCGGATCAGGGTCCAGTCCTTGTCCTCCTCCACCGCGCGCAAAAATTCGTCGGTGACGCGCACGGTGTTGTTGGAGTTCTGGCCGGAGACGGTGAGGTAAGCCTCGCTGTCCCAGTCGATGTTGTAAGTGTCGAACTCGATGTCCTTAAAGCCCTGGCGGGCGTATTGGATCACGCGCTTGATCAGCGCGTCCGGCACCTCCTCGCGGCGCGCGAGCTTGATCTCGCGCTTTAAGGCCGGGTTGATCTCCGGATTGAAGCAGTCGCCGTTCGGCCCCTCGCAATTGACGCAGGCGCGCAGAATGGCCTTGAGGTGTTTCTTAACGATCTTCGACCCGGCGACGAGCGCCGCGACTTTCTCTTCCTCCTTCACCTTCCATTCGATGAACGCCTCGATGTCCGGGTGATCGGCGTCGACGATGACCATTTTGGCGGCGCGGCGCGTCGTGCCGCCGGATTTGATCGCGCCCGCCGCGCGGTCGCCGATTTTCAGGAAGGACATCAGCCCGGAGGAGGAGCCGCCGCCCGAAAGCTTCTCCTTCTCGCCGCGCAGCTTCGAGAAGTTGGAGCCCGTGCCCGAGCCATATTTGAACAGCCGCGCCTCGCGCACCCACAGATCCATGATGCCGCCGTCGTTGACGAGATCGTCGGCGACGGACTGGATGAAGCAGGCGTGCGGCTGCGGATGCTCGTAGGCGCTCTTCGATTTGACCAGCTTGCCATTGGCGTGGTCGACGTAAAAGTGGCCCTGGCCGGGACCGTCGACGCCGTAAGCCAAATGCAGGCCGGTGTTGAACCATTGCGGGGAATTGGGCGCGGCCATCTGCCTGGCCAGCATGTACCGCAGTTCGTCGCTAAAGGCCTGGGCGTCTTCCTCCGTGTCGAAATAGCCGCCCTTCCAGCCCCAATAGGTCCAGGCGCCGGCGAGCCGGTCGAACACTTGCTTGGCGCTGGTCTCGGCGCCGAGGCGCTGGTCCTTCGGCAGTTCGGCGAGCGCCTCCGTGTCGGCGACGGAGCGCCACAGGAAGGACGGGATCGCGTTTTCCTCGATCCGCTTCAGGCGTGTCGGCACGCCGGCCTTGCGGAAATATTTTTGCGCCAGCACGTCGGCGGCGACCTGGCTCCAGGACGCGGGAACCTCGATGTCGCCCTGCGAGAACACCACCGATCCGTCGGGGTTGCGAATCTCGCTCTTGGTCGTGTGAAACTCGATCGACGCGTAAGGAGACTGGCCGGAAGTGGTGAAACGCCGCTCGATCTTCATCTCGGTCAATTCCTTGTTTTCGCGCGGGGGAGTCGCGCGACGGGCTTTATTCGGCGGCGCAGGCGGCGAGCCTTGCTCACGCAAGCGCTCCAAAGCCGACGCCCCTGGCGGGACGCTTGAAATCGAATGCACTGGGAGACGCAGACGCGACGACAGGGGCCTTACTGGCGCCCGACTCCGCGCCGTTTCGTCATCCGCTATGTCTACAGACTGCGCGAAAGAGCATCCTTCGTCAAGATATAGTGCTGAAATTCGTTAAAACTTCTATATGTTGATAAAGTCAGTGGATTGCGGGGAAAAGCTTGAGACTCACTACATCCCATGGTTGCTCCGCGCGGCGGATTGCGCAAGCGGCGCCGGCGCGAAATTTTTTTTTCCGAAGCGCATTCCGGCGGCGGCGCGAGCGGCGCGGCGCGGCCTTGACGCGGGCCCGCGCGGCGCCTTTATGTGGGCCGGTCGCCGTCGGCGGCGAAAAGCCTTAGGAGAAGCCTTCATGTCCTTTGTCATCCCGCGTCGTGCCCTTTTCGCCGCGGCCCTCGCCCTGATCCCGGTCGCCGCCCTCGCGCATGGCCCCTCGCGCCAGAAAGCGGTCGAGAAGATCGTGATCGACGCGCCGGCCGCCAAGGTTTGGGCCATTGTCGGCAATTTCGGCGACCTCTCCTGGCTGCCGGGCGTCGCCAAGACCGAAGCGACGGGCGGGACCACGCCGGACGAGGCCAAGCGCAAGATCACCCTGTCCAACGGCGGCGTGATCGAGGAAACCCTCACCAAATACGACGCGGCCGGCATGTCGCTCGCCTATAAGATCGATTCCGTCGACGTGAAGGTTTTCCCGGTCAACAATTATTCCTCGAACATCAGCGTCAAGGAAGACGGCGGCAAGACCGAGGTTGAGTGGAAGGGCGCCTTCTATCGCGGCTTCATGAACAACGATCCGCCGCCCGAACTCTCCGACGAAGCCTCGCTGAAGGCCGTGTCCGATCTCTACAAGGCGGGCCTCGCGGCGCTGAAGGCCAAGGCCGAAGCCAAGTAAGCCTTTGTGTTCTCGGTGTTCTTGGTGGTTGAATTTCACCACGAAGGACACCAAGGACACCAAGAGGAGAGGCCACGAGATGTCGCTGCTCGCCGCGGTGCGCGCGATCGTGATCGCGGCGGCTCTCGCGCCGCCCGCCGCCCTCGCGCATGGCGCGACGCCGCAGAAGGTGGTCGAGACCATCGAGATCGCCGCGCCCCCGGCCAAGGTCTGGGCGGTGGTCGGCGATTTCCAGAACATGAACTGGCTGCCGGGCGTCGCGAAAACCGAAGGGCAGGGCGGCGTCGCGCCGGAAGTCGCGACGCGAAGGCTGGTCCTCGCCAGCGGCGCGGTGATCGACGACCGGCTCGTGCAATATGACGAAGCGGCGATGTCGCTGCGCTACATCATCGAGCATGTCGATTTCAAAGTGCTGCCGGTGGGCAATCTGTCCGCGACGCTAAAGGTCTCTCCGGGCGCCGCGGGCGGCTCCATCGTCGAATGGAAGAGCCGCTTTTACCGCGCCTTTCCCGGCGGCAATCCGCCCGAGCAATATACCGATGAAGTCGCGGTCGCGGCGGTGTCGGCGTTGTTCAAAAGCGGCCTCGCCGCGTTGAAAGCGAAAGTCGAGCGCGAATGAGTTTTCGCGCGGCCTTGCTGGCGCTGCCGCTGCTCGTCGGCGTCGCCCGGGCCGACGAGGCCTTTATCCCCAATCAAACCGGCGATGACCTCACAATCGTCGATCTCGCGGCGATGAAGCCGGTCGCGACGCTGCCAATTGGCGGCAAGCCGGCGGGCGTCGCGGTGAGCCCGGACGGCGCGCGGGTCTATGTGACCAGTCCCGAGGGGCGCTTCGTCTCGGTCATCGACGCCGGCGCGCGGCGCGTCGTCGCGAAAATTCCGGTCGAGGGGCTGCCCTTTGGCGTCGCGGTCGCGCCGGACGGCCATGTGATCTATGTCGCGGACATGAAC
This sequence comes from Methylocystis sp., assembly GCA_049583305.1. Lineage (GTDB taxonomy): Bacteria > Pseudomonadota > Alphaproteobacteria > Rhizobiales > Beijerinckiaceae > Methylocystis. The sequence goes on from JBAUVQ010000477.1 coordinate 5,277, forward strand.
GGCCGCGATCTGCTGGAGATCGACCCCGAGACGAAAAAGACCCGCCGCGTCGAGATCGGCGCCGTGCCCTCGGGCGCCGCGGCGACGCCGGACGGGCGATTCGTCATCGCCGCCGCCCGCGACGACAACGCGCTGGTCATCGTCGACGCGGCGACATTTTCGCGCGTCGGCGCCGTCGCCGTCGGCAAGCATCCCTATGGCGTGACCCTCGACGCGAGCGGATCGCGCGCCTACACGGCCAATGTCGAATCCGACGATGTGAGCGTCGTCGATCTGGCGAAGCGCGAGGTCGTCGCCAATGTGCGCGTCGGGAGCCACCCCTATGGCGTCGCGCTGACGCGCGGCCGCGCCTTCGCCGCCAATCAATACGCCGGGACCGTCAGCGTGTTCGACACGGGAACCCTCGAGCCGCTGGCGACGGTCGCGGTCGGCGAATATCCGGAAAGCCTGGGCGTCAGCCGCGACGGCGGAACGATCTACGTGACCAACTGGTTTTCCAACGAACTCTGGTCGATCGACGCGGACACGCTCAAAATCAAGGGCAAGGCGCCGACCGGCGACGGGCCGCGGGGGTTTGGGGTGTTTGTGCGGGTCGTTGATCCCCCGCGTCCGTGATGATTTCGATATCGAGCGGGCGCGGTGGTTGATCTAATGGCGGCGCGCGACTATCCGTGATATGGTAGCGCGCAACCGAACTCGAACGACTTCCCGGTGGACCATGCCCCGCACAAAGCGAACGACGGAAGACGGGCTGAACAAGTTTCAGCGATATCGCGCGGCGCGGCGTCATAAGGGGATGAGGCTTTTGCGCGTCTGGGTGCCCGACACGCGCGCGCCGGAGTTCGCGAGGGAAGCCGAGCGGCAAGCCAAACTGCTGCAAGGCCGCCCCGAGGAATTGGAAGCGCTGGATTTCGTCGAATCGGCCTTCGGATGGCCCGAACCGTGAAGCGAGGGGATATTGTTATCGTGTCCGCGTCCGGAGACTACGGAAAACCGCGCCCCGCCGTCGTCATTCAATCGGATCGTCTGCGGTCGATGGACAGCGTGCTGGTGAGCCTCTTCACCGGGACGCTCGCCGACGCGCCGTTGTTCCGACTCACCATCGAGCCGAGCGAAACGAACGGCCTAAAATCGCCTTCCCAGATCATGGTGGACAAAATCCTCGCCATCCCGCGCGCGAAATGCAGCGAGCCCATTGGCCGAATCGACGAGAGCGCCCTGATCGCCCTCAATCACATGCTTTCGGTGGTGATCGGCATAGCCGACTGATTTAGGGCGCGGCTTCACGGCCGATCCCCTTCTCCCCACTGGACATCCGCTCCGCCAAACGCGATAAGGGCGCGGAACTCACGAGGATGCTAGGCGCATGTCTTATATTGTTCGAATGTTCACCTGGTGGAACCGGGCCACGCTCAGCACGGGCCTGTGGACGATGCTTTATGGCGAGCGCGTCGGCGAGGACGAATTCGGCAATGTCTATTACCGCGCCAAGGGCGGCAAGATCGACCCGGTGCTGGGTTTCGAGCGCCGCTGGGTGATCTACAAGGGCCTCGCCGAGGGCTCCAACACGCCGACCGGCTGGTATGGCTGGCTGCATCACACCTTCGACACGCCGCCGACCCAGGAGAGCTACGCGCCGCGCGAGTGGGAGCTGCCGTTCCAGGAGAACATGACCGGCACGCCCCAGGCGTATCGCCCGCCCGGCTCGATTCTGGCCGCCGGCGCGCGCCCCCCGGCGGGCGGCGATTACGACGCCTGGCGTCCCGAGGGCTGACGCCTTTTTCCCGCGATCATGGAATCGCCTTTGTCGCGTGTTTTGTAGGCGCGTGAGTTCAACGTCTTCTCGCGAACGACGCGACGCGGTGGCCCTGATGGTTTTGCGATCCCACTTGCTTGTTTCATCACGCCTCGTTTGGCGTCTCGCGGCGCTGGCGGCGCTCTTGCTGCCGCCGGCCGCGGCTTCCGCTGATCCGATCAGGCACCCGGTCGCCGTCTTCGCCGGGCTGGACAAGACGACGGGCCGCATCATCAATTTCGACGTGGCGGTCGACGAGACCGTGCTGTTCGGAACGCTCCAGGTGACGCCGCGCGTTTGCAACACCCGTCCGCAGACCGAGGCGCCGCAGACGACGAGCTTCGTCGAGGTCGACGAACAAATCGCCAAGCCGGATCGGCGGCGCGTCCAAGGCGCCGCGGTCGACGCCAAATCCGACGCGAAGCCCGACGCCAAGCGGATTTTTTCCGGCTGGATGTTCGCGGCGAGTCCGGGCCTGCACGGCGTCGAGCACCCGGTTTACGACGTGTGGCTGGTCGACTGTAAGGGCGGCAAAGAAGTCGTTGCGCAGCAGCCGGCGGCTCCCGATGCATCCGCCTCCGCGCCGGCGCCTGAAGGCAAACGCTCCGGCAAGGCCCGTAAAGTCGAGCCCACCGCGCCCGCCGCTGTCGAGGCGCAGCCCATAGGGCCAGCAGATGAGCCCGTGTTTGGCCAGACTCC
>JBAUVQ010000478.1:0-2551 GCA_049583305.1 Methylocystis sp.
TCGGGCAAACGATCAGCTTTCAAAACGTGCTCGCCGGCACGAGCAACACCGCTGGCGTTGATACCTATATCAACGCCTCCGCTGGCACGGGCGCCGGCATCGGTGGAAGGTTCCATTTTAAAACCGCGACGGCCGGTTCGTCTGGAACAACGCAAAACGCTCTATCTGACCAACTGGTCATTGATCCGGTATTGGGCGTGATAGTTACGGGTAATTTCACCGTCACTAATTATGTCTTTTCATCCGCCGGTTATCAATGGAGCAACGGTTCTAGCCTCGTATCCCCCGCGAACGGCGCTTTTGAATTCAAAAATAACGGCGGTTCCTCGGTTTTAGGACTGTCAATCGTCTCGAACGGCGTCGCCGCGCTCGGTAATGGAACGTCCGCCGACTATTCCGGCACGCTGAAACTGGCGAGCATCCTTGCGACCGGCGGTCCCGCGACAGCCGCCACGGGCCAGATTGCCTATGGCGGCACGACAGCCGCCGCGAGCAATTGCGGATCGTTGTCCGGCGCGGCGGGCTGCATCGTCGAAAACGTCGCCGGAACCACCCGCTACACGCCCTACTACTGAGGAGCATCCAATGTTGAAAACCCTCGTTTGCGCCACCGCCGCGCTATTCGCCATCGTGAGCCCCGCGCTCGCGCTCGCGGGCGAATGCCGCGACGCCCTCTCGATTCCGTCCGGCGAGACGTTTTGTCTTGATGGTTCGGAAATGACCCGTAGGGGCCGCCAGCAATGCGCGAGCGACCCGCTGTTTTGTCCTGGCATGTTCGACAAGGCGACAGAGGCCGCGCATCTCGCGATCCATGATCAGTGTTACGACGCCGCCGGTCGCCGCACGGATGCCGAAGCTAAGTCCAAATGCTCGAAAGTGTGGAGATAAAATGTTGAAGCTCGCAGTCTATATCATCGCCGCGACGTTCGCCCTCGCGGGCGCGGCGCTGGCGGAGCCCATGAAGCTCACGGTCAATCAGGCGGCATCCGTTTCGTTCGGCATTGGCCTGCTCGACAAGGGCTTCGACGAGCCCGCCAAGAACGACGGCAAGGACGTGATCCTGCATCGCGCCTTCGCCTTTTCACCGGCGGCGCGAATAGCCCTCGCGGTCGACGCCTCGCGTATTTCCGACGCGATCGGCCCGGCGCAAAGGGCGCTCAAGGCCGCGCGCGACAAAATCGCGCCGACTGGCGGCGAACTCGACGCCGAGGGGCGCAAGGCGCTCGACGCCGAGGCTCAAAAGATCGGCGCGGAAGTTCTCGAGATCGACCTCGCGCCGATCAGCGAGGATCAACTCGCGCTCGACAAGAACCCGGGAATTTCGGCGGCGACGATCCAGGCGCTGCTGCCGATCTTCAAACATTAGCGCGCTTTCTGTTCGAACGGAATCGTTCGAACGATAAGAAATCGCGCAAAATCAAAATGCTGGAGCAAGTTCTAATCGCAAAAGCCTGTCAACTTTCGCGGAACTTGCTCTAGTAAACCCGCGATTCTCCACCGTCATGCGATCGCCCAACGCATGACGGCGGGGCTCGCGCTTCTCGGCCCGCCGCTCGCCGTCGCGGCGGTCGTCGCGCGGGCGCTGGCCCCTCGGAGATGCAAGCGATGATCTCTTGCAACGCGTACGAGACCGCGGGCTTGTGCCTATTCGTCGCTTGCGCCCTGGCGATATTGCTGATTTACGATTGGGCGCTGCGCGAACCGGAAAAGCCGCGTCCGGTCGACATCGCCAATCGTTCGACCTGGCGGCGTCCGCGCCGCGCGCTCGCCGCGCACATCGCGATTCAATTCGGCTATTTCATGCTGACCGCGGCGAGCGCTGGCGTCGTGTTGCGCTGGCTCCGCGCGCTTTAGCCGCGGGGCGCGTCATGCCGATTCCGCAAGACCACGCCGAGCTCGCGCGCTGGCGCTCCTTCGTGATTTCACGCTGGCGGCTCGATCACAATATTTGGATCGCCTGCGTCCAGGCGACCTTTCTTGGAATGCCAATACGCCGCGCCGATTTTCTTAGCCTCGTGCGCGACTATTGCGACCAGCAAAGCGAAAACAAGACCTGCGGCCGCCGACGCTAACGGGCGGTCCACGCTCGCCGCCATCCCCACAAATTACTCACACGGAAAGGAGCCGTCATGGCCTCGTTCTATTCCGACGTGCTGGCCAAATCGCCGGCGTTTCATTCGATCGACATTCAAAAATCGACCGAGTTGCTGGAGCCGGGCACACGCGCGGCGGTCGCAAAGCTGATCGCCGACGCCGCTACGCACGACCACCATCTCGTCGTGCTCGAAACCTTCCGCTCCTCGCACCGTCAGTTGCAACTGTTCAATCAACACGCGACCGAGCTGCGCAATGTCGGTTGTCACGGCTATGGCGTCGCCTGCGATCTCGGCATCGCCGGGCCATCGGGCGCCGTCGACTGGAAAGCCGATTACGCGCTGTTGCAGGCGCTTGGCAGAAAGCACGGTCTGATCTGGGGCGGCGATTGGGGAACGCCGAAGTGTCGGCATTCCTTTCACGACAACGATCACGTGCAGCGCGTGCCGGTGTTTCG
>JBAUVQ010000479.1:0-2385 GCA_049583305.1 Methylocystis sp.
ATACGGCGGTCGAGGAAGCGCTCTATCTCTCCAACATCGCCGCCCATGTGACGCTGGTGCATCGACGCGATACGCTGCGCTCCGAGCGCGTCTTGCAGGAGCGGCTGCGCCAGCGGCCCAATGTCGATGTCCTGTTCGACCACGCCATCGACGAGATTCTGGGCGACGCAAATCCGCGCGGAGTCACGCATGCGCGCGTAAAAAACACCCGGACAGGCGCGACCACGAGCCTCCCGGCGGACGGCGTTTTCGTCGCCATCGGCCACAGCCCGGCGTCCGAACTTTTCAAGAACCAGCTCACGCTGAAACCCTCCGGCTATATTACGGTCGAGCCCGGCACGACCCGCACCAACATCCCCGGCGTCTTCGCGGCCGGCGACGTCGCCGACGAAATCTATCGACAGGCCGTCACCGCCGCGGGTCTTGGCTGCATGGCGGCGCTGGAAGTCGAAAAATATCTGATGGACGCGCCGACGGGCGCCTAAAGTAAAGGAAAGAACAAGTTATGACCGAACGCGTCGTATTCCAGAAAAAATCCATGCCGGTCGAAGTCGAGGAAGGCAAAACCTATTATTGGTGCGCCTGCGGCCGCAGCGCGAAGCAACCCTTCTGCGACGGCTCGCACGGCGAAACCGGCATCTCGCCGGTGGCCTACACCGCCGAAGCAACCGGCAAGGCGTTCTTCTGCGGCTGCAAGGCGACGAAAAACGAACCGCTCTGCGACGGGTCACACAAGACTTTGTAACGAGACGCGGCGCCCCTCATCCGACCCCACTACGTGGGGCCACCTTCTCCCGTAAACGGGAGAAGGGAGTCGCGCCCTTCCTTCTCCCACTTGTGGGAGAAGGTGGCCCTTGCGAAGCAAGGGTCGGATGAGGGCCCTCCCCACCTAACGAATACGCGAGCCCATGCCCGATCTTCTGCTTGAACTTTTCTCCGAGGAAATCCCCGCCCGCATGCAGACGCAGGCCGCGGCGGATTTGCGGCGGCTAGTCACCGACGCGCTGGTCGCGCGCGGGCTCGTCTACGAGGGCGCCGCGAGTTTCGCGACGCCGCGCCGGCTCGCGCTGCATATCGCCGGCCTGCCCGCCCGCCAGCCCGATACGCGGGATGAGAAAAAAGGCCCGCGCGTCGGCGCGCCGGAGGGGGCGATCCAGGGCTTTCTCAAAAGCGCCGGTCTCGCCTCGCTTGAGCAGGCGACGATCCAGAAGGACGCCAAGAAGGGCGAGTTTTATGTCGCGGTGATCGAGCGGCCCGGCGCCGCGACCATCGATCTCCTCGCCGAGATCATCCCCGCCGTCATCAAGAGTTTCCCCTGGCCCAAATCCATGCGCTGGGGCGCGGCCTCCGTCCGGCCGGACGCGCTGCGCTGGGTGCGCCCGCTGCATTCCATTCTCGCGACATTCGGCCCCGAGACCGAGGCGACCGAGGTCGTGCGCTTCAGCGTCGACGGCATCGAGTCGGGCTCACACACCCTGGGCCACCGCTTCATGGCGCCGGCGAAAATCGAGGCGCGGCGCTTCGATGATTACGTCCCGTCGCTGGAGAAGGCTTATGTCGTGCTCGACGCCGCGCGGCGACGCGATATCATCCTGCACGACGCCAAAAACCTCGCGATCGCGCAGGGGTTGGAACTGGTCGAGGACGCGGGCCTGTTGGAAGAGGTCGGCGGCCTGGTCGAATGGCCGGTCGCGCTGATGGGCTCGTTCGACGAGGCGTTTTTGTCGATCCCGCCGGAGGTGATCCGCGCGACGATCCGCGTCAATCAAAAATGTTTCGTGCTCAAGCGCCACGACGGCGCGCTGTCGAACCGCTTCATCCTCGTCGCCAATATCGAGGCGAGCGACCATGGCCAGACCATCATCGCCGGCAATGAGCGCGTCATCGCCGCGCGGCTGTCGGACGCCAAGTTCTTTTATGAGACGGATCTGAAGACCAGGCTAGAAGAGCGGCTAGGAAAACTCGACAAAATCGTATTTCACGAAAAGCTTGGAACGCAAGGCCAGCGCGTCAAGCGCATCGCCGAACTGGCGAAGGTGCTGGCGCCGCTGGTCGGCGCCGACGCGGGCATGGCCGAGCGCGCCGCGAACTTGTGCAAGGCCGATCTCGTCACCGAGATGGTCGGCGAGTTCCCGGAATTGCAGGGGCTGATGGGCCGCTATTACGCCACCGCGCAGGGCGAATACGCCAGCGTCGCGGCGGCCTGCGAGGAGCATTACAAGCCGCAGGGACCAAGCGACCGCGTGCCGAGCGATCCGGTGTCGATCGCCGTGGCGCTGGCCGATAAGATCGACACGCTGGTGGGGTTTTGGGCGATTGATGAAAAGCCGACGGGGAGCAAGGACCCCTATGCGCTTAGGCGCGCGGCGTTGGGGATAATTAGGC
>JBAUVQ010000480.1:0-9258 GCA_049583305.1 Methylocystis sp.
ACCCGTGGCCGAGGCCACGCATGGAGAGCCGGATGCAGGGAAACTTGCACGTCCGGTTCGGAGCGGGGGATGAAGAAACCTGCCCCGGCGACGGGGCAAGGCGCTTCATCCCTACTCTACCGGAAAACAGAGCCGAACTCTCACTCTCGGGTTCTCAAGACCTCGATCGGCGTAACTACAAACGGCCGTATCGCCGAACCCGAAAAATGCGCCATCCGGTCAGAACGCTCCGCCGCGAGCACACTGCTGTATCCGCTGTTGCGCTCTCCGGTGCTTACAAGGCGCTTACATTGTCGGCTCAAAATGTCTCTGTAAGCAAAAAACGCCCCGAAGGGCGTCTTGTAACTTCCTGATTTTTTTAGGAGAAACTGGAGCGGGCGAAGGGATTCGAACCCTCGACCCCAACCTTGGCAAGGTTGTGCTCTACCCCTGAGCTACACCCGCATCCGTTTCCGCCGGTTCGTCGAACCGGTAGCCGGGGCTTATATGGCGCAAACAGATTTGGTTTGCAACCGTCCGCTCCAAGGTTCGGCGCATTTTCGCGCGCGTCACGAAATTGGTGGGAAGGACGCTTCCAAGACCGACCGACGGCCGCGAGCATATTTCCGCCACTCCAAGTCGGGGCGTCCAATATTCGGGCTCGCGGCTTTTGGGGTGGCGTCGGCGGCGCGGAATGCGCCGGTCCGATCCTTCGCCGTGTCCACGAAATGGCGCTCCGCGCGAGATCGACGCGTGTCGCCGACACGCCTCCCATGAATCGCCCCAAATTCCTGGCCAGAGACGATCTCCGCTTTGCGCGATCCCCTCCTCGCGAACCGCTCTATTTGACCCCCGGTCTCAATGTTATTAGAATGTTAATGGAACCTGCGTCATCAGTCCCAGCTTTTCGAAATCGCGATTCATCGGCGCGCCTCCGGTCCGGGACAGCGCGAAATTGTCGGTCGGAAGTTCAATTGTTCAGTCCGTGCGTGACGTTGGACGCATCGACGACGAAAGGCGAAGGTGCGACCATGAGCCCGCCCGCGAAATTATTTTCGAGGATCGTTCCCGTCTCATGGCCAACGTCTCGGTCGGGCGAGTTGCTTTCATCGGAGCGCTGGTACGTCGTTCGCACGCTTCCCAAGCGGGAAAATGGGGCCGAAGCTCAACTGGCGGGGCAGGGGTTTCGAGTATTTCTGCCGAGGGTCGCGCGGAGCGTGCGACACGCGCGTAAAACGAGAATAGTTCACTCGCCGGCGTTTCCGGGCTATCTATTCGTGGCGCTAGACCTTCAACGGGATCGCTGGCGCTCTATCAACGGCACGTTTGGCGTCATGAGCCTGATCATGGTCAAAGAGCGCCCCGCGCCCGTTCCTCGCGGCGTCGTCGAGTCGATCGTCGATTATGTGGACGAAACCGGGCTTTGTCGCTTCGATCGCGATCTGGCCGCCGGTCAATCCGTTCGCGTAATCGGTGGCCCACTGGCGGAAGTGGTCGGCGAACTGGTCGCGTTGGATGGAAACGGGCGCGTTCGCGTGCTGCTCGAGATCATGAACGGCAAGGTTTTGGCGGTCATCGAGAGATCGGCGCTCGTGGCGGCATAGAGAACAAAGAAATATCCCGGATTCTGGCTCGGTCGACGCGATGTCGCGTGATCGGGTTCTTTAAGGCCAGACTTTAGACCTCTTTCCGAAGGGAAAATCACAGTGGGTAAACCCGAACTCGGCGTGAAGCGCCGCTGCCTGAGCTGCGCGTCGCCGTTCTTCGATCTGAACCGAACGCCGATCCTATGTCCCAAATGCGGCGCGCTTTATCAGGTCGTGGAACTCGCGCATTCAAGGCCGAAGTGGGCCGCGGCGCCCCCGACGGCCGTAAAGGCTCCCGCCTTTGTCGCCGATCCCGTTGAAGCCGAGGCGGTCGAGCCTGAAGTGGAAGATGAAGAGGCGGACGATGAGGCCACGATCTTGCCAATCGAGGATGATGACGATGTCGAGCTCGCGGAGATCGTCGACATAGACCGCGGCGGCGCCACGCCGGACTCCTAAGCGATGCGTGGAATTGGGAATGCCGCGCGCGCCAAAAAAAGCGCGCGTTCGGCCACGAAAAAAGGCCGCCGCGGAAGCGGCGACCTTTTTTCTGGACGATGATTCCCGCGGGCGCTAGACCCGCGACAAATTTCGTTTCTCAGATTTCCTTGAGCTGATCGGCGGAGTTCTTGCCGGTGCGGCGATCCTGCGCGATCTCGTAGCTGATCTTCTGGCCTTCGCGCAGATCGCGCAGGCCGGCGCGCTCGACGGCGCTGATATGAACGAAAACGTCCGAGCCGCCGTCGTCCGGCTGAATAAACCCGAAACCCTTTTGGCCGTTGAACCACTTCACGATACCGGTAGCCATGTCATCTCTCCAAGCATGCTTCTTAGGGTTGGCCCGCATGCGCGGGGCCGAGTCGATCGATGTTTGGAAGAGGTCGTCAGCGGCTTTGTCTCCAAAGCAAGTCCAAGTCGTCAGGCCGAAAATCGATGAGGGAGCTATAAAGATGCGCGACGCCGATTGCAATATTAAGATGCGCGGGCGCGCCACAAGGCGCGAAATCGGGCGCCCGCGCGGCTTGACCGCGCGGCCGAACAGTTCGTTTTAGTGAGACGCGCGCGCCATTTATTCGCAGATCCGCGCGCGCCGATAGTCGACGACGTTGCCCCAGGCGTCGACGACGGGGCGATCGCCGAAATAGCAGGGGCCGGCTGCGTAATAGGTGGGCGCGGTCGCCGCGTTGGCTAGGGTCCCGACGGCGACAGCGCCGAGAAGACCCGCGACGACGGGAACGCCCCAGCCTTCGCGATGGTAGCCCCAGCCTCCGCCATGGCGCCATCCCCAGCCGGCCGCGGCGGGCGTCGCGGCGGCCAATGAACCCGTCGCGACAAGGCCGGCGAGGGTGACGACGACGGTGAGCTTCTTGAGGGCGGCGTTCATGGCTTTCTCCTGCGCTTTTCCGCCGGAACCGAGATCGGGGCGGGTTGTTAAACCGATGAATCGCAGGCTATCGTGGCGGAGCTGAACGCCGCATGGATCCGTCGTTCATCCGGCGGTCAGAATTGGGAGCGAAGGCGATCGCGCGGGCGCCGCGCCGAACCGCTCAGCTGGCGCCGCGTTTCCGCGCCATTTAAAGTTGGCGAAACGATTTGGTTCGAGGACGGAGGAGCGATGCGAACGGCGATCGGGCTGATTCTTGCGCTAGCGGTGCTCGGCGGGGCGTCGGCGGCCGCGCGCGCCGACGAATTGGGGACTTCCGGCCTTCCGCTGTTCGCCCAAAATCTCCAGCCGAAACCGCAAGAGCCTTCGATCTGGAACGGGCTCTATGTCGGCTCCGAGGTGTTCGCGGTTTCGGGAAAAGGCGTGAAGGGCGGCTTCGGGGGCGACGGGTTTATCGGATACGATCATCTATTCGCGAACGATGTCGTCGTTGGCGTTCGCGGGACCGCGGGCTATTCGCCAAGTCTCGCCAAATGGGGCGGCGCCAAGGGATTCGACTTCGCCAGCACGAATGTATCGGTCGGCTTCGAGACCGGACGATTCAAACCCTATGTGACGGCTGGCGTGATTCTCGCGAAACCGGACGTAATTGGGCGCGGCTACACGACGACGGCCGACTCCATCAATGGTCTCTTCGACTCGACGTCGAGCGTGAAAGCCTATGGAACCGTCGGCGCGGGGATAGACTACGCGGTCACGGATAAATTGACGGTGGGCGTCTCCGTATCCGCCGGAACCGGCCGCGGCTCTTTCGCGCCCTGAGCGCCGATCGCGTGCGCCGAGCTCTCTCGCGGGGCTTTATTCAACCACGCCAAGTCTTCGCGGCCGCGACAATTCCCCTAAATGAACGTCCGGTGAACGTGGCGCTCAGCCGGAATTAATGCATTGATTGGTAGAGGATAAGGCGTTCGGGCATTGGCGTCGAATGTTTGGGCTCGGACACACCAGGAATACGCGCGGGACTTTGGAATCATGCGACCGGTTCGAGAGCTTGCGTGCTTCCGACCCACAGAGGAGAGACAACCATGTTGCGCAAATTGAGCCTTATCACGGCATTGGCCGCCACGCTGGCGTTTCCGGCGGCTGCTCTCGCTGGTCCTCATGGCCATGGTGGTGGGCATGGTGGTGGGCATGGAGGCGGCCACGGTGGCGGCTGGCACGGAGGCGGAGGCTGGCATGGCGGTGGCGGCCGTGGCTGGCATGGCGGCGGCGGGGTTCGTGGCGGCGGCGGCCGGTTCTGGGGCGGCCGCTGGTGGGGATATGGCGTAGGCCCTTGCTGGCGTTGGAATCCCTATTACGGAAGCTGGAACTGGGTTTGCAATTAACAGGCGAAATTCCGGAGCGTTCGCGCGTGAATCGCGAGGATGCTCCGGAGACCCATTGATTTGCTTCCTCGCGAACCTCGGAACTAGCCGCCAGCCGCGGTCGGGCAGCGGACGCCTGTTCCGCCCAGCCCGCAATAGCCTCCGGGATTCTTGGCGAGATACTGCTGGTGGTCGGCCTCCGCGTAGTAAAACGGTGGCGCGGCCGCGATTTCGGTGGTGATCGCCCCGCGGCCAGATTGCGCGAGGGCGTCCTGATAGGCGTCGCGCGATGCGAGCGCCTCGTCAAACCGCTGGTCGGAAAAGGTGAAAATCACCGAACGGTATTGCGTGCCGACATCATTGCCTTGACGCATTCCCTGGGTGGGATCGTGGCTTTCCCAGAACAGCCGCAGCAAGCGGCCGAAGGAAAGGATGGCCGGATAATAGACGACCATAACGACCTCCGCGTGACCCGTCCTTCCCGTGCAAACATCTGAATATGTAGGGTTTCTGGTTGTCCCGCCGGCATAGCCGACGGCGGTCACGTAGACCCCTTCTCCCGCCTGCCAGAATTTTCGCTCCGCGCCCCAAAAACAGCCCATCCCGAATAGCGCGCGCTCGGTCCCGGCGGGAAACGGCGGGTCGAGCGGCCGTCCGCTCACGAAATGTCGCGCGCCATGAAAGACAGGCGTCGCTCGATCGGGCGGCGGCTCGAACAGCCAATCGAATGAAGCCATGCCGGGTCTCCAGGGTGCGTCGAACGGTGAAGCCCGATAGATATGAGCCGGGCCAGGGTCGCCAAGTCGTCGGGCCGAAAAGTTCTCGCTGGCCTATTTGATCGGATATCCGACCGCCGCGCGATGCTTGTGACTGAGCGAGATGAAGACAGCGCCCAAGCCGCATAAGGCGAGGCTGACCGGCGTCAGCAATAGCAAGGCCAGCAGTGGATCCCAGATGAACCGCGGGAAATGTGCGAGTACATCCACCCGCGCCGCCTCGAAAGCAGCCGGCCACAAGGCTTGAAAGGCCGATCCCAGGGTCGTCACGAAAACACCGCTCCCGGCCAGCGACCGCGTGCCGTCGACGACGAGCGCCACGAAACCTTCGACCAACAGCACGAGTCCGGCAAGGCGAATCAGCGATCGAAGCATGACCATCGGGAGCGCGAGCGGCGACAATCGGTATATAGGCCCTGGCGCTTTCCCTGTCCACGGAGGCGCGCGAGCCGGATTGGCGAGATTGATCGTCGCCGGACGCGGAAACATTTGCAACTGGCGGGCGTCTGAATATAGTGCGCTCGCGCTGGTCGAAAGCGCTTCGGGCGAAAGCCCGCGCGGAGGGGTGGCCGAGTGGTTGAAGGCGCACGCCTGGAAAGTGTGTATACGGGAAACCGTATCGCGGGTTCGAATCCCGCCTCCTCCGCCAATTTCTAGCTCCTCGGAAACGCCTCCTTCTCCTCGAAGCGCGAGAGCCCGCCCCGCGAGAAAAATTGTCGGCCGCATTGTCCCGCGCGGCCGCATTGGGACGCGTCTCTCGCGCCAATTCGCGCCGCGTTCGTCGAAACGGCTCACCGCCGGATAGCGCCGATCCCGGCTTCAGCCTTACGCGCGGCGGGAGTCACGAACCGGCATGCGCGCGATTTGATTCGTTCGGAGGCCGGGTTAATTCGGAGCGGCCGTGCTGGACAAATCCGCCCGTTCCCGCGCCGCTTCGCGCCAGCCGATGTCGCGCCTGCAAAAGCCGCCCGGCCAGTTGATCAGATCAACGGCCGCGTAGGCGCGAGCCTGAGCCTCAAGGACCGTGTCGGCCAGCGCGGTGACGTTGAGCACGCGTCCGCCGGCGGCCAGAAGATTTCCGTCGACCAGTTTCGTGCCCGCGTGCGTGACAATGACGTTTTCCACCGCCTCGGCGCGCTCCAAGGCGCGAATCTGCGTGCCGACCATCGGCGTCGCCGGGTAATTCTTGGCCGCCAGAACCACGGTCAGCGCCGCGCGCTCCGAGAAACGCGGCGCGCGCTCGGGCAGGGCGCCCCGCGCCGCCGCGAGCATCAGTTCCAGCAGATCGTCCTCCAGACGCGGCAAAATCACCTGCGCTTCGGGGTCGCCGAGGCGGACATTATACTCGATCAGTTTCGGACCTTGCGCCGTCAGCATCAGGCCCGCATAGAGAACGCCCCGATAGGGCGCGCCCATTTCCCTCATCGCGCGCAACGTCGGCTCGACGATGGTCTCCAGCACTCGCGCCTCCATCGCCGGCGTCAGAACGCCAGCCGGCGAATAGGCGCCCATGCCCCCGGTGTTGGGACCGGTGTCGCCCTCTCCGACGCGCTTGTGATCCTGCGCGGTTCCAAAGCTCAGCGCTCTCTCGCCGTCGCAGAGAGCAAAGAACGAAACTTCCTCGCCCCGCAAAAATTCTTCGATCACGACTTCCGAGCCGGAGCGCCCGAAACTTCCGGCGAACATCGCGCGGATGGCCCGCTCCGCCTCCTCCGCCGTTTGCGCGACGACGACGCCCTTGCCCGCCGCGAGTCCGTCGGCCTTGACGACTATCGGCGCGCCCTTTTCTTGGGCATACGCCAGCGCCGTTGCCTCATTGTCGAAACGACCATAGTCGGCGGTCGGAATATCGTGGGCGCGGCACAAATCCTTGGTGAAACCCTTGGAGCCCTCGAGCCGCGCCGCCGCCATGGCGGGGCCAAAAACGAGAATTTCCCGCGCGGACAGGTCGTCGACAAGGCCGGCGATCAGCGGCTGCTCGGGGCCCACCACGACGAGACCCACGCCGTTTTCGCGGCAGAATTCGGCCATGGCGCGGTGGTCGGAGGCTTCGACGTCTACGATTTGGCCAAGCGAGGCCATGCCCGGGTTTCCCGGCGCGATGAACAATTGTCTCAGTCTCGGGCTTTTGGCCAGCGCATTGGCGATGGCGTGCTCGCGCCCGCCCGATCCGATCAGAAGAACATTCATGCAACCCTCGACGCCAAATTAAAAGGCCGCCCGCGGCGAGCCCGCCCACGCGCCTCAATATATTTCACCGGCCTCGAACACAACGCGGGGCGCCGACTCCGGTTATAGCTGGATGCGCGGAGCGGTGCTCGCGCCCTGGATTGCCGCGCATCCAGATTGGCGCCGAGCGCGAGGCGCGGTGATCGCCGCGCCGCATGGAAAACCAGGTGAGGTTCGTCGCCTCGCGCTGGCGCGGGACGGCGCGTCGCGCGAGGCCGATCCGCCGGCGCCGGACCCGCATCGAGCGCTATTCGAGCGAGACATAAACGCCGAAACCAGCCACGCATAGCACCATCGTCGTTAGCAAGAAGAACTCCAAATGCGCTCGGCCGACGGGATGGACTTCCTCGTCCTGGAGCAGTCGCTCGGTCCGGAGAAAGCGCAAGGCGGATATGGCGATGAGCGTTCCGCCGCCAAGGATGAGTCCAAGGCCGCCATAGCGCCCGAGCGGCCCCGAGAGTTTTTCCAGCTGCGCCACGGGCGGCCCCTCGCCGGGAAGAGTTTTCTCGATCGTCAGCAGGAAGAGATTGAATCTCTCCACGACCAATCCCAGGGCTATGACCGCGACACTGGTTCTCACCCAGGCCAAAAAGGTCCGCTCATTGGCGGCATGGTTGGCGTATTCGCGAATCATCGAGATCCTCCCCCAACCCGCTGGCCGTCGCTTGCAAAGCATATTTGGATATGATTGCCTCCGCGTCCTCGAAGTCTAGCCCCAGGGCGATGCGAGGACAGTTTGGACGAAAAGCAGCCCAGTCGGACCGCCATCGGCGCGGCGGTGCATCGCGCCGTCCATCAGACCCTTGAAGGCGGTCGGATTTTCACCGACCCGTTCGCGCGCGCGATTCTCGGGGAGGACGCTCGCGATCTGATCGAGGTATATTCGACCGACGCGTCGCGGCGACCGATGCGGCTGTTCATCGCGGCGCGCGCGCGTTTCGCCGAGGACGCCATGTCGGCCGCGATCTCGCGCGGGGTCCGGCAGGCGGTGGTGCTTGGGGCGGGCCTCGACACCTTCGCGCTTCGCAATCCTCACGCGGCGCGCGGCTTGCGTGTGTTCGAGGCGGATCATCCGGCGACGCAGGCCTGGAAAAAGGAGCGCTTGCGCCTGATGGGGATCGCGGCGCCGGCGTCGCTAACCTTCGCGCCGGTGGATTTCGAACGCCAGGGGCTCGGAGAGGGACTGCGGCTCGCCGGCTTCATCGCGGAAGCGCCCGCGTTTTTCCTGTGGCTTGGCGTGGTTCCCTATCTCACGCGCGACGCGATCTTCGCGACCCTGCGGTTCATCGCGGGCCTGCCGGGGTCGGAGGTCGTGTTCGATTATTCCGAGCCGCTCGAAAACTATCCGCCCGAGAGGCGCGCCCACGTGACGGCGTTGAGTGAGCGCGTGGCGTCGTTCGGCGAACCCTGGCTCTCCCATTTCGAACCCGAGGATTTGTCGCGGGAGCTTCGCGCGATGGGCTTTGGGGAAATCGAGGATCTCGGCCTCGCCGACATCGCGCTCCGGTACCTTGGGGCGAGGGGCGAGAGGAAACGCTGGGCCGGCGGCCATATTCTTCGCGCGCGCCGGGTTTAGCGCCGCTCGCCGCTCCTCAAACAAAGCGCTTTCCACCCCGGCGTGAAAGGCGCTAAACACGGCGCAACCATTTCCTTCGAATTCGCGGAACAAATCTCCATGGCGCGTCAATTCATCTATCACATGCAGGGTCTCACCAAGACTTGGCCGGGCGGCAAGAAGGTGCTCGACAATGTGCATCTCTCCTTCTACCCGGACGCCAAGATCGGCGTGCTCGGCGTCAACGGCTCCGGCAAATCGACGCTGCTGCGCATCATGGCTGGCCTCGACAAGGAGTTCAACGGCGAGGGCTTCGTCGCCGAAGGAGCGCGCGTCGGCTATCTGCCGCAGGAGCCGCATCTCGAGCCCGACCTCAACGTGCGCG
>JBAUVQ010000481.1:0-1838 GCA_049583305.1 Methylocystis sp.
GTGGCGGCGGGCGACATTCTCGTCGGCAAGATCACGCCCAAGGGCGAAAGCCCGATGACGCCGGAAGAAAAGCTGCTGCGCGCGATCTTCGGCGAAAAGGCCTCGGACGTGCGCGACACCAGTTTGCGCGTGCCGCCGGGCGTGCAAGGCACGATTGTCGAAGTGCGCGTCTTCAATCGCCACGGCGTCGAGAAGGACGAGCGCGCCCAGGCGATCGAGCGCGAGGAGATCGAGCGTCTCGCCAAGGATCGCGACGACGAATTGGCGATCCTCGACCGCAACGTCTACGCGCGCCTCGCGGAGACCTTGCTAGGCAAGAAGGCGATCGCTGGCCCCAAGTCCTTCAAGAAGGATCAGGTGCTGACGCAAGCCATTCTCGACGAATATCCGCGCTCGCAATGGTGGACCTTCGTCGTCGAGGACGACGCGCTGATGGGCTCCATCGAGGCGGTGCGCAAGCAATATGACGAGGCCAAGAAGGGGCTCGAAACCCGCTTCCTCGACAAGGTGGAGAAGCTCCAGCGCGGCGACGAATTGCCGCCCGGCGTGATGAAGATGGTCAAGGTCTTCGTCGCGGTGAAGCGCAAGATTCAGCCGGGCGATAAAATGGCCGGCCGCCACGGCAACAAGGGCGTGGTCTCGCGTATCGTGCCGCAGGAAGACATGCCCTTCCTCGACGACGGAACGCCTGTCGACATCGTGCTGAACCCGCTCGGCGTGCCGAGCCGCATGAACGTCGGCCAGATTCTGGAGACGCATCTCGGTTGGGCCTGCGCGGGTCTCGGCAGGCAGGTCGGCGTCGCCATCGACGCCTATATGCGCACCAAGGACGCCGCGCCCCTGCGCGAGAAACTGACGGAACTCTACGACGGCGACAAGGAGTTGGCGACGCTCGACGAGCCGACGCTTCTGGAGGTTGGCAATAATCTGCGGCGCGGGTTGCCGATCGCGACGCCGGTGTTCGACGGCGCGCGCGAAAAGGACATCGTGGAGATGCTTGGCCGCGCGGGGCTCGCGTCGTCCGGACAGGTGACGCTCTATGACGGCCGCACGGGCGAGGCGTTCGACCGCAAGGTGACTGTCGGCTACATCTATATGTTGAAGCTGCATCATCTCGTCGACGACAAGATTCACGCGCGCTCGATCGGTCCCTATTCGTTGGTCACGCAGCAACCGCTTGGCGGCAAGGCGCAGTTCGGCGGACAGCGTTTCGGCGAAATGGAGGTGTGGGCGCTCGAAGCCTATGGCGCCGCTTACACGCTGCAGGAAATGCTGACGGTGAAGTCGGACGACGTGGCCGGCCGCACCAAGGTCTATGAGTCGATCGTGCGCGGCGACGACAATATCGAGTCGGGCATTCCCGAGAGCTTCAACGTGCTCATCAAGGAAATGCGCTCGCTCGCGCTGAATGTCGAACTGACCTCGGCCGTGCCGGAAGGCGAGGAAGTCTCGGGCTTGGTCGAAGGCGCCGAATAGTAAGTAATTCCCGCGCGCCGCTCGATTGTTTCGAGCGACGCGCGCTGCTCGCGCGGCCCGCCTATTCGCCGGGGCCCAAGGAAATTCGACCGGGCGTGGAAGGCCGTGAGCCGTTCCCGTTCCGCGTCCAGAGGAGAAGACCATGAATCAACAAGAGGTCATGAATCTCTTCAATCCGGTCGTGGCCCCGCAGGCCTTTGACCAGATCCAGATTTCGATCGCCAGCCCGGAGAAAATTCTCTCCTGGTCGTTCGGCGAGATCAAGAAGCCGGAGACGATCAACTACCGCACGTTCAAGCCCGAACGCGACGGCCTGTTCTGCGCGCGGATCTTTGGCCCGATCAAGGATTACGAATGCTTGT
>JBAUVQ010000482.1:0-1509 GCA_049583305.1 Methylocystis sp.
GGCGAAAGCGGCGGAAGCCGGCCGCAGCGCGCCGGTCAGCCCGTCGCCGATGGCCAGCGACATGCGCGAGAAAGCCGCCGCCGCCGGCGCGGTCTTTTGCGCGGCGTCGCTGACGCTTTCCGAGAGCTTTTTGAGGTCCGGCGTCACCGAGCCGACCGCGCCGCGCACATCGGCGAGACCGTCCTCCAGATCGTCGGTGTCGGCGCTAAAGCGGATCGTCACATCGTCGGCCATCGGCGGATTTTCCTTTTTCGACCCGCGCCGGAAATGCCGCGGATTTTATGTTCTTGGTTTGGACTTTTGCAACCTAGCAGTTGCATCTTTTCGGTTCACCCGGTGATTCGGGGAATCGCGAGAAACCAACGCATGCGCCTGATATTAATAATTCTCGTGCTTTTCGCCGGCCCGGCAATAGCACAACCGCCGCGCGCATCCGCCGTGCATGATCCGGCCGTCACCCAGGAGGCCATTGGAGCGACGATCTGCGTTCCCGGCTGGACCAAATCCGCGCGGCCGCCATCGTCCTATGCCCGGCGCGTCAAAATCGCTCTGGCGCGCGAACTCGAAATCCCCGTCGACATGATCGGCGAATTCGAGCTCGATCACCGAATTCCGCTCAGCCTCGGCGGCGCGCCTTACGAGCCGACCAATCTGGAGCTGCAGCCCTGGGACGAGGCCAGCGAAAAGGACCGCAAGGAAGCCTGCCTCGCGCGCGCGGTGTGCGCCGGGCGGCTGGCGCTGGACGAAGCGCGGCGGCGCGTTTTCAGCGACTGGCGCAACGTCGGCGCGGATTGCGATTGACGCGGGAAACAACGGCTGGCCTTCCGCCGCGGGCGAACAATATTTAGCCTCTGGCGTTTCGATTTTCGGAGGTCATCGTTATGAGCCCCTATCCCATCCTCGTCCTCGTCGGCAGCCTTCGCCGCGACTCATACAACCGCCGACTGGCGAACGCGCTTCCGAGACTGGGGCCGGCGGAGTTCTCCTTCCGACAGGCGCAAATCGGCGATCTGCCTCTCTATAACCAGGACGACGACGCCGGCCAGGCCGCGTCCGTGAAGCGATTGAAAAGCGAGATCGTCGCCGCCAAGGGCGTTCTCTTCGTGACGCCCGAATATAATCGCTCGATCCCCGGCGTGCTCAAGAACGCGATCGACAACGCGTCGCGTCCCTATGGGGACAACCCCTTCGCGGGCAAGCCCGCCGGCGTCATCGGCGTCTCGGTCGTCGCGACCGGCGCGGCGCTGGCGCAGCAGCATTTGCGCAACGTCCTCGCCTATCTCGACGCGCCGACGCTCGGCCAGCCCGAGGCCTTCATCCAGGCGAAGGATGGCTTGTTCGACGCGGACGGAGAGATCGGCCTCGGCAGCCGGCAATTTTTTCAAAACTGGATGGACAAATATGTCGCCTGGGTGAAGAAGCACGCGGGTTGAGGCGGGGGCGCGATAGAGAGGTGCGCGGCGGGCGGTCCCGTGTTATTTAGAGGGCCGGAGCCAAAGACATGACGAC
>JBAUVQ010000483.1:0-6019 GCA_049583305.1 Methylocystis sp.
GGCCGCGGCCGAGACCGTGCGGGGAATGGGTGGCGCCTCGCGCGAGATCGTGGCGGCCATCGAACCCTATCTCGGCCAAATGGCTGACCACCGGCACGATGCGCGATCCTGAATTTTGGGGCGAGCGCCCCGGATTCCTCGCGAAGAGTCTTTCTCCCTTCGCCGCGCTTTATGGCGCGGTCGCGCGGGCTCGGCTCGAATCGGCGGCGCCGCGCGCGAATGTTCCGGCGATCGCGATCGGCGGGCTAACCCTCGGCGGCGATGGCAAGACCCCCACGGCGTTGGCGCTGGCGGCCATTCTGCTGGCGCGAGGCGAGCGACCTGTGTTTCTGTCGCGCGGTTACGGTCGTCGGCGCGAGCGACATGCGCCTTTCGTGGTCGATCCGACGCGTTACGACGCCCGCGATGTCGGCGACGAGGCCTTATTGCTCGCGCGAATGGCCCCGACCATTATCGGCGTCGATCGCGCCGCGTCGGCGCGCCTCGCGGAGACGCTGGGGGCCAGCGTGCTGGTGCTCGACGATGGACTGCATGGCCGGCGTCTCGACCCGGACCTCGCGATACTCGTCGTCGACGCGGATTATGGCGCGGGAAACGGCTTTTGCCCGCCGGCGGGGCCGTTGCGCGCGCCGCTGGCCGCGCAGTTTTCGCGCGCCGACGCCATCGTTCTTATCGGGGAGGGCGCGGGGCTTTCGCGCGCCGCGGAAAAGCCCGTGTTGCGCGCGCGCCTTTGGCCCGACCCGGCTGTCTCGGCGCGTCTTTCGGGCGCGCGGGTTTTTGCTTTCGCCGGGATCGGACGCCCCTTGAAATTCGCGAGAACATTGGGCGACATCGGCGCCGATATGGTCGGCTTCCGTTGGTTTTCCGACCATCATGTCTATTCGCCGCGAGAGTTGGCGGCGCTTGAACGAGAGGCCTCGCGGCGCGCCGCCAAGCTCGTCACCACGCAAAAGGACGCCGCGCGGTTGGGCCTCGACCTCTCACGTCTCGTCGCGGATGCCGAGGCCTTGCCTGTCCAGCTACGATTCGAACAGCCCGATCTCGCGAAGAGTCTGATTATGCGGTCTTTGGCGCGCGCGCGCGGTTTATGACGGCCGCTTGCCGGCGAGCTGTTTTAGCCGCGCCTCCGGGCTGCTGTAGGCTTCCTGGCGGTCGACGCTCCAATAGCGCAGCTCTTCGAGCGGAATGGGCTCGCCCGTCACCGCGCAACGCACGAAGGCGCCGGCCTTGCGAATGCGATAGTCGCCGTCGCGATATTCGACCTCGGCCTCGGTCGCCGGCTGGGGTTGTCGTTCGAACCGGTTCATCCGCAATCCGTCCCTGATGGTTTCGATCAGTCGCCTGAGCGAGGACATAATCGGGCTTTCGCGCATATTTCAACGGCTTTCTCGAAATAAACCTTACACCAGAGTGCATCCGTTTCAAGTTGAAACGGATGCACTCTAAACTCCTTGTTTTATCGTGTTTTCTTCACGCGAACCGGTTCCCACTTCGCTCGAAGACACTTTAAAAGCGGCGGGGGAGGCCAGCGCGCTCTCAAGGCGGCGTCCGCGCGTTGCGCCCTCGCCCCGTTACCTGTTATCGGGGCCTTCGACAATGGCGAAGGACAAGGCGGCGGGCGACAATGGCTGAGATCTCGACGCGGCGACGCCAGGCCGCATTCATCTTCATCCTGATCACGGTCGCGTTGGACATGCTGGCGCTCGGCGTGATGATTCCCGTGCTGCCCAAACTGATCACCCAGTTCGAAGGCGGGGATCTAGCCGAGGCGGCGGGCGTCGTCGGGATATTCGGATTCTCCTGGGCGCTGATGCAGTTTTTGTTTCAGCCCGTTCTCGGCGCCCTGTCCGACCGCTATGGCCGCCGCCCCGTCGTGCTCGCCAGCAATCTCGGTCTCGGTCTCGATTATATTTTCATGGCGCTCGCTCCTTCGTTGCCGTTTCTGTTCATCGGTCGACTGATCTCCGGCGTCACCGCCGCGAGTTTTTCGACCGCGAACGCCTACATCGCGGACATCACGCCGGAGGATAAGCGCGCCGGGCGGTTTGGAATGCTTGGCGCGGCGTTCGGCTTCGGCTTCATCCTCGGGCCGGCGATTGGCGGCGCGCTCGGCAATTACGGGCTGCGCCTTCCATTTTACGCGGCGGCGGCGTTGAGCCTGCTCAACGCGACCTACGGCTATTTCATCCTGCCGGAGTCGCTCGCCAAGGAAAAGCGAACGCCGAGTATCGCGTGGCGCGGAGCCAATATTTTCGGCGCGCTGAAAACGCTTGGCGGCCAACGCGAATTGGCGATGCTCGCGGGCGCGGTGTTTCTGTCCTATCTGGCGCATGAGTCGCTGCCGAGCCTGTTCGTGCTTTACACCGACTATCGCTATCACTGGGACGCCGGGACGACGGGCTGGGCGCTCACCATCGTCGGGATTTCGCAAACGGTGGTCTCGGGCGGCTTGGTGCGGCCGGCCGTGGCGCGATTCGGCGAACGCAAGACTCTCGTCGTCGCGCTGGCCTGCGGCGCGCTGGGCTTCGCCGTCTACGCCTTCGCGTCGAACGACTGGCTGTTTCTCTCGGCGCCGCCGCTGATCGCCATGTGGGCAATGGCCAATCCGGCCTTTCAAGGTCTCGCGACGCGGCTCAAGGGCGCCTCCGAGCAGGGTAGGCTCCAGGGCGCTCTCGCCAGTCTGCGCGGCGTTTCCGGCATGATTGGTCCGCTATTGTTCACCCAGATTTTCGCCGGCCGCATCGCCGCGAATTCCTTTCCGGGCGCCGGCTATTTTCTCGCCGCCGCGCTGCTATTGGGAAGCCTGTGGGTCGCGCTGGCGGCGACTCGCGCGTCTCACGCGGCGTTGCGGTAGGCTTTCTTCGAGAACACCGTCAGCAGGATGATCCACACGTCGAACAGCAGCGACCAGTGGTCGATGTAATAGAGATCGTGCTCCACGCGCTGGCGGATTTTCTCCGGGCTGTCGATCTGGCCGCGCAGGCCATTGACCTGCGCCCAGCCGGTGATGCCGGGCTTGACGTTGTGACGACGCGCGTAAAGCGCGATTTTGCGTTCGAACAGCTGGTCGTGCGCCAGCGCGTGCGGACGCGGACCCACCAGCGACATGTCGCCGCGCAGCACGTTAAGCAACTGTGGCAACTCGTCCACGTTGTAGCGGCGGATGAAGCGGCCGACGCGAGTGACCCGGGGGTCCTCGGTCGTTGCTTGGGTTACGTCGCGTCCGTCCTCCATCGTGGTCATCGACCGGAATTTGAAAATTCGGAACGGCTCCTGATTGAAGCCGTAGCGCCTCTGCACGAACAGCGCCGGGCCCTTGCTGTCGATGCGAATGAGCGCCGCCACGAGCGCCAGAAACGGCGAGAGCAGCATCAGCCCCACGAGGGATGCGACGATATCGAACAGTCGCTTGACCACGACCTCGGCCACGTTGAGCGGATGTCCACCGAGGCTGAGGCTGGAGATGGAGCCGATCTTGTCTATGCGCGCGTCCACGAAGCGATCGAGCACGCGCTCCGGGCCAAGATGAATCTGCGCCGGCACGCGCAGGAAGGCGGTCACGCAGCTGTCGATCACGTCCGTATGCGACCAGGGCGCCAGAATGAAAACATCGTCCGGACGCAGCATGCGCGCCGTCGCGGCGGCCAGCGCGAGATCGTCATCGATGGATTCGGCGTCGCCGCGCAGGCCGATGGCGGCCACGACATTCATGCCGTTGGCCCAAAGCTCGTGGCGCCGGGTGAAAGCGTCGATGTTCTCCTCGTAGCCGACCAGAAACACCCGTCGCGAGGCGACGCCGCCGGCCGACGTCGCGCCTCGCGCGACATGCAGCAAAATCAAGCGCGTCGCATAGACCGTCAGATAGCCGACGACGTAGAAAACAACGATGCCGGCGCGAGAGGAGTCTCCGGTTGTCTTGGTCAGGAAACCGAAAGTCAGCGCGAGCACGAAACTCGCGCTCCAGACGGTGAGCAGCCGCCAGCCGTGCTCCCGCAAAGCCACATATTCGGCGATGCGATAATCGCCGCGCAACGCGTTCGAGAGAACGAACAGCAGCGCCACGAGCGAACAAAGCTGCATGTTTGGCGGATTTAACCCGTTCCAGCCGTAGGCGAAGACGTGATATAGTCCCTCCGCGACGAGGGCGGTGCAGATCACGACGAAGAACTCCGTCAGCGCCGCCGCCGCCGCGAGCGAGGCGCGCGCCAGGGCGGTGTTTCGCCGCGGGAGCCGCTCGCTCCAGTTGCCGCGACGAAGCGTCTTTTCGAGCAGAGGATTGGACGCGTCTTCCCCGGGATCGGACTTTCCCGGGACTCGATCGGCGATCAGCGACAAGTAAGCCTCCGATTGATACATTGCCGTCCCGATCTGGAGCTAGTCCAAGACTTCGGGCGGACCTTTCGACAGAGGCAGCAAGACCAAGGCCCGGCCGGCGCGGCATGGTTAAGTTTCGGGCCGAAACGCGGGAGGTCGCGGCGTTCGGATCGCGCGGGCAATGGCGTCGGGCTCGAACCGCTTCAGGCAAAAGGAGTTTGGCGCGCCGGCAGGGCGCCAGAGGGGGCCGCGGTCCATCGACGCCGGGCGTTTCGGGGGCGCCTTCACAAAGGCGTCATCCCGGCTGTAGAATATCCCCGCACATTCGTAAGGGTCTCCCGAGCGAATCGGGCTCGAACCCTTCTCGTTCAGATGAGAGGCGCGCGGCGTGACGGTTCATTTTCGCAGCCAAAATGTCTCGCCGCAGGCGTGCCCGGCGCTCGTGCTGAACGCCGACTTCCGTCCGCTGAGCTATTATCCGCTGTCGCTGTGGGGCTGGCAGGACGCGATCAAGGCGGTGTTCCTGGACCGGGTCAACATCGTCTCCGAATATGACAAGGTGGTCAAAAGCCCCTCCTTCGAAATGCGTCTGCCCTCCGTGGTGTCGCTCAAGGCCTATGTCCGGCCCTCCCGCCATCCGGCCTTCACGCGATTCAACGTGTTCCTGCGCGACCGCTTCACTTGCCAATATTGCGGCGAGCACGACGAGCTGACCTTCGATCATGTCATTCCCCGCTCCAAGGGCGGCGCGACGACCTGGGAGAACGTGGTAGCGGCCTGCTCGCCCTGCAATCTGCGCAAGAGCGACCGGCTTCCAGCCGAAGCGCATATGGTGCCGGCGCAACGGCCCTACGCGCCGACCGTCGCCGATCTTCATCGCAACGGGCGGCTGTTTCCGCCAAATTATCTGCACGAGAGCTGGATGGATTACCTGTACTGGGATTCGGTGCTGGAGCCTTGATCGCGAAGCTGTTGCGTCGGATGGTCGTGATGTCGTTCGGCTTTGTCGTCGCCGCGAGCGCCGGCGCGCTGTTCCTGCCGTTCGCGGCGCTGTTCGATCCGGTGGTGCGGGAGGTCGGCCTCGACGCGGCGGCCTCCGGCTTTTTCTCGGCGCTGGACGAGGCCATGCGGGACGGCGATCCGTCGACGAGCGTCGCGGCGCTCGGCCTTGTTTTCTGGTCGATACTGATCGCGGTATGCGCCTTGCCGCTCGCCGTCAGCGCGTTGATCGGCGAAATCGCCGGCGCGCGCGGCTGGATTTGGTATGTCGGCGCCAGCGGCTTTCTGGCCGCCGCCTCGCCTTGGATCGCGCGCGCGACGCGCGGATTGACGCGAGCGCATCACGCCAGCCCGCTCGAACTGCGCATCGCCGCGCTGTTCTTCCTCACGGGCGCACTGACCGGGTGGATTTATTGGCTGATCGCGGGCCGAGGCGTGGGAACGACGCGGAGCTAGAGTGCTTTCGGCAAAAGTGGATGCCGGTTTTGCCTTTCGAAAGCACGACAAAATAAGGGAATCTAGAGTTTTTCCGGTTCAATCAGAACCGGAAAAACTCCCTAGTCCGCCAGCGCGCCTCTACCGCGACATCCCCCCAAAAATATTCCGGATCACCTCCCGGCTGATCGTCGTGCCGATCGAGCGCGCCGCCGATTGCAGCGCCGCGCGCGCCGCGAGTTCGCCGGCCGACATGCGCTTGGGGTTTGAG
>JBAUVQ010000484.1:0-3229 GCA_049583305.1 Methylocystis sp.
AGGCAACTGCTCCTGCGCGCGAGCAGGCGCCTCAAAAGCGGCAAAAGCCAAAACTCCGAGAGATACGCCCGACAGCAGATTGTAAAGTTTCATGGTGGCCTCTCAAGATTTTCGTCCATGCGGGGCATGGCTCCGCAACACCCACATGGAACAGAGGCGTCGCTGATCGGAACTGGAGGAGTGCTCGCGGAACGCTTGGCGACGACGCCTGGTCATCAACTCGAAGGCTCTAACTCACGCGGACGCGGGCGGCGCCCTAGCCCGCCAGGCCTTACGGGAAGTGGAGCTCGAAGGAGCGTCGTCGTTGCCGCTGCGCCAAGCCCTGACGTTGCGTGGCGTCGCAAACGTGACTTCCTCGGCGGGCAAAATCGCGCGATCGGTTTGCGTCCCGGCGCCGCAGGAAACACAGAGCGCGCAATGCCCGCGATCGTGAAGCGGGCCCCGATGCGGCGCGCCACCGTCGCTCTTACAGTCGTCGGCAGGGACGAAGACGGAAACAGCCGCGGAAGCGCCGAATGTCTCGCCCACCGCACTCGGAGAAGGCGCGAAGACGAGAGTCTTTAGGACGAGGGCGCAAACGATCGCCGCAAGAGCGACAGCCCGCGTCAGCCTCCCAATTTCTCCCGGAATATTCATCATCGCTCCCGCTCGGACAGTTTGGACTTGCACTCTCCGAGCGGCTTAAATGAAGAAGCGGTCTCGGCTCTTGATCGAACTCTCGGAACACGGACGTGGGCTTACATTCCCTGTCCGATGCTAATTTGGTGTCATTCCGACTTCAGTCTGACATAGACGCTGACCGTGCTCCGTCAAACGAACGAGCGTAGGCCGCGCCCGCAATGCGCTGCACGAGCATCAGCTCCATGAAGAACCAGCCTCGGGTGTGTCGAGACCAGCTTCCAGCGGCCTTCTCCAGTTCCGTCTTCCAACCTTCGGCTCCCGCTGTGGCCATCGTTACTCACGAATCGATCAGCCTGATTTCGGGCGACGATATATCGCCGCCTTCACAGGAACTTCACCACGGCGGGCGCATCGAAATTTTCCCGCACTGTGTCTTTACAGCAACAATTCCTCGGTGTTCTCTGGTCGCCAAAAGCGGTGAGATGGAAGACATGCGGATTCTGTTGATCGAGGACGAAGCCGAGATGGCGCGGCTGCTCGCCTCGCGATTGGCCAGTGAAGGCTTCGTTGTCGACCGGGGGCGGACGCTCGACGACGCGCTCTCGGCGGCCAGGCGCTCCGCCTATGAGCTCATTCTTCTCGACCGCCGCCTTCCCGACGGCGACGGCCTGTCGCTTCTGCCGACGCTTCGGGGAATTCAGCCCGGCGTCCGCGTGATCATGCTGACCGCGCTCGATGCGCTGAATGAGCGGATTTCCGGCCTCGACGCCGGCGCGGACGATTATCTGATCAAGCCCTTCGAGGAGGAGGAGCTCTTCGCGCGCATTCGCGCCTGTTTGAGGAGGCCGGGTTTTGAGGTTCAGCCACCAGTCGTCGTCGGTGCCCTGACGTTCGATTTCGCCTCGCGGGAGGCGAGCGTCGCGGGCCATGCGATCTCCCTGCGTCGCCGGGAGCTCCGGCTGCTGGAGGAGCTGATCAGGAGATCGGGAAGAGTGAGCACGCGCGAGGCGCTTTTGGATGCAGCTTATGGTGATGATGCCGCGGTCCAGCCGCACGCGCTCGACACGCTGGTGTGGCGTCTCCGCCAACGCCTGGTGCAGGCGGAAGCTGGCGTGATGATCCATCTCGTCAAGGGCGTCGGCTTCGCGCTGATAGAGATCGAGCTTTGAAATTCCGTCGATCCGTCACTTTCCGCCTGATCACCCATCTCGTTCCCGCGCAGATTCTCGCGGTCGCGCTCGGCTGGGTGGTCGGTCTAGGCTTGGAACTCGGCGGCTTTCGGTCCTTCAGCTCAAAGATTGACACGCTCGCCCTGGGTCGCACGGAGAATCTTCTGATCGCGTCGCTGCTCCGTGAGGCCGATGGGACGCTGCGCATCGAGCCGACCGCCGCGCTACGCGAGGAAATGCAGCGCGTTCCGACCCTGAGACTGGCCGTCTACGATCTTTCGCGAAAGATGACCGTGAGCGGCTCGGCGGCTGAACTGACGCCCCTCCTGGTCGATCCTCCCGCGATCAGCCTGGTCGCGATGACTTATTTCCTCGCGGACGACAGCGGACGGCTCGCCGAGGGTTCGGTCTCTTCAAAAAGCACCGCGTTCGGCGAGTTGCGTCTTGCGATTTATGGCGAGAGATTCTGTTGGGACGATCCCTTTCTGCTACTGGGAGTAGTTTTCACCTACTATTGGCCGTATGTCTTCGTCGGGGTTCTACTTTGTTCGGCCGGGACGTGGCTCGCCGTGCGCCGAGGCTTGGCGCCATTGCGCGACGTCGCCGCCGACGCGGCGAGGATCGACATCGACGGGCTCGACCAGCGGCTGTTTGAAGGCTCCGTGCCCGTGGAGATTCTTCCTCTCGTCGGCGCTTTCAACGATACCTTGGCGAGGCTCGACGCGGGCGTCGGGGGATTGCGCCGCTTCATCGCCAATGCGGCGCATGAATTGCGGACGCCTCTGGCGATCTTGAGCATGCGCTTGGGTGCCCCCGAGGAGCCGACATTCAAAAAGGACCTCAAGCGCGATCTGCGCCGAGCTCAACATGTCGTCGACCAGCTCCTTGCCACGGCGCGGCTGGCCGAACGGTCGATCGAGGTTCTTCGCGAAGTCGATCTGGTCTCGATCGCGAAGTCTGTCGCGTCAGACGCCGCGATGGTCGCGATCAAGCATCGGCGTCGGGTCGAATTCGAGGCGCCGAGCGCGCCCGTTATTATTCACGCAAGTGAATTTGCGCTGCAATCCGTGATCGCCAATCTCGTCGATAACGCGCTGAGGGCGGAACCCGAAGGCGGGATGGTCAAGCTTCTGGTTGGCGTCGACGCGATCGTGGAAGTCGTCGATCACGGCGAAGGCGTGGCCGGAACGGATCGTGATCTGATATTCGAACCCTTCTGGCGCAAGAGCGAGCAAACCCCTGGCGCCGGACTAGGGCTCGCCATCGCGAAAGAATTGATGGGCGCGTTAGGTGGACGTATCTGGGTGGAAGAAACGCTGGGAGGCGGCGCGACGTTCAAGCTCTCGTTCCCGAAAATCGCTTCGGGCGATCAATCCCTCCCCAAAGTCGGCGTTAATGCGAGAGGTCTAACGTAAATCGCGCCGCGTCCAGTCGGGGGG
>JBAUVQ010000485.1:0-3801 GCA_049583305.1 Methylocystis sp.
GCCACGCGATCGCCGCGCAGCCCGCGGGCTCCATTCGCGGCCGTTTCCGCTCGACCGAGCAGGGCGAGGTGGTGTCGTTCAAATACGCCAATCGCGGCACGGCGGCCTATCAGATGGAGCTGCTGGCTTCCTCGGTGTTCACGCACGCGCTCAAATCCGAGCGCGAGGAGGCGCTGGTTCCGCGCGAGGAATTCGACGAGGCGTTTGAAGCGATGTCGAACGCGGCGCTGGCCGCCTACACCAAATTCATCGGCGACCCCGATCTCGTCGACTATTTCCAGGCGGCGAGTCCGCTCGAGGAAATTTCGATGCTCAACATCGGATCACGGCCCGCGCGGCGCTTCGGCGCCAAGAGTCTCGCTGACTTGCGGGCTATTCCCTGGGTGTTCGCCTGGGCGCAGAACCGTCACGCGATCACCAGCTGGTATGGGGTCGGTTCGGGGCTCAAGGCTTTTCTCGACGCGCGCGGCGACAAGGGACTCGATCTCCTGCGCTTGATGTTCGAGAAATCGCGCCTGTTCAAGCTCGTGCTCGATCAGGTCGAGAAGACCTTGATGGTGGTCGATCTCCCGATCGCCCGCGCCTATGCGTCGCTGGTGTCGGACGAAACGGCGCGCGCGAGAATCTTCGCGGCCATCGAGGCGGAGCACGAACTGACGCGAGCCATGGTGCTGCGCGTCACCGGCGCCGCGGAAATCGGCGAGCGCTTTCCGAGCTATCGCGCGCGGCTGGCGGACCGGTTGCCGACCATCAACGAGGTGAACCGGGAGCAGGTCGAACTGCTGCGCAGGTTCAGGGCCGCTCAGGACGAAGAGGCGAAGGAAAAAATAAAAATTCCGTTGCTGCTTTCGATCAGCTGCATCGCCGCCGGCCTCGGAGCCACCGGCTAAGCTTTTAATCGCAACGCATGTTCCGATCCGGATATGCCAACCACCCAAGGAAGGGGAATTAATATGAGTTTCACGCTGATTGAACAAGCGACATCGCGTCTGCACCGCTCGGAGCTGGCCGTGCCGGGTTCGGCGCCGGGCATGTTCGAAAAGGCCGCGACCTCCAAGGCCGACGTGGTGTTTCTCGATCTCGAGGACGCCGTGGCGCCGGACGACAAGGAGCAGGCGCGCAAGAACATCATCCAGGGCCTCAATGACATAGACTGGGGCAAGAAGACCATGACGCTGCGCATCAATGGGCTCGACACCCATTACTGCTATCGCGACGTGGTCGACGTGCTCGAAAACTGCCCGCGCCTCGACGTCGTGTTGATCCCCAAGGTCGGCGTGCCGGCGGACGTCTATGCGATCGACATGATGATCACGCAGATCGAGCAGTATAAGAAGCGCACCAAGAAGATCGGCATCGAAATCCTGATCGAGACCGCGCTCGGCATGGCCAACGTGGAAGCCATCGCGCAGTCGTCGAAGCGGTTGGAGGCCATGTCCTTCGGCGTCGCCGATTACGCCGCCTCGACCCGCGCCCGCACCACCGTCATCGGCGGCGTGAACCCCGATTATGGTGTGCTTTCCGACAAGGACAAGGATGGCAAGCGCGACTATTTCTGGGCCGACCAATGGCACGCCGCGCAGACGCGCATGATGGTCGCCTGCCGCGCCTATGGCCTGCGCCCGATCGACGGGCCGTTCGGCGACTTCAACGATCCCGACGGCTATGTCGCCGCCGCCAAGCGCGCCGCGGTGCTGGGCTATGAGGGCAAATGGGCGATCCACCCTTCCCAGATCGAGCTGGCCAACCAGGTCTACACGCCGTCCGAGGCGGAAGTGACCAAGGCCCGCCGCATTCTCGAGGCGATGGCCCAGGCCGCCAAGGAAGGAAAGGGCGCCGTTTCGCTCGACGGCCGCCTCATCGACATCGCTTCGATCCGCATGGCCGAAGCGCTGATCGAAAAGGCCAATTCGATGGCCGGCGCGTAAGGCGCGAAGCTACTCCCTCTCCCCGCGCGCGGGGAGAGGGCTTTAGGCGCCGCTTCGGCGTCCAGCCATTTTGGAACCCGCCATGTCCGACGACCACCGCAAACTCCTTCGCGAAATGTTCGACGCCGCCGTCGGCGCGGCGCATCCGTCGCTGTGCCTGCCGCCCTATCTGGCGAAAATCGCGCCGCCCAGGGGCCGCACGATCGTCGTCGGCGCCGGCAAGGCCGCCGCCGCCATGGCCGCCGCGGTCGAGAAACATTACGCCGGGCCAGTGGAAGGCATGGTCGTCACGCGCTACGAACATGGCGCGCCGACCTCGCGCATCGAGGTCGTCGAAGCCTCGCATCCGGTCCCCGACGCGGCCGGCCGCGAAGCCGCCGCGCGCGTGCTCGAAACGGTTCAGGGGCTCACCGAGGACGATCTCGTGCTGGCGCTAATCTCCGGCGGCGGTTCGGCGCTGATGGCGCTTCCGGCCGAGGGCGTGACGCTGGAGGAAAAGCAGATCGTGAACAAAGCGCTGCTCAGAAGCGGCGCGAACATCGCCGAGATGAACTGCGTGCGCAAACATCTCTCGGCGATCAAGGGCGGCCGCTTGGCGCGGGCAGCCGCGCCGGCGCGAGTCGTCGCGCTGATGATTTCCGACGTGCCGAACGACGATCTTTCGGTCATCGCCTCCGGGCCGACCGTTCCAGACGCCACGACGCGCCAGGACGCGCTGGCGGTGATCGCCAAATATAAGATCGAGGCCCCGGCCGCCGTGCTGGCGCATCTCAACAGCCCCGCCTGCGAGACGCCCAAGCCCGGCGACCCGATCTTTTCGCGCGTCGAGAACATCTTGATCGCGACGCCGCAGGGCTCGCTCGACGCCGCCGCGGCGGTGGCCAAGAAGGCCGGCTTCACGCCCTGCATCCTTGGCGATTTGGAGGGCGAGTCGCGCGACGTGGCTTTGGTTCACGCCGGCATAGCCAAGCAAATCGCGCTGCATGGCCAGCCCTTCGAGCCGCCGGTCGCGATCATCTCGGGCGGTGAGACCACCGTGACCGTGCGCGGCAAGGGCAAGGGCGGACGCGACGCCGAATTTCTGTTGGCGCTGACGCTGGCGCTGGAAGGCTTTGGCGGAATCTCGGCCATCGCCTGCGACACCGACGGCATCGACGGCAGCGAGGACAACGCCGGCGCGATCATGACGCCCGACAGTTTCGCGCGCGCGCAAAAGGCTGGCGTGGACCTCAAGGCGCTATTCGCCAACAACGACGCCTACACCGCCTTCGAGAAGCTTGGCGACCTGATCGTCACCGGCGCGACGCGCACCAACGTCAATGATTTTCGCGTGATCCTGGTGCCAAAGCGGGTGTAAGCTCCGGGCATGACCTTGTTGATGCCAGCGCCCGAGCCAGAAATCCTCTCGCGCCGCGAGGAGCTTCTGGCGCGGCTGCGCGCGATTGTTCCGGCGCAAAGCGTGATCGCCGACGAGACCGCGCGCCGCGCTTATGACTGCGACGCCTTCACCATGTATCGCGCGCTGCCGCTGGTGGTCGTGCTGCCGGAGACGGTCGCTCAGGTGCGGGCGATCATGGCGCTGGCGCATGAGATGAACGTGAAGATCGTGCCGCGCGGCGCCGGCACGTCGCTGTCGGGCGGCTCGATGCCCTTGGAGGACGGCATTCTCCTGGGCATGTCGAAGTTCAACCGCATCCTCGAAATCGACTATGAAAACCGCTGCGCGCGCGTGCAGCCCGGCGTGCAGAATCTCGCGATCTCCAGGGCGGTGGAGACCGAGGGTTTTTATTACGCGCCCGATCCCTCCTCGCAGATCGCCTGTTCGATCGGCGGCAATGTCGCGGAAAACGCCGGCGGCGTGCATTGCCTGAAA
>JBAUVQ010000486.1:0-6436 GCA_049583305.1 Methylocystis sp.
GATGGCGCTCGCGGAGAAAGGTCTTGTTGAGCCAATCCCGCCTGTTGCCGCTTGAACCTCGATGTCTGCGGGAAGTGAAAAGTGGCCGTTTCACAAAGCATGGGCCAAACCAACAATCCCTCGTAGCGCGAACCTGCGTGAGGTGCTCACCACTATCTGGTAACTCCAGAGATCATCACAACGGCTGCCTCATCACCTACATGAAGTAGCGGAACGAAGTCTCGGTAAGACTGTCGTCGCCGTATTCGTCGAGAATTCCTCCCACCCGTCGCGCGAACGACAAGGACACCGGCCACTTGCCGCGGATGTCGGCTGTGTTCCAATTCATGCGCGTGAGATTGAGGACATCCTGCGCTGCCGCGACTGCGCCCTCGGTGCCGAGGCAGCGCACCTCGAAAGGCTGGGGCACATGCGGGCCGGGATAGGTGCCGAGTTCCGGCATGAATCCTGACGTGAAGAGGAAAGACCGATTGCCGTTGATGGTGCAAACCGTGCCGACCTTCGGCGGATAAGCACCGTATCGCAGCAGGCGAAAGAGGCTTGGCACCAAGGTGACCATCGACACGATGGGGATGTCGTTCATTGCCGCCGCGAAACCAGCTTGTTCGGCGGGATCGAAATAGGAGGTCTTGTGCACTACAACGCGCAATGGCGCTCCGCCGGTGCGGAGTTCGTACTCCGCCAGGACATTCCGTGCGAGTTCGAACGCCTGTTGCTCGGAAAGATGGACATGCCGCCCTTGATCAGGCTCAACCGGCACGCCTTCTCCTCTAATCGCGAAGCCTTCGCCGTCGCTTGAAAATGCCTGCGCCAGGCTCGAGCGGACGATGGCGCGATGCGTCGTCCGGAAATGATGGAAGCTGATGCCGACAAAGCAGGTGTCTGGACCGGTTGGCGGCAACCGCCAGGGCACCCCGCCGGCCTTATAATAGAGTCCCACGGCGAAGTTCCATGCGCGCGTGGCGGGGTCCTGGTTGCGCGCCGTGTCATTGAGCAGCGCATCGGTGACAAGCTGGATCGGCAATCGGTTTCTGAGCGCCCGGGCCTTAAGTGCGTGTCGCAAGTCCCGCTTCAAAAAGTCTTCCGCCGTTTGCTCGACCTCCTCCAACATGTCAAACAGATCGAGCTGGCTGCTCTCACGTGTGCGCCGGATTGCCTTTGCTCGCTTACGCTCCTCCTCGGTTGCTTTTCGTTCGACGGAACCGACCTTATCGAAGACGTTTTCGGGAATGCACATCAATACGATGTCGGGTCGATTGAGGTCGCGCGAGGCTAAATGGGCGTGTGCGTCGGCGTATAGATCGACGACGCGCTGGAAGGCTTGATAGGCGTCGCCCTGCAGCGCGCGCGCGAGATCATCGTTGGTGTCGGACGTCAGCGCGATGGACGAGACCTCGGGCGCCACCAGCCTCTTATGGAAAGCTTCGACGAATCCCGGAAAGGGCTTCTTGAGAAGGCTCGGCTCGCCAAGCACGGGGATATCTCGACTGCATCGCTCTAGCCATCTTCGAGCAGCGGCCACTTGGTCGGCAGGACCGACGATGCCGACATGCACGTGATCCTTCCGTGCGGATCCGAACCGAAGATCGAAAGGCCCGGCGGCGAGCAGCCCGGCTTTGGGATCGCTGTGAGTGCTGGCCCCGCCGAATTGAAGGCGTGGGGGCGACAATTCGATGATCGAAAGATCAATCGTCATCGCTCAATCCGTCCGTCCCCAGCGCGTCCTCGGCGCCATTCTCATCGTCCGGCTCGTCCTCGTCCGGCTCAAGCGCCAGCTTTTCGAGCTCCGCGTCCAGCTTCAGAATATCCTCGTCGATTTCCTGATCGCGCTGCGAAAGTCCGTCGAACGCGGAGACGTTGAACGAGATGGTGGGCGTACGGTGGGACAGCAGTACGGATGGCGCGAAGCGCGCGAGGTCGTTGTCCGAACGATGTTCCAGCGCGAACAGACCTTCCGCCTCGCCCGAGAGCACGGCCAGCCAGAAGGAGACGTCCTGAAGAACGCTAGGATTAAAATCGCGCGCGGAGCGGCGCGTCGACAGGGCGTTCGTCCGCTCCCGGTTGATAGGCTTGCGCAGCCCGTCGCGGGTGAAAGCATAGCCGGGTGTGATGACCAAAGCCCAGTCGCCGCTGAACCGCATGACCGAGAAGCCGAACGCCTTGTGCTCGTAATAGACGATGTCGTCGGAGTCGCGCTTGGTCCGCGCTTTGACGACCGTCCGCGTGGCCTTCCGAAGACGCCCCTGGTAGCTGACCTTCAATTCAGGTTCGTCGCCGCGCCCAAAATATGCGCGCCGCCGATCGAATTCGATCTGAAGCCCTTTACATTTCAGATGCTCGAATAGCAGCTCATGAAGCAGCTTCAAGGCGATTGCCTCACCTCCGGGGAGGTCGACGAGTTCCGTAAAGCGCAGCGTATCTATATCGCCGGGGTCGAACGGCGTGACCAGTGCGTCGACGAGCTCCTCCAAATTATAGAGGGTGTAGAAGCGGCCGTCGCTGACGTGTCCAGGCGGAACGGCCAGACCCTCGGCGCTCCGATAAAAGCTGGCGTTTGATTTAGCGGTGGTCGCGGTATGCCAGACCTTCGCAGGCATCACTGCGATCGGGATCAGGTTCGATGAATAGCGGACCGTCTCTTCGGCGACCGGCAGCGCGGTGTTGGTGATTTCATCCACTGCTTCGGGTCGGGCGTCGATGCTGACAATGAAATGGCAATTGTCCTGCGACGGGCCGAACGTGACAGAGCCGTTGTTGTTCACGGTCGCCAACACCATGTCGGACAGACCGGAGCCACGGCGATCCATCTGGCCGCCACCGTAAAAAAGGTCGGAAATTGCGGGGTTGCGATAGCCCTTGATCGGACTCGTTCGCCCTGCGATCGCCTCTTGAAAGGATCGCTCGCCCATTTGCGCGGCAATTTCGTCGATCAGTCCGCCGGGGCTGGTCACGGTGATTGACTTCGGTTGGACCTCGACATGAACCGCTTCGTCTCGGTCATAGTCGCGGTGGACAATCGCGTTGACGATCATCTCCTTTATCGCGATCGCATTGTATGCGCTGACCGTCCTGGATACTTCGGCCTTGAGCCGAAATTGGAAATTTACGAGTGCCAGCAGGTCGATAAGGTCGTCCAGCTGGCTCCAAAGATTTCCGGTGATAGTGCGGCGGACGACGAATTCGTCCTCCCGTTCAGCCGGCTCGAGCTCGACATCGTCGCCGAACCGGCCCCGGAGCCAGTGGTTCGGCCCCGTCGCCCGGAATTCCACGCGCGCTTGTTTGAAGTCGATCGACGGATTGCGCGCAAAGAGGAGCCAGCCAGCAAGGGTCGGGGTTCTCGTCGTGCCGACCGGCCGCACCAGGTCCAGCCTGTCGGTCATTTCTTCAACCCATGCGGCGTCGATTTCTCTTGGCCGCCAAAGGTCGGTCCTGTCGGCATATTGCCAAAGACGCGCATGAAGGAAGGACTGCTCGAAGCCCGAGACGTCGAAGCCTTCGAGCGGCCGCATATCAGCGGGCATGCTTCCAACGCTGTGACCAGACCGTCGTCGCGTCGGTCGGGCGCCGGCGGCGATCATGCTCATGAGCAAATCCTTCTCGAACAGATCGTCGAACCCCTTAATCGGCACGAGCTGAAAATTTGAGCGAATCTGATGCGCAAGCTGCGTAATGAACGGGGAGAATGGGCCCCTTACGTCGTTTTCCAGGAGGCACCAGTAGACGCCGTGCAAAAACCCGCCTGAGGCCGCCTGCGCCAAAAACAAATCCTTCATCACGGAAGCTTCGGTCCCGCGATAGCCCACGACGACCACCGGGTGATCGCGAAGAAGCGGTCTTAGTCGCTCCACGAGTTGCGCGTCGAGAGACTGGACCTCGTCGGTGAGGTTCTTGTCAGTGTAATGTTTTACAGAACCGTGCAGGAAAATCAGCTGAGGATCCTGCGGCGCCGAATTGAACATGACATAGTCGACTGGCGTGCTGATGGTAACGAGGCGGTGAGGCCGATTATGCTGGATCGCCGCCTTTTCCAGGCACTGATCGAAATTGGTGGTGAGGACGGTCGAGATCCAACCCTGGTGGAGAATTTGGGTCAAGGCGACGTATCCGCGGGAAGGAGGAATGTCGAGAGGGTTGATGAGCTGCTCGAAGAATTCCCGGCGATCGCTTTTCACCCCGAGCAGATTGTCGATCGCGTGGGGATAAAGGTCGGCGGATGAAAGGTCCGGGTTGTACCAGGCTTGCCCCGTAAGCCATGGCCAATAATCGGAGCGGCGGATCGAAATGTCTCCGGGGTGTCGGCCATGTTCCTTGCACCAGGCCCATCGCGCTACTCTCTCGACCGTCTTCTCGGCGGCGGGAATGCCGGATGTGATCGACGCACCCGCTCCGAGGAGCAAGACAGGCTCGGAGCCATCCATGAGAAGCGAGCGCAGCCGGCCAGGTGCGGAGAGTCGCATCGCTGTAGCGCTGGATCGCGAACCTTCCAAACTCACAGCCTCATGGCTCATCGCCTGCCTCTCAGCGCTTGCCTTTTTGTCGGCGTGACGATGATCACCCTCGCGCGATTCGCCGCACCAAGTTTTCTAAACTAATGGAACAGAGCATGAATATACAGAATCGTTTGATGGCTCTGAGGGTCTACATGCTGATGTCCACACGAAAATCGGTGAGCTCGGCATTGCGTCCACCCAATGGGGAAACCCGGCCTTGCAGTCCGCGTCCCGAGATCGGTGACTTTGGCGCTCTGCGGAAATGCAAATACGCTGTCGTCGACAGGTTTACACAGGACGGGAGGTCTGATAGGAAGTCTGTTAACTAATTGATATAATTGGTATTATAGTTCCATAATGCGAATTATGCGAATCGACAGTGTAGAACCCCATTAGAAAGGTCACCATCCTCCCCGTTAGAGATGTCACTCATTCCGAGGCGACCCTGTTTGGGAGCAATGAGTGATGACGGTTTTTTCGATGAGCCGCGCGGAGATCGACCGGTTACACGTGCTGCGTGATGTGATTGGAGAACGGATTTCGGCTCGGGAAGCCGCGCAGTTGATGCGCGTGACGCCTCGCCAGGTGTTTCGACTGTTGAAAGTTTATCGGGCCGACGGGCCGTCGGCGCTGTTGTCGAAGCGACGCGGCAAGCCGAGCAATCGGTCCTATCCGTCGATCGTGCGAACCGAAGCGCTCGCGCTCATCAAGGCGAATTACGCGGATTTTGGCCCGACGCTGGCGGCCGAAAAGCTGGCCGAGCGTCACGGGTTGCGATTGGGCGTCGAAACCGTCCGGCGCTGGATGTTGGCCGAAGGAATCTGGCAAGACCGCCGGCAGCGTCTCAAGCCAGTCCACCAGCCCAGACATCGCCGCGATTGCGTTGGCGAGCTCATTCAGATCGACGGCTCCGAGCACTGGTGGTTCGAGGATCGTGGCCCGCAGTGCACCCTGCTCGTCTTTATCGACGACGCGACCAGTCGGCTGATGCACCTGCGATTTGTGGAGTCGGAATCGACGTTCGATTATTTCCTCGCGGCGCGCACATATTTGCAGCGTTACGGCAAGCCGGTCGCCTTCTATTCGGACAAGCATGCGACGTTCCGGGTGAACAAGACGGGCGCGGTCGGCGGCGACGGCATGACGCAATTTGGCCGGGCGCTGCATGAGCTCAACATTGACATCATCTGCGCGAACTCGAGCCAGGCGAAAGGTCGAGTGGAGCGCGCGAATCTGACGTT
Source organism: Methylocystis sp. (assembly GCA_049583305.1). Lineage (GTDB taxonomy): Bacteria > Pseudomonadota > Alphaproteobacteria > Rhizobiales > Beijerinckiaceae > Methylocystis. Next base: position 5,732 of record JBAUVQ010000486.1, read on the forward strand.
GCAGGATCGACTTGTGAAGGAGCTTCGGCTTGCCGGAATCTCGACGATGGAAGCAGGCAACGCGTTCCTTCCGGCGTTCATGGACGACTATAATCGCCGCTTCGCGAAGGCGCCCTTCAGCGAGAAGGACGTTCACCGGCCGCTCGCCCAGGATGACGATCTCGACGACGCCTTCGCCTGGAGGGAGGAGCGTACGGTCTCCAACAGCTTGACGCTGCAATACGACAAGGTGCTGTTCATTCTCGAGCCGAACGAGGTCACGCGTCCCCTCGCCCGTCAGCGCGTGATGGTTTTCGACTATCCGGACGGGCGCTTGGTCATCAAACACAAGGGCCGCGAACTGCCCTATCGCATCTTCGACAAGGTGCGGCAGGTCGACCAAGCCGCCATTGTCGAGAACAAGCGATTGGGGGCGGTTCTGGCCTATGTCGCGGAGCGGCAGAAAGAACTCGGCGAGAGCCGCAGTAAAAAGGCGCCGCGCCGTGGAGGCCAGGCCAAGGGGATTTTCAAGGTAGGCTAAAGCGTGAGGCGAGACTGTGGATCAGTTCGAGCAGCGCGGCTGCGCAACCCGACAAGCTGCGCCGCGCTGCTCGAACCCCACGGCCGCGGAACAGTCCCGTGACATTTCTAATGAGCGCAAACAGAGACTTGTCTATTGAGTTCTGACATAGCCCGCCTTCGCGGCGGGAGCGCGCGGTCCTGCGG
>JBAUVQ010000487.1:0-1867 GCA_049583305.1 Methylocystis sp.
TCGACACATGGTGGCAGACCGAAACCGGCGGCATATTGATCGCGCCGCTGCCGGGCGCCACGGCGCTAAAGCCGGGATCGGCGACGAAGCCGTTTTTCGGCGTCGTTCCCGAAATCGTCGACGCGACCGGGCAAGCGCTCGAGGGCGCGTGCGAAGGCAATCTGGTGATCGCCGATTCCTGGCCGGGGCAAGCCCGCACGCTGTTTGGCGATCACGACCGTTTCGCGCAAACCTATTTTACCGCCTATCCCGGCAAATATTTCACCGGCGACGGCGCGAGGCGCGACGAGGACGGCTATTACTGGATCACCGGCCGCGTCGACGACGTGATCAACGTCTCCGGCCATCGCCTCGGCACGGCGGAGGTCGAGGGCGCCCTCGAAGCTCACGCCAAGGTTTGCGAGGCGGCTGTGGTGGGCTATCCGCACGACATCAAGGGCCAGGGCATCTACGCCTATGTGACGCTGATGGACGACGCCGAGCCGAACGAACATTTGCGCAAGGAGCTGGTCGGCTGGGTGCGCCAGGAAATCGGACCGATCGCCTCGCCGGACGTGATCCAATTCGCATCCGGCCTGCCGAAAACCCGCTCCGGCAAGATCATGCGGCGCATCCTGCGCAAGATCGCCGAAGGTGAATTCAGCGCGCTCGGCGACACCTCGACGCTCGCGGACCCATCGGTCGTGAGCGATCTCATCAAGAACCGGCCGGCGGGCTAGATCCGCATTCGCGACAGGAGCGTCCCATGGGGAAATTTACAAACGGCGTGACCGCGGTCGGCATTGGGTTGGCGTCGCTGCTCGGCCTCGCGGAGCGGTCCGGCGCGGCCGAAAACCCGGTCACGGCGATCGATATCGCGTTGGAGCCGGACGCCGCGATGGTCCAGCGCGCGGAGGCCGCGAACGCCCGCCTGCTCAAGGATTACCCGCGGGGCTTCGCATTTGACGAGACGCACCACCCGCATCTCACGCTCCTGCAGCGATACGTCCGGACCGCGGACCTCGACAAGGTTTACGACGCGGTCGGCAAGGTTCTGGACAAGGAGAAGGCGGCTAGTTGGCATTTGAAGGCGTTCAAATACTACTACATCCCCTGGCGGGAGAACGGCGTCGCGGGTATTGTCGTCGCGCCAACAAGCTATTTGACCAAGCTGCAAGCCAAATTAATCCGCGCGGTCGCCCGTTACACAACGAGAAAGGGAACGGCCGCCGCCTTCGCCGCCCCGCCCGAGGATCCCGAGATCAACCGGCCGACGATCGATTACGTCGCGACCTTCGTGCCGAAAGCGACTGGCTTACAATTCAATCCGCACATCACCGTCGGCATCGCATCCCAGAATTATCTGAGGGAACTACTCACCGAACCGTTTGATCTGTTCACATTCTCGCCCGCCGGGGCGGCCGTGTATCAACTCGGCAATTTTGGGACGGCTCGCAAGCAATTGAAGGCATGGGAGCTGAAATCCTAACGATCCCGGCGGGACCAAGGCAAAGACAATCTGGGCGGCTCGGTTTCCATCGCGACGCTGTCGATAACGCTCAAATGGAGCCGTCCATGTATCGGAACCCTTTTTCCCCGGGGATCAACCGCCGCGCGCTGATGTCCGCGCTGGCCGGCCTCCCCGCTTTGTCGGCGCTCTTTGCTGTCCCCGCCGCGGCGAAACGGGTGGCGAGCGACCCTCTGCGATCCTGGAACGACACGGCGTCAAAAAAGGCGCTGCTCGCTTTCGTCGACCGGGTGACGCGGCGCGACTCGCCTGACTTCGTCCCCGAGGAGGAGCGCATCGCCACTTTCGACAACGACGGCACTCTGTGGGCGGAGCAGCCGATGTATTTCCAACTCCTGTTCGCGCTCGACCGCGTAAGGG
>JBAUVQ010000488.1:0-5188 GCA_049583305.1 Methylocystis sp.
CCAGATCTACCCGGGTGTTAAAGCGAATTTCAATTTTGAGTTCGGATACGGAAACCTTTTGGTTGGGGCTGGGCGTGGCGGCGACGACAATCGCGTGAGCTAGGGCCGTCTCGACCCCAAGGCCCAAACCAAGCGCGAGAATATAGAGAATAGCGCGCGGCGGCGTCATGGCGGAAGCTCCGATGGTTGGTCGCAAGCCCTCCCCAATCGATTCGGGGCAAAAGTCGTTAGAGCGCGCCAATTTGACGAAATTGGGTCGCCGCCCAAGAAGGAGACGCCTTAAACGTCCACGATTTAGGATCCCTTCACCGCGCGTCGACGCCAGGGCTTTCGTCGCTGGGGTTTATCTATTGCGAAAGCCTCTCTCAATCTCTAGCCTTGGGCGGGCGTTTTTTAGGGTCATCCACCGCTCGCGCCGAAGACAAAGGCCGTGGTCGGCGACGAAGACGAAGAGTGGGGCCAAAGAGGGGAAGCTGAAGGAAATGGCGAACAACAAGGTCACCACGCTGGACCAGGCGATGGCGCTCATCCGGGACAATGACGTCGTAACCACCAGCGGTTTCGTCCAGAGTTGCATCCCGGAAGCGCTCCACATGGGCTTGGAAAAGCGCTTCGTGGAGACGGGCCACCCCAAGAACCTCACTCTCATCATGACCGCCGGCGCCGGCGACAGCAAGGGCCTCGGCACCGGCCGCCTGCACCATGAAGGGCTGCTGGGCCGGGTCATCGCCGCCAATTTCGGGCGCATGCCGAAGGTCGCCCAGGCCGCCCAGGACAACAAGATTCTCGGCTATAATTTGCCGCAGGGCGTCATTTCGCAGCTCTATCGCGCCTGCGCGGCCGGGCAGCCTGGCCTCTTTTCCAAGGTCGGCCTCTATACCTACGTCGATCCGCGCTTCGGCGGCGGCAAGGTGAACGAAGTCACCACCGAAGACATCGTCAAATATCACAGCATCATGGGCGAGGAGTGGCTGTTCTATATCGCGACCAAGATCGACGTGGCCTTCATCCGCGGCACGTCGGCCGACCCCTCCGGCAATATCAGCATGGAGAAGGAGGCGCTCGTCCTCGACAATCTCGCGCAAGCCATGGCCGCCCGCAATAATGGCGGAATCGTGATCGCCCAGGTCGAACGCATCGTCGAACAGGGGTCGATCCGACCCAAGGACGTGGAAGTCCCGGGCATTCTGGTCGATTGCGTGGTCGTCGCGGAGTCGCCGGAACTGCATCGCATGAATTATGGGGTCATGTACAACCCGGCCCTTTCCGGCGAAATCCGCGTGCCGGTCGAAGGCATGGCCAAAATGCCGCTCGACGAGCGCAAGGTCATCGCGCGCCGCGCCGCCTTCGAACTGCCGCCGAACGGCGTCGTGAATCTGGGCGTCGGCGCGCCAGAGGGCATTGCCGCCGTCGCCAATGAGGAGAAATTCACACCCTACATCACTCTGACCACCGAGGCCGGCGCGATCGGCGGCGTGTTGGCGAGTGGTTCGAGCTTTGGCGGCGCCTCCAACGCCGACAGCATCATCCAGCAGAACCAGCAGTTCGACTTTTACGACGGCGGCGGGCTCGACATGACCTGCCTCGGCATGGCCGAATGCGACGTGCAGGGCAACGTCAACACCAGCAAATTCGGCGGCCGCCTCAACGGCTGCGGTGGCTTTATCAACATCAGCCAGAACGCGCGCAGCGTTGTTTTCGCGGGAACTTTCACCAATGGCGGTCTCGACATCGCGATCGAGGACGGCAAGGTCAAGATCATCAAGGAAGGCCGAAATCGCAAATTCCTGAATTTCGTCGAGCAGATCACCTTCTCCGGCAAATTCGCGCAGAAGCGAAGGCAGCCCGTAATCTATGTGACCGAGCGCTGCGTGTTCCAGTTGCAACCCAAGGGGCTCGAGCTGATCGAGGTGGCGCCAGGCATCGACATAGAAAAGGACATTTTGGCGCATATGGCGTTCAAGCCGATCGTCAACGAGCCGGAACCGATGGATCGCCGCCTCTTCATCGACGAGCCGATGGGCTTGCTGGCGGAGCTGCTCAACCTCAATCTGCATGAGCGCATCCAGTACGATCCGGAGCGGAACATCCTCTTCGTCAATCTCGAGGGCTGGCACGCCCGCACCAAGAAGGACGTGGACGAATTGCGCAAGGCGCTGATCTCCGCCTGCGAGAAGGTCGGCAAGCGCGTCAATTCGGTTGTGAACCACGATGGCGCCAAGATCGCCGAGCCGCTTTACGACGATTACGCGGAAATGATCCAATTTATGATGGAGCATCATTACGCGTCGACGGCGCGTTACGCGACCAGCGCCTTCGCGCGCTTGAAGATGAAGGAGGCGATGACCAAGCGCGGGCTTTCGCCTCATGTGTTCGAGCGCAAGGAGGCGGCGCAGGCGTTCCTGGAGGTCGTTGGGGAGTGATGGCGGCCAGGGCGCTACCGCGCGTACAGCGGTGTGGCTGTATTGAAGCGCCGTCGTCTTGGATTTGTCCTTTCGACGGCGAATAATGGCCTGGAGCGGATCGACCCCGCTCCAGCGGGCTGCGATCGGCGCCGATCGAACAGCCAGTAAAAGTTTTGCGCAACGCTCCGACGAGAGGGAACGAAATGTCGCGGTTGTGGCTGGATGTCGAAGCAGTAAGACAGCTCTGTCCTTCGCGCCAATTCTTTAAGGATCATGCGTGGTCGATCGGGCTTGGAATGGCGGCCCTGGCGCTTTGGGCCGCTTATCCGATCCTGACGATTCCAGTTTTCGGCATCGCCTTGCCGCTCGGCGCGGGCTGGCTGCTCGTGAGATCCATGATGGAGGATCGACAACTGGCGTCGGAGCGGGCGCGAATGGAAAGCGCGACAATCGGCGCGCTACGGCGAGCAATAGAAGAAAAAACAATAGTTTCGTTGCCCGTGCGAACCCGCGACAGGATCGTGGACACGCCTGTTCGAATCACTCGCGTCGACGAACGCGGCGTCGATGCGACCGATCCGAATCGAAGGATTTCCACTCTCTATTCATGGAGCCGGATCGATATCGAGAAGTTGTATCGATCGCTCGAGGCGCCAAGCATCGAGCCGAACATACCGGAGTCGTCTCTGGCCGCGGACGACAAAAACGTGGTTGTCGGATGGTTTGGCGCGGTCAAACGCAGATCGGATCGCGTGGCGCCAGAAACTTCCGAACGCGGGATTTTCGGCGCGGCCGCGAATTTTGTGAAGTCTCTGCGAGGAAACCGATCGAGTATTTCTGGTTCGGATTGAGCCGAAAAAGGCCCCGGGATTTGTCGATTGTTTGAGCTTTCCTCGCGCGGACCAAGCGGTCGACAACTCCATCCTCGAGATCAGTCGGGGTTGGCGGTGTGGTGTAATCGAGCGTATCGCCTTCGTTCGCGGGGATATGTTCCGAAAAAGCGCGGCGCGGCGGGCCATTGGAGCCTCCTTCGCGGCGTCCTTATTTCCATGTGAGTTGATTGCGAGACAATTGATCATAATTGATTAAGCAACACGTAAGACAATATGAACGTCCGGCGAAGGCGGAAAAGCGCCGGGGTGGTGGCTCGACTCGCTGGTCACGCGAGCATGCGGTAGCTCTCCAGATCGGGCGAACGCCAGCGGTTTTGGTTTTGCGCGAGCGTTCCGCGCAAATTATGGGCGCGCATAATGTTGAAGTTTCGTAACAGCCCTATCGAGGTTCCGCTCGATCGATCAATTGCCGGCCGGACGGTACTACAGATCATCCCCGATCTTCAATCTGGCGGCGCCGAACGTAGCGCCGTGGATATGGCGCAAGCCCTGGCGCAGGCTGGAGCGCGGAGCCTAGTCGCGTGTCGCGGCGGCCGAATGGTTAGCGAACTGCAGAGTAAAGGCGGCATTTGGCTGCCCTTTCCGGCGGCCACCAAAAATCCTTTCGCGATGGCGCTAAACTCAGTTCGGCTGGCGCGCGTCCTTCGCGACGAAGGGGTCGACATCGTTCACGCGCGCTCCCGCGCTCCCGCCTGGGTGGCGTATTACGCGGCGCGCCAAGCGAACGCGCGCTTCATCACCACTTATCACAGCGCCTACTCGGGGACGTCGTCGATCAAGCGACGGTATAACGCGATCATGGCCGCTGGCGATATTGTGATCGCCAATTCACGGTTCACCGCGCGGCGCATCGAACAATTCCACCCGGAAGCCTCGGGACGCGTCGCCGTGGTGCCAAGAGGCGTCGACCTGCGCCAATTCTCGCCGCTCGCCGTCGAACCCCAACGCGTGGAGCGCCTTCGCGCCGATTGGAGAGTCGAGCCGCACCAACGTCTCGTTTTGCTGCCCGCGCGACTGACCGCCCGTAAGGGGCATTTCGTCCTGATCGAGGCGGCGAAGCGTATCAAGGCGCTCGGCTTCGACGACGTGCGCTTTATCCTCGCGGGCGACGCGCGGAGCGACGAATTCCGACAAAATCTGGAGCGGCGGATCGAGAAAGAGGGGCTTTCAAGCGCTATCCGCGCGCCCGGCTTTTGCGCCGATATGCCCGCCGCCTACCTCGCCGCCGCCGTCACCGTGGTTCCGTCGACGGAACCCGAGGCGTTTGGGCGCGTCGCCGTCGAAGCGCAAGCGATGGGGGCGCCGGTGGTCGTCTCGGATATTGGCGCGGCCGCCGAAATCGTGCTGGCTCCCCCCGAAGCGGGCGCGCCCCAGGCCACGGGTTGGCGGGTTCCTCCAGGCGACGCGGAGGCGCTCGCGGGCGCGATCGTCGAAGCTCTCACGCTCACGGCTTCGGCGCGAGAGGCGCTGAACATGCGAGCGCGCGATTTCGTACGCGGCCGCTTCTCCATCGAAAGCATGTGCGCCGCGACGCTAAGCCTGTACGAAACCCTCCTTGTATAGGAATAATTTCAGGGAGAGGATTTTGCTCTTATGTCGGGCCTGACGGGGTTCGATTGACGTTGCTCGGATCGAAGAGAGCCCGAGCGCGAAGCTGGAGCGATTCGAGAGGACAAATCTCCTTGCCAAGCAAGCCCTATTCGCGCGAAGGTGCGCGGCCACACGACGGGCCTCGCGGGGGTGATCGTGAATGATTGGCGCTGGGCCCAAGCAATCCTTTGCCCCAGCTGATCCCGAGAGCAAACTTTGAAGGTCAAGGCAATGAAGATGTTCGGAAAACTAATCGCGCTCGGTTTCGCCGCGGCGCTGGTCTCTGGCTCCGCCCTCGCT
>JBAUVQ010000489.1:0-12761 GCA_049583305.1 Methylocystis sp.
TCAGCGCGACGAACAACATCGACGCGCAATCGTGACGCGCATTCATGTCGCGCGGATCGCGAACCTCACGGAAAATCGATATCAGCGCCCGCACGAGAACCTCCCGAATCGAGAAGTCTCCGAAAGAATCCGTTCTTACCCGACCCGCAACAAGTTACTTTCCAAAAGACCAAATATACTCATATGCGATTCCCCTGCTTTCGTGGGGAAGGGCCGCTTCGACCCGGGCACGCTGGCGGCGAAACGCATCGACCTCTTCGCCTCGTACAGGTTGCAGCCGCTGACGCTGGAATTACACTACGCCAACTACACGGCTCAGCCGCAAATCGGTTTCGACGTGCGGCGGCAGGGTCTGGCGGCCAACGCTCGCTACAACCTGACGAAAAACTACTTCGTGGCCGGCAACGTCACGTTCGACATGAGCCGCTACTTGTATAATTCCTTGACCACCAACCAGTTGCTCACCACCGCGTTGACCGGCGTGAACACCTTGACGCTGACCGGCGTCAATCTGACCGGTTCGGCGCCTGTCTTCTCGATCGCCGCGTTGGGTCTTGGCGCGGGTTATGTCGACGAATGCACGGAATTGTCGGTTAACTATACGTCGATTTACGCGCCTCAAGCCGCGACGGGCCCGCCGGCGCGCAATCAAACGATCCTGCTTTCGCTGAAGTTGCGAACGCTTGGCGAAATAAAAACCGGTATCGGGCTCGGCTCGGCGCTGGTCAATGACGGCGTGCGTTCGGAGCCATGATCGACGCGGCCGCGGAGGCTCCGGCCGGGTCGCGTCGAGGCTCTCCCGCGCGGACAAAAATACAATGTTTCGAAGCACTCGTGCTTTAAATCGAGAACACGCCGCCAAGGCGGTCTACAGGGGATAGCAATGCGCTTTAGTATCTGGACTTCGACCGCCTGCGCCGCACTACTAGCGGCGAGCGCCTTCTTGCTCGCGGCGCCGTCGCGCGCCGCCGAATTCACAAGTGATCAGAAGGCCGAAATCGGCAACGTGGTCAAGGAATATCTGATGGCCAATCCGGAGGTCATCAAGGAGGTCATCGACGAGTTGGACAAGCGGGAGAAAGCCGCCGAGAACAGCGCCCGCGAAAAGACGCTGACGAAGGAGGCGGACAAATTGTTCAATTCCCCGAATCAGGCGGTGGTCGGCAATCCCGACGGCGACGTGACGCTGGTGGAGTTTTTCGATTACAACTGCGGCTACTGCAAGCAATCGCTGGCTAATGTCGCCAAGCTGATCGAGACCGATCCGAAATTGCGCGTCGTGCTGAAGGATTTCGCGATTCTCGGGCCGGAATCGGTCGAGGTCGCGCAGGTCGCGACCGCGCTGCGGCATCAGTTCAAGGGACAGAAGTTCTGGGAGTTTCACCGTAAGCTGCTGGGCGCGCGCGGCCATATCGGCAAGGCGCAGGCGATCGCCGCCGCCAAGGAACTCGGCGCGGACACGGACCAGATCGAAAAGGATTTGAAGAGCCCCGCCATTCACGAGAGCCTGCAAGAAGTCAGCAAGCTCGCGGACGATCTCCATTTTAACGGCACGCCGTCCTGGATTCTCGGCAAGGAGGCGTTCGTCGGCGGCCTGCCCTACGCTGAAATGAAGACGAAGATCGAGAATATTCGCAAATGCGGCAAATCCGCCTGCTGATCGGGCCCGCGGTCTCCCTCCTCCCACTCGTGGGACAAGGGAGAAGCGATCCGCGGGGCTTTCCTTGCGGCGCCGACGGGTTTATGGAATTTCCAGCGGCGCGCGTCGCCTAGCTTCTGGTGCATTCATGTTAGCCGTCCACGTCCTAAACGGCCCCAACCTCAATCTTCTGGGCGGCCGCGAACCGGAAATCTATGGCGACGCGACGCTGGACGACATCCGCGCGGCGCTCGCCGGGCGTTGCGCCGCGGAGAAGGTCGGGCTCGTCTTCAAACAATCCAACTCCGAGGGCGATCTCGTCACCTGGATTCAGCAAGCCGGCGCCGCCGGGGCGCCGGTGATCTTGAACGCGGGCGCGCTGACCCACACCTCGATCGCGCTTTACGACGCGATTCTGGGCGCGAAGGCTGACGTGATCGAGGTTCATCTCTCCAATGTCCACGCGCGTGAAAGCTTCCGGCATCATTCCTATATCTCGCCCGCCGCGCGCGGCGTGATCGCGGGCTTCGGCCCGCACTCCTATCTGCTGGCCCTCGAGGCTCTCTTCGCCAACGCAACGAGAAAGACCTGAGCATCCATGGCGCGCAAACCCCCAGCTTCCAATCCGCCCCGCAAGGCCAGTTCGCTCGCCGCCGCCTCACCCGATACGGCGGCCGTCTCGCGCGAGGAAAGCCTGCTGCGACTCATCGCCGGCCTCCTGAACGACGGCGATCTCTCCGAGATCGAGATCGAAAAAGGCGATTTGCGCATCCGCGCGACGCGTGGCGCGGCCGCGCAGCTGGCGCCCGCGACCTTCGCGCCAACATATTATCAATCGGCGCCCGCTCCCGCGCCAGCCGCCCCGACCGCGCCGCCGCCAGCGTCAAAATCCTCGCCGATTCATGACGTGCGCGCCGCTCATGCCGACAACGCCGACGCGGTCAAATCGCCGATGGTCGGCACCGCCTATTTGCGGCCAAATCCGGAAGCCAAGGCCTTCGTCGAAATCGGCGCGCGGGTTTCTTCGGGAGACAAGCTGCTGCTGATCGAGGCGATGAAAACTTTCAACGATATCGTGGCGCACAAGGCGGGCGTCGTGACCGCCATTCTCGTCGAGGACGGGCAGCCGGTCGAATATGGCGAGCCTTTGCTCATAATCGAATAGGCGACGCCGCAAAATGATCGACAAAATTCTCATCGCCAATCGCGGCGAAATCGCCCTGCGAATCCTGCGCGCGGCGAAGGAGCTCGGCATCGCCACCGTCGCCGTGCATTCGACCGCCGATGCCCATGCGATGCATGTGAAGCTCGCCGACGAGTCGGTCTGCATCGGTCCCGCGCCGGCGCGCGACTCCTATCTCAACATTCCCTCGCTGCTCTCGGCCTGCGAAATCACCGGCGCCGACGCCGTGCATCCCGGCTATGGCTTTCTCTCCGAGAACGCCCGGTTCGCGGAAATTCTCGAGGAGCACGGCATCACCTTCATCGGCCCCAAGGCCGAGCATATCCGCCTGATGGGCGACAAGATCGAAGCCAAGCTGACGGCGAAGCGCCTCGGCATTCCCTGCGTGCCGGGCTCGGAGGGCGCGATCACCGGGGAGCGCGAGGCGCTGCTCGCGGCCGAGAAGATCGGCTATCCCGTGCTGGTCAAGGCGGCGTCGGGCGGCGGCGGCCGCGGCATGAAGGTCGCGAACGACAAGCAGGAGCTGGCGCAGGCCATCGTCGCCGCGCGCACCGAAGCGAAGGCGGCCTTTGGCGACGACACCGTCTATCTCGAAAAATATCTGCAAAAGCCGCGTCACATCGAGATTCAGGTGTTCGGCGACGGCAAGGGCCAGGCGATCCACCTCGGCGAGCGCGACTGTTCGCTGCAAAGGCGCCACCAGAAGGTCTGGGAGGAGAGCCCTTCCCCCGCGCTCAACGACGCCCAGCGGCGCGAGATCGGGGAAATCTGCGCGGAAGCGATGCGCAAGATGCAATATTCGGGCGCCGGCACGATCGAATTTTTATACGAGAATGGCGGCTTCTATTTCATCGAGATGAACACGCGCATCCAGGTCGAGCATCCGGTGACGGAATCGATCACCGGCGTCGATCTCGTCGCCGAACAGATCCGCGTCGCCGCCGGTTCGCCGCTGTCGTTGAGGCAGGAGGACGTGACCTTTTTCGGCCACGCGATCGAGTGCCGCGTCAACGCCGAGCATCATTCGACATTCCGCCCCTCGCCCGGCCGCATCGCCTATTACCATCCGCCGGGCGGCGTCGGCGTGCGCGTCGATTCGGCCGTTTATCAAGGCTATTCGATCCCGCCCAATTACGATTCGCTGATCGGCAAACTCATCGTGCATGGCCGCAACCGCACCGAGGCGCTGATGCGCCTCCGCCGCTCGCTCGACGAATTCATCGTCGACGGCGTGGACACGACGCTGCCGCTATTCCGCACGCTGGTGCGCAACGCCGACGTGCAGAACGGCATCTACGACATCCACTGGCTCGAGCATTTCCTCGCGACCGGCGGCATAGAGCCAAGTTTTTAGCGCGCCGCCGCGCGCCTCAAACGCCTGCGGCGCGCTTGCCACGCAAGAAACGGCGGTCTATAGAACGTCGCGTACGCTCCCTTCGTCTAGCGGTCTAGGACGTCGCCCTCTCACGGCGAAAACAGGGGTTCGATTCCCCTAGGGAGCGCCAAGAAAACCAATCAGTCGCGATGCGCGCTTCCAGACCCGCTCCTTCGCGGCGTCTGGTTATCGGGAAACCCTTCCCCTGTTTAAACAGCAGGCGAAGCGATTTGCCGGCGCAAGACCACCCTTCATCAAATACTAAAGGCGTAGCCCGCGATCGCCGCCCCAATAAAGAGGCCGATCGACCCCATGACCATCAGTTTCAAAAGTCCCTCCGGCATCTTCGTCCTCCGAATTATCGCCCGGCGGATGTCGCTCTTCAGCGTGATATAGGTCGCCTCATCCTCATCGTCGAGAACGGCCGCGGGGCGGCCTTGAGGTTAAGGAAAAAACAAGCGTTTTGGCATCAAAATTGCGGGTGGTTGCGGTTGAGTTTTTTTGGGGGCGTTAAACCCCGCCGCTCAATGCAAGGTCGAAAAGCCATGCACCCTGACCATCTTAATCTAATCATGAACGCATGTTTGGCCGCCGCCGTCGCCACCGGCGCGAAGATAGCGATAGAACTCGCGCAATATGCCCTGATCGTATTTGATTAGAGTGCCGCCGGATTGACGCCAGCGCGTCCAGATCCAGGCGCTCGTCGGCGATGTTCTCATCCCTGAAGTGCGTCGCCGCGCCGCTCTTGTTGTTTCACTCGAGCGCGCGGGACCACGCGATCCTGCGGAGGCTGAGTTTGACGGCCGCTAAGGAATCATAGCAGAGGCCATCCGCTTCAGGACTGGCGCCCCGTCGATCAAGCCGCAAGACTGCTTCGGCGAACCGAGCCGTGGACATTAAGAGATCGCGAATGTCGGCCGGCAACGGCGGATCGGTAATCTCACTGCCGACACCGATAGCAAGAATCGTATCCGTCGCCAGGACATCTTGAACCGTTAGGACGACCGGAGTCGCGGAAGCGATAACGCCGCCGAGTTCACGACAATCCGAGGGCGCGGTCAGAGCGTTCGCGCCGGCCTCGTTGGTCGCCACTGCCGCATCCATTATTCGCTCCCAATCATGATGCTTCGTTGAAAGGGCCGCGCGCCGGCCTTGCGTCCTAAATTTGTCGCCGACAGCGGTCGGGGGCGGACACCGCCTCGATCACTCGGCGTCGCGACCGATCGCGCGAAATCCTCGACGGCCTCACGCTTGGACGTAACCGTGACGTCGCCGATAGCCGATTTGGCAATAAAGCTCGCCGAGCGGCGTGGATTCGGAAGCGCCCCCGCGTTCCACCGACCCATGAATGGAGGCGTCGTCACGACGGACTTGGAATTGAAACAATTCGTCATCCTGAAGCGCCAGGAATTACGCGGCCCGAGTGACTTCGGAGTGAAGCATGGTTTTGTGACGTGACGTAGGACACGAAACTTGCCCGGCAATCAGTCCTCGCTAAATCAAATCACTTTTGAAGCGCCGGGTGTTCAAAGGTTTGACCGCGGCTCCGTCTTTGTCCAGCGCTTCATCCTCCACACGCCGCCCGCGCCGACCCATATCCAACTCGCCGAGCGCCGCGAGCGGCGTGACGCGACAGCCAGCGAGTCCATCATCGTCGCCGACGAGGCCAAGCCGGCAAGAACCGGGCGAAAAATTCGACTAAATGGAAACCTTCGCGACTCGCGCTCTATATGGTTGTTCGTTCGGGATTGGGAAAAGACCGGAGTGTTCGCGGCGCGGTCGACTGGGGTGCTTTCGCCTCGAGCGGAACCGTCCGAAAGATATAAGGTCAGGCAAGGTCCAAACGCTGGAGGATTTTCGCGCTGCGAAGAAGCGTTTGCCCAATCGGGCGACTTCAAGGGAGGAGGCTATGGCGCGGATATCAGTGGGTCTCATGACCGGCCTTGCGATGGTTTTCTGCTCGGCGACTCTGGCCGAGACGATGGTTGAGACGCACAAGACTTACCGACCCCAGGAGATCAAATGGGGCCCGGGGCCAGTTGGTCTTCCCGCGGGAGCGGAATCGGCGGTTCTGTATGGCGACCCCAAAATGGCCGGCGTGTTCGCGGTGCGACTAAAAATGCCGAAGGGTTACAGCATCCCGCCGCACATGCATGTTCGACCGGAGATCATTACGGTCATCTCTGGGAACTTCGGCTTAGGAATGGGGAAAGCGGCTGATCGCGCCAGTGTCGAGGTCCTTCCCGCGGGAAGCTTTTCCTCGATGCCACAGGGCGTCGTTCATTACGTCTTTGTCGACGAGGACTCGATCGTGCAAATCAACGCGGTCGGGCCGTGGGATATCGACTACGTCAATCCCAAGGATGACCCCCGTCTCAATGGCGTCCCCGAACTGTCAAAATCACAGCTTTACTCCTCGGAACAGCGTTGATCCGCCGGCCGACTCCGGCGCCGTAGAATCGATGGCGTCGGAGCTCGGCGAGTTCAATGCAATGGCCGCGCCAGTGCCGCGTGGCGAATAGGCGTTGACGCGATGGGGACTCGATCGTCGCGCGTCCCCAGGCCGCTTGGCTCCGCTGTCCCGCGGCTCGGCGCGGATTGAAACCGCTCCCTCGCGCACCATGTTTCGATTGGCTCCAGCCGGAACACCCGTCGTTCAAGAGCGCCATGCGGAGCTGGACCGCGCAAAGGGCGCCGTGAAGGAGCGAGCGGGCGGGTATTTGACGAACCTAGTGTCAAGGGCCGAGACCATGCTGCCCAAAATTGAGGATATCGGACGCTACGCGATTTTCCTGGATCTCGACGGCACTCTCGCGGAGCTCGTCGATCACCCCGACGCTGTTCGCGTGGACCCTTCCACCCTGCGTTTACTGGAGGCGCTGAAAGAAAAGGCGGGCGGCGCCTTGGCCGTGGTGTCGGGTCGCGAAATCGCGGTCGTGGATCAGCTCATGCGCCCGCTCCAATTGCCCGTCGCGGGCGTGCATGGCCTCGAGCGTCGAGACGCCGACGGTGTCATGCATTCGAGAGTCGCCCCGGACATTTCGCCGATCACTTTCGTGATCGAGAAGGTGGTGGGCGACGAGGTCGGGGTGATCATCGAACGAAAGCCGGGAGCGGTCGCGCTGCATTATCGGCTCCGCCCGGATCTCGAAAGGCGTTACTGCGAGCTTATCCACGACGTCGTCGGGAAGCGCCCCGACCTGCGCCTGCTCCATGGCAAAATGGTTTTCGAAGTCGTGCCTAGGGGCAGCGACAAGGGGAACGTGATCGAAGCCTTCTTGCGCGAACGCCCTTTCCTTGGACGCACGCCACTGTTCGCTGGCGACGATATCACCGACGAGGCGGGGTTTTCGGTGGTGAACGCGCGGGGCGGCGTTTCGATCAAGATCGGCGGCGGAGAGTCGCGCGCCCGATACCGCGCCCGCGATCTTCGGCAATTTCATCTCTGGCTTGGAGAGCTCGTCGACAACCGCCATGAGGAGCGAATCCATTGAGCGATCTCGATCTTGGAGTCATCGGAAATTGTTCGTTCGCGGCTTTGATCGACCGCGACGCGCGGATCGTTTGGTGCTGCATGCCGCGCTTCGACGGCGACCCGGTATTTCACTGCCTGCTCGGCGCGCCCAAGGACGCGGAGGGCTCCGGCGTCTTCGCGATTGAACTCGAAGACCAGACTCAAAGCGAGCAACATTACGATGGCAATACCGCGATTCTCGTGACCATTCTTCACGGCAAGCACGGCTCGGTCCGCGTGACGGATTTCGCGCCGCGCTTCTGGTGGCGCGATCGGCCGTTCTTTCCGCAAATGCTCGTGCGCCGGCTGGCGCCGATTTCCGGCAGTCCGCGCATCCGCATTTGCGTGCGTCCACGCTTCGACTATGGCGCGACGGCGCCGGTCTTGACGTTCGGCTCGCATCATATTCGCTATGTAGGCTCCAACGCGACCTTGCGCCTAACCAGCGACGCGCCGATCGACTATGTCCGCGACGAGACGCTTTTCAATCTTAGTCGGCCGCTCGATCTCATCCTCGGCGCCGACGAGACCTTGAGCGAAGGCGTCGAGCAAACCGCGCACGCGTTCGAAAACCGCACAAGAGACTATTGGCTTACGTGGGCGCATCGATTGGCCATACCCTACGAGTGGCAGGACGCCGTCATTCGCGCCGCGACAACGCTCAAACTCTGCACTTACGAGCCGACTGGAGCGATCGTCGCCGCGTTGACGACCAGCATTCCGGAGGCTCCCAACACGCAGCGCAATTGGGATTATCGCTACTGTTGGGTGCGAGACGCGTATTTCGTCGTGCGGGCGCTGAATCGTCTCGCGGCGGTGCGCAAGATGGAAAACTATTTCGGCTGGCTGATGAATGTCGTCGCGTCCGCAACACAAAATCACGTTCAGCCCGTCTACGGAGTTGGTCGAGAGTCGACGCTCACGGAACGGATCGTCGCGTCGCTGCCGGGCTATCGCGGCATGGGCCCCGTGCGGGTCGGCAATCAAGCCTACGAACACCTCCAGCACGACGGCTACGGCAACGTCATTCTCGGCGTCGCCCAGGCTTTTCTCGATCGTCGTCTGTTCTCGCCGCCGGCGCGAACCGATTTCCTGCGCCTCGAGGAGATGGGACGGCAGGCGCTCGCGGTGTTCGACAAACCCGACGCCGGCATGTGGGAATTGCGATCACGGGCAGGCGTGCATACAAGCTCGGCGGTCATGTGTTGGGCGGCGCTCGATCGACTTTCCCTGATCGCCGACTATATCGCCGAGCCGGAACGCGCGCGGGATTGGCGGGAGAAGGCCGATCACGTGAAGCTAACCATTCTCGCGCGCGCGTGGTCGCAGCAGCGCGGCGCCTTCGTCGCATCCTTCGACGGCGAGTATCTCGACGCGAGCGTGTTGTTGATGGTCGAAGTCGGTTTCGTCGACCCGCAAGACCCGCGCATGGTGTCGACCCTCGATCAAATCGAAAGGGTCCTGGCGCGTGGGCCGCATGTTTTGCGCTACGAGGCGCCGGACGATTTCGGAACGCCAAAAACCGCGTTCAACACCTGTTCGTTTTGGCGCGTCGACGCGCTGGCGCGGATGGGGCGCGCCGAGGAGGCGCGCGATTATTTCGAACAACTGCTCGCCTGTCGCAATCGGCTCGGAATGATGTCGGAAGACATCGACATTGAGACCGGGGAGCCGTGGGGCAACTACCCTCAAACCTACTCAATGGTCGGCATCATCAATTGCGCGATGCGGTTGTCGCGATCATGGGAGAAGGCGATATGAAACGCCTCATCGTTGTGTCCAACCGAGTCGCGAACCCGGACTGCCAGGCGGCGGGCGGGCTCGCCGTTTGTATTCTCGAGGGTCTGCGCGAACATGGCGGCATATGGTTCGGCTGGAATGGCGAAATCGTCGCGGACGAGTCGGGCGTCGCCATCGCATGCACGCGACATGACAAATTGACAATCATCACCATGCCGCTCACCGAGAACGACTACCAAGAATACTACCTCGGATTTTGCAACGCGGCGCTGTGGCCGGTTCACCACTACCGACTGGATCTCGCCCGCTTCACCCAGGAAAGCAGCGAAGCCTATCGGCGAGTCAACGATCGCTTCGCCGAAGCGCTGACGCCATTGCTGAACGTGAGCGATCTCGTCTGGGTCCATGACTACCATCTCATTCCGCTGGCGGCGGGCCTGCGCGCGCGCGGCATTCGCAATCGGATCGGGTTTTTTCTGCACATTCCGTTTCCACCACCGGACGTGCTGTTCGCCATGCCCGAGCACGAGTGGTTGATGAACGCGCTCGTGCAATGTGACGTGTTGGGCTTTCAAACCAAATTGGACCAGGCGAATTTTTGTCGCTTCGCCCGTGAGCACATGGGAGGCGAGATGATCTCGGATGAGATCCTGCGCGTTAATGGAAATATCCTGTCGGTCTCCGCGTTTCCGGTGGGAATTAACGCCGACGCCTTCGCCGCGATGGCACGGCGGCCCGAGGCGGAAAAACGAATCGAATGGCTGCACAGGCGGGGCGAACCTCGGGTCAACATCATCGGCGTTGACCGCCTGGACTATACGAAGGGGCTGCCGGACAGGTTGCGTTCGTTCAAGCGTTGGCTTGAACTCTTTCCAGAGCACCAGAAGGCGGCCACCCTGATGCAGATCGCGCCGCCGACGCGAGAGGAAGTGAAGGCCTACGCCGACATTCGCCATGAACTTGAAGCGCTGTCCGGCGAGATCAATGGGCAGTTCGGGGACTTCGATTGGACGCCGGTGCGTTACATTCACCGAAACGTCCCGCGCGAGACCCTCGCGGCGCTGTACCGAGGCAGTCAAATCGGTCTTGTCACGCCACTGCGTGACGGCATGAATCTCGTCGCCAAGGAATATGTGGCGGCCCAGGATGTCGACAACCCGGGCGTTCTGGTGCTGTCGCGATTTGCTGGCGCGGCCGAGGACCTTCAGGAGGCGCTGATCGTCAATCCCTATGACGCCGACGATGTCGCGCAAGCGATACAGCGCGCGATATCGATGCCGCGCGGAGAGCGCATCGAGCGGCACGCTGAGTTGCTCGCGAAAGTGCGAGAGCACGACGCCTGCAATTGGATGGACAGTTTTCTTCGCGCGCTTGACGCGCCCCCGCTGCCGCTCGTCGCTTGAGGGTCGAGGCAGAACGGCGCCAGTCGGCGTTTCACGGAACTTTGGACGATTCCTCGTCGACGAAGGTCAGCGGTCGACAGACCGCTTCGAGCGGTTTGCGTTCGGCGGCGACGCCCCAAAGCCATTCAACCGCGGCGGCGGCGATCATCAGCGTCGCGCCAAGCGCGTAACCATCGAACACGCCGACACGCGATCCCGTGCCGATGAGAGTTCCAAACAGCCACGGGCTGAATACGCCCCCGACGGCGGTTCCCACCGCGTAAAAGGCGGCGATGGCCATGGCGCGGATTTCGAGCGGGAACATCTCGCTCACGGTGAGATAAGCCGAACTGGCGGCCGCCGAGGCGAAAAAGAATACGATCATCCAGCCCGCCGTCTGCTCGGTCGCCGACATCAGCCCTTGCTCGAAAAGATAGCCGACGGCGGCGAGCAAAATTCCAGAAACAGCGTAGGTGGCGCTGATCATGATTTTGCGCCCGATCGTGTCGAAGAACCGACCGAGCAACACGGGACCGAGAACATTGCCGGCCGCAAGCGCCAGCAGATGCCACCCGACGGCGCTCGCGGCCACGCCATAGAATTCCGACAGGATCAGCGCATAGGTGAAGAACACCGCGTTATACAACATGGCCTGCGAAGCCATCAGGCTCAAGCCGACGACGGTGCGACGAGGGTAGGCGCGGAACAACGCGCGTCCGACCTCGGCGAATGGCGTTTGAGCCCGGGCCCGCAGCCTGACTCGCGGAAACGGGCCTCGCGGGAGATCGTATCCATCGAGCGCGAATTGCGCCTCGATCGAGAGCATGATGGCGTCCGCCTCTTTCTGGCGGCCATGGGTGATCAGCCACCGCGGGCTTTCGGGAATCCACATGCGCAGCAGAAAAATCACGAGGCCGATTGCCGCGCCGATCAAGAACGCGGCGCGCCAGCCTATCGCCGGGTTTAGGTATTCCGGGTCAAGAAGCACGAGCGAGCCCGCCGCGCCCATCGCCGCGCCTATCCAGAAGCTGCCGTTGATCAGGAGGTCGGTCCAGCCGCGCACGCGAGCCGGGATCAATTCCTGAATCGTCGAATTAACGGCCGCGTATTCTCCGCCAATGCCAGCGCCGACCAGCAACCGAAATGTCGCGAAGCTCCAAAAATCCCATGAAAACGCCGTCGCGGCCGTGGCGGCGAGATAGACGGCGAGCGTTATGAAGAACAGCCTCTTGCGTCCGAGGCGATCCGTCAGCCAGCCAAAAAACAACGCGCCCGATACGGCCCCCGCGAGATAGGCGCTGCTTGCAAAGCCTATCTCGGCGTCGCTCAGGCCAAGAGTCGCCCTTTGCTTTAGCGTGGCGGCGACCGCGCCCGCCATCGTGACCTCGAGCCCGTCCAGTATCCAGGTGACGCCGAGCGCTACGACGACGAGCGTATGAAAGCGCCCCCACGGCAACGCGTCGAGTCGCGCTGGAATGTTCGTTTCGATAATGTTTTCGCGCGCTACTGTTGACATCCGCTGGCGCCAGACGGTTCGAGCTTCCGTTTGCAAATGTCGCGGCGCCCGGCTGGAAGGGAGCGCCTACCCGCCTCTTCCACGTCGCATGGCCTTCATGCGGACCGATGTCCACAGCCCCGTTCGCAACTCGCTCCCGCTATTTCGAGCGCGATGGACAGCAGAGCCTTGGAGTCATTCGGCTTCACATAGACCTTGTCGGCGCCCGCGCGCATCGCCTCGTCGTGGATGGATGTCGCCGTCGTGGTCGTCAACACGAACACCGGAAGCGCTTCGAGCAGCAGGGCTTGCCGCAGGGATTTTAGAAATTTGATGCCGTCAAGCCGAGGCATGTTGAGATCCAGAACCAACGCGTCCGGCAGCCTTTCGGTCAAATCCTGTCGCGACACGAGATAAAGCGCGTCGAGCCCGT
>JBAUVQ010000490.1:0-15406 GCA_049583305.1 Methylocystis sp.
CCTCGGACTATGACCGCGAGAAGCTGCAGGAGCGTCTCGCCAAGCTCGCGGGCGGCGTCGCGGTGATCCGCGTCGGCGGCGCGACCGAGGTCGAGGTCAAGGAGAAGAAGGACCGCGTCGACGACGCGCTCAACGCCACTCGCGCCGCGGTCGAGGAAGGTGTTTCGCCGGGCGGCGGCGTCGCGCTGCTGCGCGCCATGGCCTCGCTCGACGCCGTGAAGGTCGCCAATCCCGACCAGAAGACCGGCGTCGACATCGTGCGCAAGGCGATCCAGGCGCCGGCCCGCCAGATCGTCGACAACGCGGGCGGCGACGGCGCCGTCGTGGTTGGCAAGCTGCTAGACTCCAAGGACTATGGCTACGGCTACGACGCGCAGACAGGCCAATTCGGCGATCTCATGAAGCTCGGCATCATCGACCCGACCAAGGTCGTGCGCACCGCGCTTCAGGACGCGGCGTCGATCGCCGGCCTGATCGTCACCACCGAGGCGACCATTACCGAGCATCCGAAGAAGGACGCTCCTCAAATGCCGGGCGGCGGCGGCATGGGCGGCATGGGCGGCATGGATTTCTGAGAGCCCACTAAATATCGCGAATGCAACGACTCTAAGGTCCTGGGGATTCCCCAGGACCTTTCAGTTTGTTTGGGGACGGCTAGAGGTCGACGAGAAGTTCAGCGGGTTTTGGTTTCGCTTTTTCGGAATCGAAAGGATCGGCGAGGCCTCGCTCGGCTGCCGTCCGCTGTGAGAGTTGCGCCACGCCTGCGCGCCCGTCGGAATGATAACGTCGGTTCGGAAGCTGCTTTCCCGCTAGATCAGCCTCCATAACTCGGGACAAGAAAGACCGAGACTGGAACGATGTAGCGCCGTCGCGTCGAGACGTCTCGCATTCGCCGTGTCATGGACAAGTCTGTCGCTACTTAAGCCTTCACATCCTCTTCCGGCAGGGCGCTGGAACAGGCCGCATTTCCTTTTCGTCACCCCTCTCGACCAAGATTAAGCCAACGCCCATTCAAGAGGACGGGTGGACTTTGCGCGCGCCCGCGCAACTTATTCCTTCACTAGAGCAAAGACGATGAGCGCCGAGGCCCGGTTTAATGTTGGCGAGCAAAGGCTGTGCCCGAAACACGGATGCTCATCGGTCGCTCCGCGCGGCCTCATCCCGCAAGCGGGAGAAGCAAGATCAACCGAGATGCTCCCGCGGCGCTTGCGGCGGATTGGCCGCCCGAATAGAATTGGCTTGGCTCATCTCGCCCCCAGCGCCTCCTGTCCGGCACGGAGAAGACGAACATGGCCACCCTTTCCGTCAACGGGAAAAGCTTTGATGTCGAAGCCGAAGCGGATACGCCGCTGCTTTGGGTTCTGCGCGAAAACCTCGGGCTTACCGGCACGAAATATGGCTGCGGCATCGCGCAATGCGGCGCCTGCACCGTGCATATCGACGGCGCGCCGGTCCGCTCATGCGGCGTTCAGCTGGGCGACGCGATCGGCAAGAAGATCACGACCATCGAAGGGCTTGCCCAGAACGGCGTTTTGCATCCCGTGCAAAAGGCCTGGATCGAGCACGACGTTCCGCAATGTGGCTATTGCCAGAGCGGCATGATCATGGCGGTCGCTGGGCTGCTCAAGGACAAGCCCTCGCCAAGCGACGCCGACATCGACGGCGCCATTACCAATATCTGCCGCTGCGGAACGTTCCAGCAGGTGCGCGTGGCTATCCACGCCGCGGCCAAGTCTCGAGGCAGCCATGACTAATACGCTCTCACTCGGCCGTCGCGATTTCATCGTCGGCGCTTCGACGTTCGGCGGCGGACTGGCGCTTGGCGTCCATCTTCCTTTCGGCGCGGCGTGGGCCGCGGAGACCGCCGCCACCCCACCCGAGGTCAACGCCTGGGTGGTGATCAAGCCCGACGAAACCGTCGTCGTTCGGATCGTGCGCTCGGAGATGGGCCAGGGCTCGCTCACCGGTCTCGCGCAACTCGTCGCGGAGGAACTCGACTGCGACTGGTCCAGGGTGACGACCGAATATCCCACGCCCGGCCAGAGCGCGGCGCGCCATCGCCCGTGGGGCGAATTTATGACCGGCGGCAGCCGCGGCATTCGCGCCTCGCAGGACTACGTGCGCAAGGGCGGCGCGGCGGCGCGGGAAATGCTGATCCAGGCCGCCGCCAACGAGTGGAAGGTCCCACCGGCGGAATGCGCGGTCTCCAAGGGCGTCATCACGCATAAGGCGTCGAACCGATCGACAACTTACGGCAAGGTCGCGGATGCGGCCGCGAAACTCCCCGCGCCCGCCGACGTGAAGCTGAAAGACCCAAAGGACTGGAAGATCGCCGGCAAGGGCCTGAAGCGACTCGACACCGCCGACAAGACCACCGGCAAGATGGTCTATGGCATCGACCTGAAGCTTCCGGGCATGCTGAACGCCGCGATCAAGGATTGTCCGGTGTTCGGCGGCAAGCTCAGGAGCTATGACGAAAGCAAGATCGCGAGCTTTAAGGCCGTCAAGAAGGTTCTGCGCGTGAACGACTCCGCCGTCGCCGTCGTCGCCGACACATGGTGGCATGCCAAGACCGCGCTCGACGCGCTGCCGATTGTCTGGGACGAAGGCCCCAACGCGAAATCGTCGAGCGCGACAGTGGCCAAATGGTTGGAGGAAGGCCTCGACCACGCGCAGCCCGCCGTCGTCGGCAACGGGCATGGCGATGTGAAGGCCGCCTTCGCTGGAGCCGCCAAGACGGTCGAGGCGGTGTACGGTTATCCTCACCAGAACCACGCGGCGATGGAGCCGCTGAACGCCACCGCGCTCTACATGCCGGATAAATGCGAGCTGTGGACGGGAACGCAAAACGGCGAGTCCGCCTTCGCCGCCGTGGTCGCGGCCTCGGGCCTCCCGGCGGAGAAATGCGAAGTTCACAAGCTCATGTTAGGCGGCGGTTTCGGCCGCAGGGGCTTCGACGACTATGTCACGCAGGCGGTGCTGATCGCCAGGCAAATGCCGGGAACACCGGTAAAGCTGCTGTGGTCGCGCGAAGAAGACATGGCGCATGGAAAGTATCATCCGGTCACGCAATGCAAGCTGACGGCGGCTTTCGACGAGCACAAGACTCTAACCGGCATGCGAATCCGCATTTCCGGCCAGTCCATCTTCATCGTCGCGCGGCCAGAGATCGTGAAGAACGGCCTCGACCCGGTCGTCTTCCAGGGCCTCGCCGCCGAGGGCGACGCGCGCCTCGGCTATGATTTTCCAAACTTGCTCGTTGACCACTCCATGCGCAATCCGCCCGTGCCGCCGGGATGGTGGCGCGGCGTGAACATCAATCAAAACGCCATCTATCTCGAATGTTTCATGGATGAACTCGCGCATGAAGTTGGCGAAGACCCGGTGGCGTTCCGACGCAAATTCCTGAGCAAGAGCCCGAAGCATCTCGCCGTGCTCGACGCCGTCGCCGAGCGGATCGGGTGGAGCAAGCCCGCGCCCAAGGGTCTTCATCGCGGCGTCGCCGTGTACATGGGCTATGGCAGCTATGTCGCCGCCGCCGCCGAAATCTCCGTGGATGGCGACAAGATCAAGCTACATCGCATCGTCGCGGCGACGGACCCTGGATACGCGGTCAATCCGGCGCAGATCGAGCGGCAAGTCTCGGGCTCCTTCGTTTATGGACTGTCCGCGCTGTTCCATGGCGGCATCACGATCAAGGACGGCCGCGTCGAGCAGCATAACTTCGACGATTACCCGTCGATGCTGATCAAGGACATGCCGAGGGTCGAAACGATCGTCATGCCGAGCGGCGGCTTTTGGGGCGGCGTCGGCGAACCGACGATCTGCGTCGCCGCGCCAGCCGTGCTCAACGCCTATTTCGCCGCGACCGGCAAACGCATTCGCTCCGTGCCGCTGAAGAACGAGGGCGTGGAATTGGCGTGACGCCCGTTCAGCCTGGGCGCGGCCCGTCGGGTCACGATCGCGCGCCCAGCGCCCTTTCCAGATCCTCGCGCGTATCGATATCCGCGAGGACGCTTTCGTCGTCGACAGCGAGTTCCAGCACGCCTTCGATCGAGCCCAGAACTCGGCGCGCGCCTTCGTCGCCGTTAAGTAGGGCGAGGCGCGGGAACAGGCGGCGAGCCAGCAGAACCGGGTTGCCGCGCCTCCCCTGATAGACCGGCGCCACCGCCGCGCTGTCGGGCGCGCGAATGAACGCCGCGATCAACTGATCGAGGGTTGCGCTTCGCACGTCGGGCATGTCGGCCAGCAGCATCAGCGCGCCGGCGCTGTCCGCCGCATGCGCAAGTCCCGCGCGCAGCGATGACGCCATGCCGCTGGTGAAATCCGGGTTATACGCGAAGGCCACCGGCAGACCGGCGAGCGCCAACTCTATCTCGTCGCGCGCATGGCCGGTGACGACAACGGTCCTGGACGCCGTTGAACCGAGCGCCGCCTCCACGGCGTAGCGCGCTAACGGACGCCCGGCAAAATCCTCGAGCAGTTTGCCGCGCGTCGCATCAAAGCGCGCGCCGCGTCCAGCCGCGAGAACGATGGCCGCGACGTTCATCGGCTCGCCACGCGCGCCATCTCCGCGCGCAAGGGTTTTTGCCGCCGCGTCAACACAATCTCGCCCAACACCGAAATGGCGATCTCGGTGGGGCTCACGGCGCCGATATCGAGCCCGATCGGCGCGCGCAGGCGCGCGAGCGCGGCCGCTGTCACGCCAGCCGCCCTAAGACGCTCGACACGGCGCGCCTGGCTCTTCATGGAGCCGAGCGCGCCGACATAAAAACAGTCCGACGTCAAGGCAAGACGCAGCGCCGCGTCGTCGATTCTCGGATCGTGACTTAAAGTGGCGAGCGCCGTGAAGCCGTCGAGACCCAGACGCGGCAGCGCCTCGTCCGGCCATTGCGTGACGAGCGTTACGTCGGGAAAGCGCTCTTGGGCCGCGAACGCCGCGCGCGGATCGATAATGACGACATCGAAACCGGCCGCGCGCGCCATGGAGGAAAGCGCCTGCGCCACATGGACCGCGCCGACGATCACAAGCCGCGTCGGCGGCCTGTGAACATAGACAAACAAGCGCCTGCCCCGATGCTCGATAAGGGCGCATTGCCTTCCGCTCAAAGGCGCGGCGAGCGCGTCGTCAACGGCGTCGCTCGCGCGCAAAAGCCAAGGTTCGCCGCCGTCAAGCGGAGTGACGAGCGCGCAGACGCGGCGCTTTGCGTATTCGTCGCCCAGTTCGGCGAGAAGTTCGACGCAAGCCGCGTCGAGCTTTTGGACATGGACGCCGACGCGGCCGCCGCACGGCAGTCCCGCGCGCCAGGCGACCTCGTCCGCGACGCCGAAGTCGAGCAGCCGCGGCGCGCCGTCCTCGATCACGTCGAGCGCGGCCGTGACCACATCGCCCTCGACGCAGCCGCCCGAAACCGAGCCGCGAAACGCGCCCGCCTCGTCGACCACGAGATGCGAGCCGACGGGCCTTGGCGCGGAGCCGAATGTCTCGACCACGGTAGCGATAGCGACGCCGCGTCCGATCCTTCCCCATGCCTCGGCCTGGCGCAGGATCTCGGCTTCATCTGTTAGCATTGTCGAGCCCGCCGGTCGGTTGACGCCACGACGCCGAATTAGCCGATGCCGCCGCGAAAATCGACCGCCATCGTGGACGCGACCCACTCGGCGTTCATTCCGCCGCATCGATGGCTGTGGCGACGCGGCGGCTCTGCTCCGACAATTCGCGATATTGCTCTTGCCATTTGCTCGGACCGTTGGAGGTCGACACCTGTACCGCCGTCACCTTATATTCCGGACAATTGGTCGCCCAGTCCGAATTGTCGGTGGTGATGACGTTGGCCTGCGTCATCGGGTGATGGAACGTGGTGTAGACCACGCCCGGCGCCACCCGGTCGGTGATCTTGGCGTGCAAGGTCGTCTCGCCGGCGCGGCTTTGCACCTTGACCCAATCTCCATCGCGCACGCCCCGATCCTCCGCGTCGTGCGGATGGATTTCGAGAACGTCCTCGGGATGCCATTGGCTGTTCTCGGTGCGTCGCGACTGTGCGCCGACATTGTATTGCGACAGGATGCGCCCGGTGGTGAGCAGCAGCGGGAAGCGCGGTCCGGTCTTCTCGTCGGTCGGGATATATTCGGTGATGACGAACTTGCCCTTGCCGCGCGTGAAACCATTGACGTGCATGATCGGCATGCCCTCGGGAGACGCGTCGTTGCACGGCCATTGCACCGAACCGTCGTTCTCCAGCTTGTCATAGGAGACCCCCGCGAAACGCGGCGTCAGTCGCGCGACCTCGTCCATAATCTCGCTGGGATGGGTGTATTTCCATCCGAGGCCCAGCGCGTTGGCGATGAGTTGCGTGATCTCCCAATCGCCATAGCCGTTCTTCGGGCTCATCAACTTGCGCACGCGCTGGATGCGCCGTTCGGCGTTGGTGAAGGTGCCGTCCTTTTCAAGGAACGTGCAGCCCGGCAGGAAGACATGGGCGTAATTAGCCGTCTCGACCAGGAAGAGATCCTGCACCACAACCAGATCCATCGCGGCGAGGCCGGCGGACACATGCTTGGTGTCGGGATCGGACTGGAGGATGTCTTCGCCCTGCACGTAAAGCCCCTTGAACGTCCCGTCGATGGCCGCGTCAAACATATTGGGGATGCGCAGGCCTGGTTCCTTGTCGAGCTTGACCCCCCAATCCGCCTCGAACGCCGTGCGCGTCGGATCACCGGAAATATGTTGATAGCCCGGCAGTTCATGCGGAAACGACCCCATGTCGCAGGACCCCTGCACATTATTCTGGCCGCGCAGCGGGTTCACGCCGACGCCACGCCGGCCCAGATTGCCCGTCGCCATGGCGAGATTGGCGATGGCCATGACCGTGGTCGAGCCCTGGCTGTGCTCGGTGACGCCGAGACCGTAATAAATCGCGCCATTGCCGCCAGTGGCGTAAAGCCGCGCGGCGGCGCGCAGATCGGCGGCGGGAACGCCGGCGAATTTCTCGGTCGCCTCGGGGCTGTTGCGCTCCTCGGACACAAATGCCGCCCAGTCTTGGAATTCGTCCCAGTCGCAGCGTTCGCGCACGAACTTATCGTTAACGAGACCCTCGGTGACAATCACATGGGCCATCGCTGTAACGACGGCGACGTTTGTTCCAGGCCGCAGGGCCAGGTGGTAATCCGCCTGCACGTGCGGCGTGCGCACAAGATCGATGCGGCGCGGATCGACGACGATCAGCTTCGCGCCTTCGCGCAGCCGCGCTTTCATGCGCGACGCGAACACCGGATGCGCGTCGGTCGGATTGCAGCCGATGATCAAAACGACGTCGGCCTCGTCGACCGAGTCGAAGTCCTGCGTGCCGGCCGAAGTGCCGAAGGCCTGATGGAGACCGTAGCCAGTCGGCGAGTGACAAACGCGCGCGCAAGTGTCGACATTATTGTTGCCAAAGCCGGCGCGAACGAGCTTCTGAACCAAATAGCTCTCTTCATTCGTGCATCGCGAAGAGGTGATGCCGCCGACCGAACCGCGACCGTATTTCGTTTGGATTTCCTTGAAGCGCTTCGCGGTAAAGGCGATCGCCTCCTCCCACGACACAAGGCGCCATGGGTCCGAAATCTTCTCGCGGATCATCGGATTGAGCACGCGATCGCCGTGGTTGGCGTAGCCATAGGCGAAGCGGCCCTTGATGCAGCTGTGGCCGTGATTGGCCTTGCCGTCCTTCCACGGCGTCATGCGCACGACTTCCTCGCCGCGCATCTCGGCCTTGAAAGTGCAACCGACGCCGCAATAGGCGCAAGTGGTCACCGCGGAATGTTCGGGCTGGCCGACCTCGATCACCGATTTCTCGGTCAGAGTCGCGGTCGGGCAGGCCTGCACGCACGCGCCGCAGGAAACGCATTCCGACTCAAAGAAGGCCTCGCTCATGCCGGCCGCGACCCGGCTGTCGAAGCCCCGACCGCTGATCGTCAGCGCGAAAGTGCCCTGCACCTCTTCGCAGGCGCGCACGCAACGGCTGCACACGATGCATTTTGCCGGATCGAAGGTGAAATAGGGGTTGGATTCATCCTTCGGTCTCCAATCGAAATTGGCGGAGCCGTTGTTGCGGGCGAACACATGGTTGGCGCCCTGATAGCCGTAACGCACGTCGCGCAGGCCGACCGCGCCGGCCATATCCTCCAATTCACAGTCGCCGTTGGCGGCGCAGGTCAGGCAGTCGAGCGGATGGTCGGAGATGTAAAGCTCCATCACGCCGCGCCGGATCGCCTTCAGCCGCGGCGTCTGCGTATGCACGGAAATGCCTGGCGCGACCGGGGTCGTGCAGGAAGCGGGCGTCCCATTCCGCCCGTCAATTTCGATGAGGCAGAGGCGGCAGGAGCCAAAGGCCTTGATGTTGTCGGTCGCGCAAAGTTTGGGGATTTCCGTTCCGATCTCCATCGCCGCGCGCATGATCGACGTGCCCTCGGGCGCGGTGACGCTTTGGCCGTCAATCGTTAGCGTGACCATCTTGTCCGATTTCGACCGAGGCGTGCCGTAATCGATTTCCTGGATGAGGCTCATGGGGTCCCCCTACTCGGCGGCGTCAGGCCACAATTTCTCGCGGACGTCATCCGGGAGTTGATGCAACGCTCTGGATGCAAGATAGGGCGCGAAGCCGCCGAGCGAATAGGCCGAAACGAATTTCCTGCTCATGCGGCGACCGCCGCGGACGCTCGCGCGGGTTGCATCACCTTGATCAACAAGTATTTCAAAACTTGAGTTCCGTCCGGATCACCTTAAGACGACCGACCGTTTCGAGGTGGCGGCGCGGGAGTCGAAAAAGCGCGAGAAGGCGCTACCTATATCTTGAACGGGAGCTTGAACCACGGTCCGCGAAGTTTAAGCTGTCCTCGATCCCGCCAATGCGCAAACAACCGGAAAACGCCAAAAGGGAGTTAGACCATGAAACGCTGCCTCGTGACGACGACAGCTTGCGCCCTCGCTGCCGTGGGCGTCGTCTCGCTGACGGGCTTGGCGCCGGCCCAGGCGGATGAGACCTGCAATTCCCCCTTCATGACCGGGCTCATCAAAGGACAGGAGCAATATCTCCATGTCTGGACGCTCGGCGAAAAGGGCGTCGGCGACGAGTCCGACAAATTGGTGACGATCGACGTCATTCCAGGCTCGCCGACCTATGGAAAAGTGATCCACGCGCTGTCCGTCGGCGGACGCGGCGAGGCGCATCACATGGGCTTCACCGACGATCGCAAATACCTTTGGGCCGGCCGTCTCGACGACAACAAGATTTTCATCTTCGATGTCGGCTCCGATCCGTCGACGCCCAAACTGGTCAAGACCATCGACAATCTGGCGGAAAGCACGGGCTTCGTCGGGCCGCACACATTCTATGCTCTGCCCGGCCGCATGCTCGTGCAAGCCTTGTCGAACAATAAGGATCACGGCGGCGCCACGGGCCTCGTCACCTACAATAACGCGGGCGATCTTGTCGTCGCCACGCCGATGCCTCTCGATAACGGCGGCGATGGTTATGGCTACGACATCGCCATCAACCCGGGGCGGAACCGCATGCTCACATCGAGCTTCACCGGCTGGACCAACTATATGATGGATCTCTCGCAACTCATCCAAGACAGTTCGGCGATGAAGAATTTCGGAAACACGATGGTCATGTGGGACCTGAAGGCGATGAAACCGGAGAAGGTGTTCTCCGTTCCCGGCGCGCCCCTGGAAATCCGCTGGGCGCTGAAGCCCGGCGCCGACTGGGCGATCACCGCCGGCGCACTCACGTCGAAGCTGTATCTGGTGAAAGAGGACGAGAAGGGTCAGTGGCAGGCGAAACCCGTGGCCGATATCGGCGATCCGTCAAAAATCCCTCTGCCCGTCGACATTTCGATCTCCTCGGACGCCGCGTCCTTGTGGGTCAACACCTTCATGGATGGGACGGCGCGACTGTTCGATCTGACGAATCCAGAAGCTCCCAAGCAGGTCTATTCGAAGAAGATCGGCGCGCAGGTTAATATGGTCTCGCAGAGCTGGGACGGGAAGCGGGTCTATTTCACCTCCTCGCTGCTCGCCAATTGGGACAAGAAGGGCGCCGACAACGAGCAGTTTTTGAAAGGCTACTCGTGGGACGGCAAGGAGCTGAAGGAGGATTTCGTCGTCGACTTCCATAAGGAAGGTCTTGGACGCGCGCATCACATGAAATTCACCGCGCGCGCGCAAAAGGCCGAGCTGAATTGACCGAGCCGCGCGCGCAAGCGAGAGGCGCGCGCGCGCCTTTCGTCGCCGCTTTTTTCGCGCTGCTGCTCGCGACGGCGCCGGGTCGCGGCGCGGACGCGAGCCCTGCGGTCTCGAACCTGCCAGCGCCCGGAACCTACACGCTCCAGCGCATCCAGCGCGTTCCCGAAGCGCTGTTGCTGGACGCCGACGACAAGCCCACGCCGCTTTCCGCGGCGACACGGGGCGCGATAACGGCGCTCGCCTTCTTCTATGGTCATTGCGTCGACCCCACAGGCTGTCCCGTGGCGTGGTCGGCATTCGAGACTTTGCAGAAGGAGGCGGCGAACGATCCGCTTTTGCGCGGACGGCTGAGGCTTGTGTTCGTCAGCCTCGATCCGGCGCACGACACGCCGTCGGTGATGCGCCTATTGCGGAACGCCGAGAACGCCGAGGGGCTCCCACCATGGCGATTTTTGACGAGCCGGTCGCAAAGCGATCTCGCGCCGCTCCTCGCGAGAATGGGCCAGGACATCGCCTTCGAAGTCGACTCGGGAGGAAAGCGCACGGGGGTCGTCAATCACATGCTGAAGGTATTCTTGATCGACCCCGACGGATGGGCGCGGGAGATCTACACGACCGCCTTTCTCTCCGCGGACAGCCTCCTCAACGATGCGCGCACGCTCGCCGCGGCGAATCCCGAGGCGAGCAATCAAAGCGGGGCGCGGTGACATGCGTGGCGAGACGACGCGCGCGGCGACCATCCTTGCCTTCGCCTCGGCATTGTTCGCTTGCGCGGGTTCGATGGCGCAAGAGCAGGCGAAGCCGCCGCTTGGCTTGCCGCCCGTTCCGCCCGCCATCGCCGGATCAGCCGCGATGCAACGCCTCGGCGAGCGGCTGTTTTTCGACCGCGGCCTCTCGGCGAACAAAACCCTTTCCTGCGCCATGTGCCACATTCCCACGCAGGGATTCACATCCAACCAAAGCGCGCTCTCCATCGGCATGGAGGGGCGTTCCCTGCGACGCAACGCGCCGACTCTTTACAACGTCGTGTTCAAGAAATTCCTCTTCCACGACGGGCGCGAGACGGACCTCGCGGCGCAAGTATGGGGGCCATTGCTTAGCCCCGACGAAATGGGCAATCCGGCGATCGGGCCACTGCTCGATCGCTTGCGCGCCGACGCTGTCTATGGGCCGGCCTTCGCGGAGGCCTTCCCGGGCGAAGGCGTATCGATGACGACGCTCGGCCGCGCCATCGCCGCCTTTGAGGCGACGCTGCTCACGGGCGATAGTCGCTTCGACCGAGCGCTGTTCGCGGGTGAAAAAGGCGCGCTCACGCCGCTTGAATGGCGTGGTTACGAGATATTCGTCTCCAAGGGAAACTGTGTCTCTTGCCATGCGATCGGCGACAACGTCGCATTGTTCACCGACCAGTCCTGGCACAACACCGGCGTCGCGTTCGCGGATCGAGCCGCAACGACGGCGCGGGTCGAATTGGCGCCAGGGATCTTTCAAAATATTCGACCGTCCGACATCGGTCTGTCGGCAACGCCCGCGAAAAACGACGTCGGACGCTTCGAGATCACCGGCAAGCCGGAGGATCGCTGGGCCTATACGACGCCGACGCTGCGCGGGTTGAAAGAGACTTGGCCGTATATGCATGACGGCGGCTTCAAGAGCCTGGAAGAGGTCGTCGATTTTTACGATCTCGGTGGCGGCTCAAACCCGGCGCTCGACCCGAAAATCAAACCGCTCGGTCTCAGCGACCAGGAGAAGAAAGCGCTCGTCGCCTTCCTTTTGACGTTATAGCGCCGCGCCCTTCGCGAGACTTCGACGACCCACCGCCTTTTGCGCCGGATTATCGGCAAGATGCCGCGGTCAGTCTTAGGCGAGAGCGACCCGCTACGGCCCGCGCAGCTCGCGGCCAATTCTCTTGCTCGCCTCAATGAGTTCGTCCGACGAATTAATAATATCCGGACATAAGCGCAGCAGGTCCCCTCGCGCATCCGCGACGACGCCATGCTCGCGCAGTCGGGCGACAAGTTCCTTCGACCTCGGCGCCTTAACCGTTAGGAAGGCGCCGTGCGGGCGATCAGCGTCAAGCGTTGAAACTCCTTGCTCCGCGAGGCAATCGGTTAGCAAAGCCTGCTGGATCTTCGAATAGGCGCGCAATCGCTCGACGCCGACAGCCAGCGTGAACTCCAGGCCCGCGCGCGCTTGATAGAAAGGAAGAACGGCCGGCGTCGCATCGAGCCACCCGTCGGCGCCGCCAGCAAAATTCGGCCGTTCGCGTCGATCGAAGGCCAAGGAATCATTTAAGGCGAACCAGCCGACATCGAGACTTCGCTCACGCCCGTCGAGACGCCGCGGGTGAGCGAAGAGCCACGCCGCGCCGGGTCCGCCGCGCAGATATTTGTATGATCCGCCGATGGCGAAGTCGACATCGAGCGCCTGCACGTCAACCGGCAGGGCGCCGGCGACGTGGTAGAGATCCAGCAGAATTTGCGCCTCGTGGCTTCGCGCCGTATCGAGGATCGCGTCGAGATCGCTCAGCAGTTGGCCGGTGTCGAAGAACACCATCGACACGACGAGTAGATCGGCGCCGGCGGCCAGCGCCGGAGCAAAGTCCTCGAAACGATATCGACTTCCCTCGCTCGGCGTCACCCAGTCCACGACAATTCGACCGCGCTCGGCGTAAGCCTTCAAAATGAGATCGATCGAATCGAACTCCGATCGCGTCGCCACGACGCGGATCTGGCGGTCGTGGCGGTTCAGAACGGCGCGCAGTCCCTGTCCGGCGCTGGCCTTTGGAATAATGCACCCCGGACCGGGAGCATGGATCAGCGTGGCGACGCGCGTGCGGAACGCAAGCATTTCCGCGCTCCAATGCGTCCAGGCATCGTCCAGCTCCGCGTACCAGAAGCCCAGCCCCTCCTGGACATCCGCGATAGTGCGATCAAGGGGGCGACCGAGAGAGTGGTTAGCGAGATAGATGGTTTCCTGGCTCCATCGCAAGACCCGCGAGAACAGCGGATCGATCACGCGGCGCAACGCCTCCTCGCATAGCGCTCCCGGCCCCAAAGCGGCGATCACGCGCTCGATGTCGGTCATGCTTTCCGCCCGATTTCCGTCCGCGCGTCGATCAGTTCGGGGAAAAACGGCAGGTCCACCATTTTCTTGAGAAAGGCGACGCCTGACGATCCGCCCGTGCCCGGCTTGTGGCCGATGATGCGCTCGACGGTCTTCATATGGCGGAACCGCCAGAGCTGAAAATGTTCGTCGATATCGACGAGCTTTTCGCATAATGCGTAAGCGGGCCAATGCGCCCGCGGGTCGACGTAGATGCGTTGAAATACCGGAACGAGAGCCGGCTCGCGTTGATGGGGCCGCGTCCAGTCCCGCTCGGTGCAGCGCTTTGGGACGGCGTGGCCTTGTCTTGCGAGATGACGCAGAAACTCGTCGTAAAGACTGGGGCTGCCCAAAATCGCTCGCAACTCGCGAAAGGCTTCCGCGTCATGCGCGAACAGCTCCAGCATTTCCTCCTGCTTGTTGCCGAGAAGGAACTCGATGGCGCGATATTGGCGCGATTGAAGGCCCGAGGCGGGCCCAAGCGCATCGCGGAATTTCGCATATTCGCTCGGTGTTAGGGTTTCCAATACCGCCCATTGCTCGAACAATTGCCGCTGAATCGCTTTCACGCGCGAAAGAATCTTTTCGCATGGGTCGAGATCATCGGCGGCGATGCAATCCCGCGCCGCCCGCAGTTCATGCAGGATGAGCTTGAACCACAACTCTCCGACCTGGTGCTGGACGATAAATAACATTTCGTCATGTCGGCCCGGCTCGCTGAGCGGGTGCTGGGCGTTTAACAACAGATCAAGACGCAGATAGCCTGCGTAATCCAGCCGGCCCTGCAAATCGCGATGCACTCCCGGCTCTAACGGGCGTCGGGACCGCGGACTGTCCATCATTCACTCGTCCCCAAGCGAAAGCTTCATAATGACGCCGTACGGCTGGAACGTTAGCACGCCGCTGATTCTCTCAAGTCGCGTTCCGGCGCGGGGCTTCAAGCCCGCGGGCGATAGTTTCCGGCTTTCCCTGGCGCCGAGAGGCTCGCATTTCCGAGACCGCGAGTAACCCGCGATGACCATGCATCACCTCGACCGTCGCACGAACCAGCGGATAAGAATGACTTGAGCGAGAACGGCGGCGAAATGCGTCCACCAATCGATGAACGTGATGCATGGTTCGCTGTCCGGGGCCGCGCAACCAAAGTTCCGTTCAAGGAAAGGGTTCGCCGCGGCGCCAAGCGGCAATCCGAACGGGAAAGAGAGAACCTGCATCGTCGTTCGCGTGAAAGCGCCGATCGCGCGCAGTCGCTCCGTAATCCCGGTGTTGTCATATGCGTTGACGTATATCGCCAGAATCACAAGTGAACCGAGAATTGTCGCGATGGCGTAGATAAGCCATAGCCTGGATGCGAGACGCCTCTTCGAAGGCTCCAAGTTTTCCATCGGCCCCAAACTCCAATCAAGCCGCCCAGACTGAAAGGTAGCGCGGAGCGGCAGCGGCGCCAGCGTCGGCGAAGGGTCGGATGTGACGACCTGTTCGACGCCCCCAGGCCAGACCGTGTCGATCCGCGTGCGACGTATTGAAAACGCGCGGCGTCGCCGTCGCTGTGATGCGAATTCCGTGTCCGCACTTCACCGACCCGACGAACTACGCCAATAGCGAGGAATTTAAGGTCAATGACACCCAGCCGAATATTTCTCCGGCGATGAAGGCAGCGCCGGGCTTCTTCACCTTCCTAAACTCGCCCGAGGAGTTCACGGCGAGCATACCGAAGTTGTTTCTTCAAGTGGTGCAGCAGGCGCGAAGGCGCGACTGACGCAACGAGCGCTCGGCGGCGGCGGATTTGTTCAGATCCGACGCCGCTCGCCCTTCGATGCGAACAGGAAAGGCGAAGGTTGGATTGTTCGTTCTCTCTTGATGGATGCGAGGACGAAGCTGGGCAATAATGCGCCACCTCCGATGCCATCGGCGAAGAAGGACTGCTTCCGAGACGTTTTCAGACCTTAATTGATTGGGCTTGTCCAAACTGATTTACACCTGGTTCAGGTGCCTCGTCGCAGCGATCGAACCCTCTACGAATCGCGTTTGGGCTATGGGCGGACAGCCATTCTTGAACCCCTGCCTTATGGTCGC
>JBAUVQ010000491.1:0-6956 GCA_049583305.1 Methylocystis sp.
GGAGATTGATCAGACCGTAAACGTCATGACCTCGGCGGAGGCGATCCAAAATATGCCGAGCACGCTCGTGCGCGAGCGCTTCATCGGCGACCGCAACGCGGTCATCGAAGGGCGCATAAACAATCCGCAAGATAGCGCGCGGACGGCGCTCTACGCCGACGGCGTGCTGCTCTCGAACTATCTCGGCAACAGCTTCGCGTATCCGCCGCGCTGGAACATGGTGGCGCCGGTGGAGATCGAGCGCGTCGACGTGATGCAGGGTCCGTTCTCCGCGCTTTACGGCGGCAACTCGGAGAGCGGCGTCTATACAATCTCGACGCGCATGCCCGAGCATTTCGAGTTTCATGCCGAGGGCAACTCCTCGGCGCAGTTTTTCACCTGGTTCCAGGACAAGGAGACAGACATCGCCGGCCACATGTCGGTCGCGGTCGGCGATCGCATGGAGAAGTTTTCATACTGGTTGATCTACGATCGGCTCGACGCGCAGGGACAGGCGCAGACCTTCTCCCAAAATCAATTCAGTCCCACATGTACTGCTGGAAAGTGCCTTTCGGCGGTCGGCGGCGTCTTTTCCCCCTATGTGGCGGGCGGCACGGCCCCCAACGGCTTTCCGACCCCTGGCGGCACCCTGGGCGACATCGCCGGCAGCGCCGGAGCGGACCACAGCGAGCAGCATTTCGGCAAGGTCAAGCTCGCCTATGATTTCTCGCCCACCGCGCGCTTGAGTTGGCAGACTGGCTTCTGGTCGCTCGTCGACAACACCTTCGTGCAGCCGTATCAGTACACGACGAGCGGAGTTCCGCTTTACGGACTCGGCAGCGGCGTCAAAATCAATGACGGCCCGTTTGGCTCGTACGGGCTCGGCGCCCTCAATCCGACGCATTCCAACTCGTCGCATCTGATGAACACCCTCGAGTTCAAGACGGACTCCAAAGGCGTGTTCGACATGGACCTCGTGGGCACGCAGTATAACTTCCTGCGTGACTACACCAACACCTATTCCCAATACGGCATCGTTCCGACCGGCGCCACCAGCACGGGCCTCCCGATCTTCGGCGCCGGCGCCATCAACCCAACGGGCTCGAACGTCAATCAGGGCGGAAACTTCTGGCGCACCTTCGACGCGCGCTTCATCTACCGCCCCGAGTGGGATTTCTTCGGAAAGCACATCCTTTCGTTCGGCATGAGCGACTGGCTCTATTCGCTGAACAGCGTGCAGACCAACACCGATGTCGCGACGGCGAACTATTATTATGACATCCAGACCGTCAACTACGGCAAGACCAACACCAAGAGCACCTACGTCCAGGACGAATGGAAATTCCTCCCGCAATGGCGTCTCACCCTGGGCGCGCGCGGCGATTGGTGGAAGGCCTTTGACGGCTCGAATGACAGCCTCGGCAATGTGATCAAGGCGAGCCCCGATCCTCTCGTCACGTATGCCGCCGTGTACAAGGGCGCCTTCTCGCCCAAGGGCGCGCTCGAATATCAGGTCACGCCCGATTTCCTGGTCAGAGGCTCGATCGATCGCTCTTACCGCTTCCCGACCGTCGCCGAAATGTTCCAGGCGATCTCGACCTCGAACACGGTCACAATGAACAACCCCAACCTGCAACCCGAAGCCACGACCTATTACGATCTCTCCGCCGAATATCACTGGCATAACGCCTTCGACGGCAAGGTTGGCATGATTACGCCGCGGCTCAGCTTGTTCAACGCGGACAGCTGGAATTACATCTACAGCCAGTCCAACACGATCGGCGCGACGACACTGTCGCAGACCCTGAACATCGACAAGGTCAACTTCCACGGCATCGAAGGCGTCTTGTCGGCGAACGACATCTATTGGCATGGGCTCGGCGTAACGGCCAGCGCGACCTTCACGGACGCCAAAATCCTTGGGGATTCCCTTGCGCCGTGGTTCATCGGCAACCAGGTGCCGCGCATTCCGCGCATCCGCCTGCACGGCACCATCAGCTACGCCCCGACCAACACATTCTCCGTCGCCGCCACGATGCGCTTCGCGACGGGCTCTTTCGTAAGCCTCGCGAATACCGATTTCAGTCACGACACCTATGGCAGCACCGACAGCTCCTATCTCGTCTTCGACGCGAAGGCGCAGTACAAATTCGCGCAGAACTGGACCGCGACCGCCGGTATAAACAACATCGGCAACAACAAAGCCTTGGTCAATCCGAATCCCTATCCGGAGCGCACCTATTTCCTCGGCGTGAAATATGATTTCGGCGGTCCGGAAAAGGGTCAGGCCTCGAATGGCGTCGAGTCGCTGAGAGCCAGCGGCGCCAGCGGCGGCGGCATCCAAGCTCGTTAACCAAAGCGGCGCGGGGAGAAATCCCCTCGCCTCAACCTGAAAACACTCTTCGTGAGCTTCGTGTTCTTTGTGGTGATTTTCACCACGAAGAACACGAAGTTCGCAACGACGCGAACGGCTAGCTGCGGTAGTCGCCGTTGATCGCGACATATTCCTTGGTGAGATCGCACGTCCACGCTTTCGCCGATCCCGCGCCGACGCCAATGTCGACGCGTAGCGAGATTTCGTCGCGCTTCATGATCTCCGAGACCGCCGCTTCGTCGTAATCCGGATCGCGCATCCCCTTATGCGCGACGCGCACGCCTCCAAACCAGATCGCCAATCTGTCGCGATCGGCCATTTCGCCCGCCTTGCCGACGGCCATGACGACCCGGCCCCAATTGGCGTCCTCGCCGGCGATAGCGGTCTTCACCAGCGGCGAATTGGCGATGGACATCGCGATGCGCTTGGCGGCGCGGTCGGTCTCCGCGCCGTCCACGACGATCTCGACGAATTTGCGCGCGCCCTCGCCATCCCGGACAATCTGATGCGCGAGATCGAGCAGCACTTCGTCGAGCGCCGCGCGGAACGCGTCCAGCCGGCGGTCGTTCGCGCGATCGATGTCAGGCGCGCCGCGCTTGGTCGCCGCGCCGGTGGCGAAGAGCAGCAGCGTGTCGGAGGTCGAGGTGTCGCTGTCGACGGTGATCGCGTTGAACGACCCCCGCACCGATCGCGACAACAGGGTTTGCAGCGCTTCGGCGCCGATCGCCGCGTCGGTGAAGACGAAGGCCAGCATCGTGGCCATGTCGGGCGCGATCATTCCCGCGCCCTTGGCGAAGCCGCTGATGCGCGTTTCGACGCCGTCGATCAACGCCGCGCGGGTCGCCAGCTTGGGGTAAGTGTCGGTGGTCATGATGGCTCGGGCCGCGTCGGTCCAGGCTTCGGGACTGGCTTTCTTCGCGAGCTTGGGCAGCACGCCCTCGAATTTCGAGGCGTCGAGCGGTTCGCCGATGACGCCGGTGGAGGCCAGAAAAATCCGACGTTCGGAGGCTCCCGTCGCCGCCGCGGCGAGCTTGGCGGAAAGCTTCACGGCCTCCTTGCCGGCCTTGCCGGTGAAGGCGTTGGCGTTGCCGGAATTGACCAGTAGCGCGCTGGCCTTGCCGCCCTCGATTCGGGAGCGGCACCAGTCGACCGGGGCGGAGGGGCATTTTGATTTGGTGAACACCCCGGCGACGCGGGTTCCTTCGTCGAGCAGCGCCAGCATGACGTCGGTGCGGCCCTTGTATCGAACGCCGGCGGCTCCGACGGCGAAGCGCACGCCTTCCATCGGCGGAATTTCCGGGACAGTCTTGGGAGCGAGCGGCGAAATAGGTGCTGCCTTGGCCATTTTGAAAAGTTCCTTAAAGCTTAGCGCGATCTATGCCTTCGCGGTCGACGCCGAACGCTCGGAAATCGGCGTCCGGACCGATGATCTTCTTGACTGTTCCTATCGCTCGACTGCTGAAGGGCGGCAACATACGAACGGATCGGAAACTATTCCCTTACCCGAACGAAGCCGGGTCGCGCAATCCCAGATTGCGCGACCCGTGTCTTAAATCCGTCGCTCGGGAGACGGGGCGGTCCGGCGTGGCGATCCGAATCCGCCGCCGCTCACTTCTTGTCGGTCTTGACCGCGTCCTTCCCGGTCTTGCCGGCGTCGGCGGCGGGCGGCGGGGCGTCGGGGCGTTCAATCTTGGCTCCCTCGTGCAGCTTCGCGAGCAAGTCGCGTTGCGCCTTTTGTTCGACATAGCGCACAACCTGGTCGCGAATTTGATCGAGCGGCGGGAAGACCTTGGGCCGCTTTTCGTCAAGCTTGATGACATGCCAGCCGAATTGCGACTTGACCGGATCGGAAAGCTGGCCCGGCTCCATCTTGGCTACGGCGTCGGCGAATTCGGTGACCATGCGATCCTTGGTGAACCAGCCGAGATCGCCGCCCTTGGCGCCCGGGTCCTTCGAAAGTTCCGTGGCGACCTTGCCGAAATCCTCGCCGGCCTTGAGCCGCGTCCGCACGGCTTTCGCCTGGTCCTCGGTCGCCACGAGAATGTGGTGAGCGTGGTATTCGGTGTCGGGCTTCTGGTTTTTCGCGGCGGTGTCGTAGGTTTCCTTGATCGCGGACTCGGTCGCGGCGCTTTTCGCGACATTGCCCAGAAGCGTCTCCATCAGCGCCTTGTCGCGCAAATAGCCGAGGCGCTTGGCGAATTCCGGCGTTTCCGCGAGCTTGTCCGCCTGCGCCTTTTGCACGACGAGTTGTTCGTCGACGAGCAGGTCGACGAGATAGGTCTCGCGCGCCTTGCCTTCGAGCTGGCGCGGAATGCTGGCGCCAATGTCCTCGGCGGCGAGCTTCGCGTCGTCGTCGGTGATCTCGACGCCATTGACCTTGGCGAGAACCTTCGCCCGCGCCGGGACGCATGTCGCGCTCGCGAGGATGGCGCACAGGCCGAGGAGCAGACCGACGGCTTTGGGCGAGGCGCGTCGATCGTGTCGCGCATTGCTAAGGGCATATGACATAAGGATCTCCGGATGAATTGGCCTGTGGCCGGCGCGTTCCGCCGCTTCGGCCGGAAGGGTCGTGAGGGACGAATCGGGCGAAACTATGCTTAAGCCCGCGAGTTCGACGACTGTCAATTCCGCCGTTCATCCAGAAGTGTCGCGAAAACTTCGCGCACGCGCCGCTGCGTTCGCGTCAGCAGCTGTTCAACTTGCTGAATATCCTGCGCTTCCACGGCGCTCGCCAATAGCCCGCGCAGGCCGCGCGACGCTTTCTCGGGAACGAAATCATCGTCGATGGCGAGTCGCTGAATTTGCGTGATCGTCTGATAAAGCAGCGTGGCGTCGATCAATTCCCGCGCCGCGGCCTCGTCCAGAAAATGATCGCGGGCCAAATTTCGCAGCGCCTCGACCGTTGATGTCGAAAGACATCGCGGGCCTTCGGCGCCGTGGATCAGCAGCAGATATTGCGTAATGAATTCAACATCTACTTGCCCTCCGGCGACATATTTGATATTCCAAGGGCCCTCGGCTGGCTTCTCTTTTTCGATCAGCCGGCGCATCGACAAAACGTCCTCCCGCACGCGCATTTTCGCGCATGGGCGCGCGAGAACGGCCCTGATGGACGCATTCACCCGCGACGCGAAGCCCTCCGGACCCGCGACAACGCGCGCCCGCGTCAACGCCATATGCTCCCAGGTCCAGGCCTCGTTGATTTGATAATCATCAAACGCCTCCAGCCGGATCGCGATCGGTCCCTTATTGCCGGACGGGCGCAGACGGAAATCGACGTCATAGAGCAATCCTTCCGCGGTCGGCGCCGAAAGCGCCGCGATCAGCCGCTGCGTCAACCGCGCGTAATATTGCAACGCCGGCAGCCTTCGCTCGCCGCCGACCGATTCGGACAAGGGATCGGCGTCATAGAGCAGCATCAGATCGAGATCGGAGGCGGCGGTCATTTCGCGTCCGCCGAGCTTTCCCAGCGCCACCACCGCCGCCGCGCCGCCGGGAACGCGGCCATGCGCCCTGGCGAACTCGACTTCCACGCGCTCCAACAGGCCCGCGATCAGAACCTCGGCGAGTTGGGCGTAGGCGCGCCCCGCTTCTTGCGCCGACAGCGCGCGGGTCAGCAGGCGCACGCCGATCAAAAACTTTTGCTCCTGACCGAAGATCCGCGCGCGATCGAGCTCGTCTTCATAGGAATGCGCCTCGGCGAACTGCGCCGCCAGCCGCGCGGAAAGGTCCTCGGCGCCCGGCGTGTCCTTGTAGAAGGCCGGCTCCAACAGCGCGCCGAGCACGCGCGGACGGCGGGCGAGCGTGAAAGCGAGCTTCGGCGCCGCGCCCATGATCTTGGCGACGAGTTCAAGCAGGCGCGGATGCGCGACCAGCAGCGAGAACAATTGCACGCCGGCCGGCAAATGACCGAGAAACCTGTCGAAGGCCAGAAAGGCTCGATCCGCGTCGCCGGCCGCGGCGAGGGCTTCGAGCAACGCCGGAGTCAATTCGGTCAGGCGCTCGCGCGCGGTGGTCGAGCGCGTCGCCGGAAAACGGCCGAAATGCCAGCCGCGCACGCTCTCCGTGACGGTTTTCGGATGGGCGAAGCCGAGCCGCTCCAGCGTCTCCAAAGTCGCGGGATCGTCCTCGTCGCCGGTGAACACCAGATTGCCGGTCGGGGATGAAAGACGCGGCGCGCGCTCGAACAATCTGGCGTAATGGCCCTGCACGGTCTCGAGCCGCCGCCGCAGGGCGCTGGCGAAATCGTCATGGCCGCCAAAACCCATCATATCGGCGATGACCGTGACGCCCGCCGGGCTCGCCGGCAGCACATGTTTTTGCTCGTCGGCGATCATTTGCACGCGGTGCTCGACATCGCGCAAGAACAGATAGGCTTCGGTCAATTCCGCGCGCGCGGAGTCCTCGATCCATTCCCTTTTCGCCAGTCGTTCCAGCATGTCGAGCGTCGCGCGCCCGCGCAAACTCCTGTCGCGCCCTCCGACGATGAGCTGTTGCGTCTGGACGAAAAACTCGATTTCGCGAATGCCGCCGCGCCCTAACTTCACGTCGTGGCCCTCAATGGCGATTTCGCCATGACCCTTATGCGCGTGAATCTGCCGCT
>JBAUVQ010000492.1:0-21688 GCA_049583305.1 Methylocystis sp.
TTCTATACCACTGCGTTGACCGTTTTCTGTCCGAAACACCATCACGTCAGCGGAGGCATAGTCGCGATCCGTGCCCCCGGAACTGGCGAGAGCCTGCATCAAGGACATTTTGCCGCGAATCGGAAAAACGCCCGGCACCTTGACCGCGCCTTCGACGGTCACCCGCTGGCTGTTGTATTCTTTAACATAAACATTGACTTGAGGATTCTTCAAATAGCTCGCGCCGAGCCGTCTGGTGAGTTCGTGCTCGATCTCCTGCGAGGTCAGCCCCACCGCTTGCACCTCGCCGATCAACGGCAAGTTGATTGAGCCGGAATCCGCGACCTGCACGCTTCGCGTGAGATCGGGCACCTTGAACACCACGATTTCGATGACATCCTGGGCGCCGATCTGATAGGACGAACTGCCGGGCGCCGTAGCCGCCGCGTCCGCCCCCACTTTTCTCACTAATTGTTGAGCTTCGGGAGACGCGCCGGTCCGAACCGAGGTGGCTTGGGAGGGCTGCTGTATCGCGCCGCTATACGTCGGATCGCACGCCGCCAGCCCGATCACGCCACCGGCTAGCATTGCAAATCTCAACGCGGCCCCTGCCCGACTTCTCATCTCGATTCCCCATCGGCTCCAAGCGCGTCGAGTTTCGACCACGCCAACATGCTAAAATCTCAGTTCACCACGTCGCGCGCCCCGTCGAGACCACGACGCCGGAAGGCGGACCCGTGACAACCGCCTTCCGAGCAAAGGTTCCGGAATCCGAACCTCCCCGGATTGTCTTCGAAATCCTCTTCTACGCGCCGAGGGGGCGGCCGCACAACCTAGCCTCCCCTCGCAAGGGCTTCTCGTCCTTCGCTAAAATCCACTTCCAATCGGCGCGGAAACGCCTACACCCCAACTTTGTCGCAATATGGGCGTCGTTTCGCTTCGAGGAACAAGCAAAGTCTCCCGAAGTGACTTCGCCGCCCCGCGCGTCCCGATTTTTTAGCAAAATACCCCCTGGAAGCGCCACGCGCGCCAGCCCGTTATATCTCATGTCCAAATGGCCGTCGGACACGTTCATTCATTGGCGCGCGATGGATAGATCGTGGAACCTGATCAGTCCCGAAACCAACTGTTCGGACGACGAGCGCGCCACGAAATCCAATCGCACGATCTGCGCGTCGCAATTCGTCGCGGGGACTTTGAAGGCGAACTCGAATTGTCGGGGTTCCGGGAACGCGCCCAAGATCATCGGGCTCTCGCCGATCGTCGCGCCACCCCAACAAACGACGCTCCAT
This sequence comes from Methylocystis sp., assembly GCA_049583305.1. Lineage (GTDB taxonomy): Bacteria > Pseudomonadota > Alphaproteobacteria > Rhizobiales > Beijerinckiaceae > Methylocystis. The sequence continues at coordinate 1,272 of JBAUVQ010000492.1, forward strand.
TGCATCCCGCGTCGCCCAGCGATCTGGCCGTCATAGAGGCCGATCAATCGATACCCCCCCGGGGGCAGCACGACCATTTCGGAGGCGCCTTTAAAGTTCACGCGCCCTTGCCCGAACTCGACGAACAAAGCGTTTTTTCCGGGGGCGTCGGGCCTTGGTCCAATATCCAGTATCGCCCCGTCGGGCGGCTCCAACTTCCAGTCGAACGAGACGCCGGAAGGCTTCGTTTCGAAGTCGCCATTGAATAGCAGTCCGGTCTTCGTAAGTTGATCCTCGGGTAGGAATTGTCGCCACGCGAAATACGCGAATTTGTATAAGTTATGTTGAAAGAGGAAAAGTATGTAGGCTTGTAGTTCACCTTCCGTTGGCGGGGCGCTCGAATCCTTTAGGCTCAAAAGTAATTCGAGCGGCGTGCGGGCGTTCGTGACGGACATTCCCAGCTCATTGAAAAACCAGAACCGCCACGGGGGTCCCGAGGCGAATATTGCCTCGACTTCCTTTTTGCCGACTTCGTCTTCGGCCATCCGTCCCAGAATGGGCAACGCAAAGCTCGCGGCTTCCGGGCGCGTCCGGAGCAAGATGTCGGCGTAGTAGGCCGCCTTGTGGTAGTCCCTGTTAATAAAGCTATTTCTCATCAGCCAATCGATGGCGATGGTCTCTTGCGAGGAATAGCGCGCCGCGGCTTGCATCGCCCGCGCCACCGAAGCTTTATCATGCTCCCGTTCCGATAACTGGCCGAACAATCGTAGCGCGCGAGCGTCGATGGGAAATGCCGCGAGCGCATCCCGCAACTGGCCGCCGGCTTCTTCCAAGGATTTTTGAGTGGGATCCTTGTCGACGTCTATCGTCTTTTCCGCGCGCGCCACCAAGGCCGACGGATGATGGGGACGCAACATCAACGCGGTTTCCGGGGCCGCCGCGACGAGATAGGCGACCAGGCTCCTCGAGGCTATGAGCCACAGCAAAACCGGCGCAAGCAACGCCATGAGCGCCATTCGGACGAACGGCGGTCGGTTGCCTGCGCGCGGAATGCGCGCGCTCGAATATTCGGGCGCCGGCGTGTTCACGTTTGGGACATTCGCGTTAGCCTCTTCCACGGCGTCTATGACGAGAGTGTTTCTGGCGGGCTAGTCTCCCGGTTCTCCCATCAAAAGCAATAGAACGCGATGGAGAAAACTCTCTTTTCTGCGACTGTGAATCTGTTCCGTCCGCGCGGACGGTGGAGTCTCCATCCTAACCCCGACACTCCGATCGACGCCGGTTTTACGACGTTCGGGAATGGTCGACACGGCGACGGGCCAGTCGTGAATTCGCGTTTCCAATTCCGGCTCCCGCGACTGGCGCGCGAGATCATAGGCGACCCGTCTTTCGGGCGTCTTGAGATCGTTCCAGGCGCTGGTCACCCGCGTGACGAAAATCGACCTTTGCGCGTTGTTGGCGACGTCGGGATGGAGCCACCGCAAGAGCAATGCGAGATTTTGCCGCAATTGCGAGGCGGTCGCATCGGGATTCGCTCCCAGAATGTGATAGCTGTCCGCGCCGGGTTTCAATAATATCTGTTCGATAAAAAAAGCCGCCGCCGCGCGTAAGGTTTCGGGAGGCTTGCCCGTCGAGTCGAGGGCGTCGCGCATCGCCTCCTCGTCGCCAGCGGCCACGCGCAGCAGAAAGGGAACGCCATCTGGAAGCGGGCCCGTCCTCTGCGAGCGGACGCGCGATGGGAGCAATATCAGGTCAACGGCCAATTTTAATGCCGTGATGTCGCTCATCGGTCGGCGTCTTGCGCGCGGTTCGAGTGAGACCCGTGACCCGTGTTCAGCTGAGGATGGTCTTCTTCCGAATGCCCCTCCAACCGGTTGTCGTGTTCGTCATCAACGTCCTGGCCGTAGCCATAGCCATAGCCGTAACCGTAATCGTAGCCGTAAGTCGCGGTCTTGGCGTCGAATTTGGTGACCACCGCGCCAATGATCGGAGTGCGGGAAGTCTCCAAGCGCTTTAGCGCGATTCGAACGGGACCGATGCGCGTTTGGCCCGCGGCCAAGACAAACACGGTCGCGTTGACGGCGGCTGAAAGCAACGGCGCGTCAGCCAATCCCAATACCGGCGGGCCATCGATTACGACGAGATCGAAGACCTCCAGTCCTCGCGTCAGCAACGTCAATAGACGCGATCCGACAAGCAGGTCGGCCGCGTTAGGCGGCAATGGGCCCGAGGACATGAAGAACAGATTTTTATGCACGGTGCGCCTTATCGCATCGGGAGGCGAACAACTTCCGGTGAGATAATTGCTGAGTCCGACGCTGTTTTCCACGCCCAGTTTTTTATGCAACGAGGCGTTGCGGAGATCGCCGTCGATGAGCAACACATTGAGGCCCATCATGGAGAACTGCCGCGCGATCGCCAGGGATGTAACCGACTTGCCCTCCGAGGACGCGCAACTGGTGACGCAGATCGTCTTCGGCAGGCCCGCCTCGGTCGAGAATTGCAACGCCGTGCAGAGCGACCGATAGGCTTCGGCCAGCGCCGATCGGACGTCCGCGAATTCCGCCTCGACGGTGGATGGAGGTTTGATCTTCGGAATAACGCCAAGGGTCGTCAAACCGAAGAGTTTCTCCGCCTCGTCGGGCGAATGAATACAATCGTCCAGATATTCGAAGATGTAAGCGGCCGCGAACGCCACGGCCAGTCCGAGGACGAGGCCGAGTATGAGCGCCCGCGACATGACCGGAGACGAGGGCTTCTCGGGCAACTCGGCCTTGTCGATGATGAACACATTGTTCACGCCCGAACCGCCGGCGATATCCACCTCTTTTAAGCGTTGGAGAAGACCTTCGTAGAGCGTTCGGTTCGTGTCCACTTCACGCTTCAGAATATTGTACTGGATGCTTCGCTTTTGCAGATCGAGCGCTTCCCCTCGCAAGGTCTCTATCCGCTTCGACATTTCCCGCTCTTGGCTAAGCGAGGATTCGTAAACCGCCTTCATTGCCGATTGGATCGTTCTGACCTCGCTGGCGAGCTGATGGTCTACCTCTCTGATTTTGTTGGTGATTTGCACCTGACTGGGATAGTTTGGCTGAAACGTCTCGGATTTTTCCTGAAACTCCGTGACGAGCGCGTTGCGCTTGGCGCGCAAGCCATCGATGACGTTGTTTGTCAACAACTGGGGAAGGTTGATCGCGGTGGCGTTTTGAACCTGCTTCCAGAGTTGCTCGTTCTTGATGCGCTCGGCGATGATATTTCCCAACGCCGCGCTCGCGCTCGCGAGATTGGTCTCGGCGATCGAAGCCTTATCGGTCGTCGAGGCGACGATTTGCTCCTTCTGAGCGAACTCCAGCAACCCCTTTTCCGATTGCTCCAGGCGCAGTTTCATCTGGACAACCTGATCGTCGAGAAAGGTTTTCGCGTAGGAATTGGCCTGAAAGCGTTTGTCGAGCGTGGAAGCGATGAAGGCCTCGGCGAAGGCCTGCGCGATCTTTCGAGCTTCCTCCGGAGACGGGTCCGTGTACGAAATGTCCACCAGGCGCGAGCCGGAGACCGGCTTCACCATCCGATTCGCGAGCACCATGCCGATGGCGGCGTTGGCGCGGTCGACGCTCCCGATGCTCTTGTCGGCTTGAGGCCCCGCTTTATCCGCTCCGCGAAACATCGCCAGAATCGAAAATTGTCTTGGTTTCAAAAAGCCGGGATCATCTCCGAGGTGGACCATGGAGACCACGCGCTCGGCGATGCTGCGGCTTTGGAGAAGCTCATATTGCGTTCTCAGAAAGTCATTATCGCCTGTATCGATGGGCGTTACGCTGCCCCCCTCGACGATCTTGCTAACGTTGCGATCGATCTGGATCTGGATTGTCGAGGTGTACAGCGGGATCGACATTAGCGCCTGCAACCACGCGATCATGACGAAGGCCATGATGATGCTGCCGATCAGCCATTTGCGCTTTTTGAAGACGCGCCAATACTCGCGCAGATTGACGCCGGAACTTTCTTGAAATTCCAAAGGTCTCGGCGCCAGTCCGCTGACTACTTGGCCTTCACCGCGGCGCGGCGCCGAGATCAAATGCCCACCCGGAGTCGAGCTATCGATCTGAAGTTGATTGTCGTCCGGCGGATTATGTTCGACGTTGGTCATTGTTTCATGTCGCGTTCGAGCACTCGTCAATGGTTCAATTAATGTGGCCGCGCAGGGCCGCCAAATCGCGAAAGCCTTCCGGGGCGGCCGCCCGTTTTCGATGCGCGTCCCTGATCGCGATTTTCGCCGCTTACGCGCGCCCGTGATGTTCGCGATCCGATATGGGAGACGACAGTCCAGCCTCCAGCGAAAAGCCGGTTTCGTCGGCGCGCCGTTCTAGCGCGATTTCGATCACGCGAACCGAAAAGCCAAGCCGATCTCCTCGGCGCTTCGACATTCGCCGAAATCAGATTCGCGGAATCGGTCTTCATGGTCTTGGCTGCGGAGCTTGATTCGCCATGACAAAACCCGTTCCCGATCGACGGCGTCTTATTGATAGAAGGATCGCAGCCAGTCCGCAAGACCGCGCGGAGAGCGATTCCTCTCGCCACTCGAAACTCCGCCGCGGCCGCCCGAGGCCTTTTTGCGAGAGCGCCCATCGCCCTTTCCAGAAATGGCTTTATCAAAATCGGCTCCAGCGATGGCGCCAGGGGGCGGTGGCAGCTGAGCGGGGGAAACATCCGCGAGAACGCCGCGAGGACGCGTGACGACGAGATGCTCGGCCTCCTCCTCTCCCACCCATCGCGCGGCCACGTCTCGACCTTCCCGAAGATTCGGGCGCCGCCGGCCCACGCCATGCGCGTCGGAGGCGATGACGTGGACACGACCTTCCTTCAACATCCTCTCGGCCCAATAGAGCGGGCCACGCCCGAATACGCCGGTAAGCGACCCCGCGGTGATCTGCATCCAAACACCGGCGTCGCACATCTGTTCCATGATCGAGTAATTGGCCTCGATCCAGGTCAATCTTTCGGGATGCGTCAGCACCGGCACGTAGCCCTGGACCATGACGTTGAAAAAAAACTCCTCGATTCGCGGCGGGGCGACATGATGTGGCGGCTCCACGAGCACGTATCTCGTGTCCGCGAGGGAAAGGATGTGTCCCGACTTCAAACCCGACATGAAATCCGGCACGAGATGCGCGTCGGCCCCCGTGATGAGCTGAAGAGCGATTCCGTGCTCGTCGAGGCTCCGCTGAAGCCGCTGCGTCGCGAGACGAATTTGGGGGCCGCTATTGTTATAAAGGCCGGGAAGGATGTGCGGCGTGCAGGCCTGCACCTCGACACCATTGTCCACGGCGATTCTCGCCATTTCCAGCGATACGCCGAGATCCGCGGCGCCGTCGTCGATGCCTGGCAAAATGTGTGAGTGGAGATCGATCACGAAAACCCGCTATCGTTTGAGCTGGTGGTCCAGCAATTCCGCCCAGCCATTTCGCTTAATCCGCCAAGCGGATTCGTCCGCCCATTTAGAACGTAAAGGATAGCACTTGCGGTTAAAATTGTCCATTTCAACTCCTGCTCCCTCTTTTGGCTTCGAACATCTTTGAAACAATGGCGAGAGAAACGACCGTTACAATGAAGGCGACGATCTGATGGGCGTCATGGAGGAAACGTCTTTGAGTCGGCGCGGGCGCCGCCTCGCAACACTGCGGAAACAAAAGAACACTTGACCACTTAGGCGCGAACGCCGCCGCTCCCTTCCCCGACCCGCCGTCGGATGGAAAGGCTTCGAGCGCGGCTCTCCGCGCGGGACGATCTTTCCTCGGCGGACGGACGCGGGTCGAACAGTCGTCCTCGGCCCCCCGGGGAAGGCGCGGGAATGTCGCGACCGACCAGCTTTCCAGCGCCGATCCCTGCTTGACACTCACGAAGCGGGCCGCATATAGCTGTTGCGCTTTTTAAAGCCGTCGCCCGTCGCGGCGCGTTGGCGGAGTAGCTCAGTCGGCTAGAGCAGAGGAATCATAATCCTTGTGTCGGGGGTTCGAATCCCTCCTCCGCTACCAATAAAAAATCAACTAATTAGCCAAAATCGACTGCATAAGGCTCGTATTTCATGTTGGGTCCATTGGGATGGATTCCCGATCAATTTCGGTGATGGGCAACGGCTCCACGCGACATGGAACCAGACTTGGCGCGAGGCGAGGCCCCGTGTCCGGGTGAAACGCCTCGGTAATCACCGAGCGGCATCATGACGCGCTCGCCTCTTGCCGTTTATCAAATCGACCAGCGCGAAATCCCGTAATTTTGAGAGCGTGAAAGCCGTCAACGAAAGGGCTCGCATGCAGACCCCTCAGGAAACGGGCGATCTTGTCATTCTCGCCGGCGCGCTCGCCATATTCGCGGTGCTCTTTCTCACGATCGCCGCGTTTATGAATTCGTCGTCGTGACCCGCATCCGTTCGCGCCGGGGTGGCGGGAACGTGCGAATGATAGCGCGAAACAATGAAATTGGGCTTCCCGTTCAGGACCAGCGCAGCCCGCGCCACCGGTAGGGGCTTCAGCGCGGAATGTCAGCGAGCATATCCGCATGGCCGCAAGCAGCAAACCCCGACGGAGCGCGCTCTCGGAATTTTCGGGGAATTTTTTTTGGAGGCTCCACGACACTCGCCCGCGCTTATCGGGCATAAGTTGGGCGTGAAAGCCTGTTGGGGAAACAAAGCAAATCGCAACCAATTGACTTTATTGGCGCGCCCAAGGGGATTCGAACCCCTGTTTTCGCCGTGAAAGGGCGACGTCCTAGGCCTCTAGACGATGGGCGCGGGGCTTCCCCCGAAGAGGTCGGCGAAGCGAAGTGATCTATAGAGGCGCTCGGCTTCGATGACAAGTGGTTGGCCTTCCGGGCGCCGGGTTCCGCGTCGCGCTAGCCCACGGGCCGGCGCCTGACGAGATCGCTCACGACCGACGGGTCCGCCAGCGTCGATGTATCGCCCAGCGCGCCGAATTCGCCTTCGGCGATCTTGCGCAGGATTCGGCGCATGATCTTGCCGGACCGGGTCTTCGGCAGGCCGGGCGCGAATTGAATCACGTCCGGCGTGGCGATCGGGCCGATTTCCTGGCGCACCCAGCCGATCAGCTCCTTGCGCAAATGTTCGTTGGGCTCGGCGTCGTCCATCAGCGTCACATAGGCGTAGATGCCCTGGCCTTTGATGTCGTGCGGGTAGCCGACGACCGCGGCCTCGCAGACCTTGGCGTGAGCGACGAGCGCGCTTTCGACCTCCGCCGTGCCGAGGCGATGGCCCGACACGTTGATCACGTCGTCTACGCGCCCGGTGATCCAGTAATAGCCGTCCTCGTCGCGCCGCGCGCCGTCGCCGGTGAAATATTTGCCGGGATAGGCGCTAAAATAGGTTTGCGCGAAACGCTCGTGATCGCCGAAGAGCGTGCGGGCCTGTCCCGGCCAGGAATCGGCGATGACCAGATTGCCCTCGCAGGCGCCCTCGAGCACCTGCCCGGTCGCGTCGACGATTTCCGGAACGACGCCGAAAAACGGCATCGTCGCCGAGCCAGGCTTGAGAGCCGTCGCGCCCGGCAGCGGCGTGATCAAAATACCGCCGGTTTCGGTCTGCCACCAGGTGTCGACGATCGGACAACGATCCTCGCCGACAACGCGGTGATACCATTCCCAGGCCTCCGGATTGATCGGCTCGCCGACAGAGCCCAGCAACCGCAGCGAGGCGCGGCTGGTTTTCTTCACCGCGTCCTCGCCCGTCGCCATCAGCGCGCGGATCGCCGTCGGCGCGGTATAGAAGATGTTGACCTTGTGCTTGTCGACGACCTCCCAGAAGCGCGAGGCGGAAGGATAGCTCGGCACGCCCTCGAACATCAGCGTCGTCGCGCCATTGGCCAGCGGGCCGTAGACGATGTAGCTGTGGCCGGTCACCCAGCCGACATCGGCCGTGCACCAATAGACGTCGCCCTCGCGATAATCGAACACGAGTTGATGGGTGAGCGCGGCGTGCACGAGATAGCCGCCCGTCGTGTGCACCACGCCCTTGGGCTTGCCCGTCGAGCCGGAGGTATAGAGGATGAACAGCGGGTCTTCCGCGCCCATTTCGGCATAGGGGCAATCCGGCGCGACGGTCTGCCACTCGTCCTCGTAGCGAAAATCGCGGCCCCTCTCCATGTCCACCTCGGTCCCCGTGCGCGTCACGACCAGCACGGTCTTGACCTCGACCTTTTCCAGCGCCGCGTCGACATTGGCCTTGAGCGGCACGCGCTTGCCGCCGCGCAGGCCCTCGTCGGCGGTGACGACGATGTCCGACCCGGCGTCCTCGATGCGGCCGGCGAGCGCCTCGGGCGAGAATCCCGCGAACACCACCGAATGGACGGCGCCAATGCGCGCGCAGGCGAGCATGGCGTAGGCGGCCTCGGGGATCATCGGCAGATAGATCGTCACGCGGTCGCCGCGCTTGGCGCCGTGCTTTTTCAACAGATTGGCGAAGCGGCAAACCTGCTCATGCAATTCGGCGTAAGTGACATGGCGCGACACCGAAGGGTCGTCGCCCTCCCAGATGATCGCGGTCTGACTGGCGCGCGCGGGGAGATGGCGGTCGATGCAGTTCATCGCGACATTGGTCGTGCCGTCCTCGTACCATTTGATCGAGACATTATGCGCGTCGAAACTCGTATGCTTGACCTGAGTGTAGGGCGCGATCCACGACAGCCGGCGGCCCTGCTCGGCCCAAAACTCTTGCGGGTCGGAGAGCGAACGCGCGTAAAGCCTGTCGTAGGCGGCGGCGTCGATCGCGGCCTCCTTCGCCCATTGCTCCGAGACCGCGTAAAGCTTGTTGCTCATTGACGTTTCCTCCAGCCGGCGGCCATTGTCGGCCTTTTCTTGCTTGGCGGCGCCCGCGTCGCGCGCGGCTCTTCCCTTGCGCCAATATGACCAAAATGGGAGGAAGGCGCCATGGGCCGGTTCGACGACGGCTCATTCGCGAGGCCGACAGATTTAACGAAAAAGGGTCCGGATGCCCGTTCAAAAGCCAAGCTCGATCCCGTCAAATCCCCGGTTTTCCTCCGGTCCCTGCGCCAAGCGGCCGGGATGGTCGCTCGAAAATCTCGCCGATGCGGCGCTTGGCCGCTCCCATCGGGCCAAAATCGGCAAGGAAAAGCTGGCGCGCGCCATCGAACTGACGCGCGAAGTTCTGCGCGTTCCCGCCGATTATCGCATCGCGATCACGCCGGCGTCCGACACGGGCGCGGTCGAGATGGCGCTGTGGTCGCTGCTCGGCGCGCGGCCTGTCGATGTCCTGGCCTGGGAGAGCTTTTCGACCGACTGGGCGACGGATGTCGTGAAGCAACTGAAAATCTCCGACGCCCGCGTGATGACCGCGCCCTACGGCGAACTGCCCGACCTGACGCGGGTCGACTTCGGCCATGACGTGGTCTTCGCCTGGAACGGCACGACGTCGGGAGTGCGTGTCCCGAACGCCGATTTCATTCCGGAAGATCGCGCGGGCCTTACGATTTGCGACGCGACTTCCGCCGCCTTCGCGCAAAGGCTCGACTTCGCCAAGCTCGACGTGATCACTTACTCCTGGCAAAAAGCGCTCGGCGGCGAGGCGGCGCATGGCGTGATCATTCTCTCGCCCCGCGCCGCCCGGCGACTGGAGAGCCATGTTCCGGCCTGGCCGCTGCCGAAGATTTTCCGCCTGACCAGGGGCGGCAAGATCAATGAGGCGATCTTCCGCGGCGAGACGATCAACACGCCCTCGATGCTTTGCGTCGAAGACTATCTCGACGCGTTGAACTGGGCGAGGTCCATCGGCGGGCTCGACGCGCTGATCGCGCGCGCCGACGAAAACGCCGCGACGATCGCCGCGTGGATCGAAAGAACGCCCACCTTCGCTTTTCTGGCCAAGAATCCCGCGACGCGCTCCAACACGAGCGTCTGCCTGCGCTTCGCCGACCCGGCCGTTGCGGCGCTGCCGATGGAAGCCCAGGCCGCGATCGCCAAGGACATCGTGTCGCTGGTCGAGCGGGAGGGGGCGGGCTATGACTTTGGCTCCTACCGCGACGCGCCGCCCGGCTTGCGCGTCTGGTGCGGCGCGACCATCGAGGCTTCCGACGTGGCCTTGCTGGCGCACTGGATCGACTGGGCCTACGCGCGAGCGACCGCGGACCTCTCCACGAAGGCGTGAGGACGCCACGCCCGTTTTCCAACACCATTCGCTCAGGACCAAAAAGATGCCGCCTCGCGTTCTCATTTCCGATGAACTTTCCCCCGCCGCGATAGAGATTTTCAAGACGCGGGGCGTCGACGTCGATTTCCAGCCGACGCTCGGCAAGGACAAGGAAAAGCTGGCCGCCGTCATCGGCGATTACGACGGTCTGGCGATCCGCTCCGCGACGAAAGTGACCGCGGGCATATTGGCGAGGGCCGCGCGCCTGCGCGTCATTGGGCGCGCCGGCATTGGCGTCGATAACGTCGATATTCCCGCCGCGACCGCGCGCGGCGTCATCGTCATGAACACGCCCTTCGGCAATTCGGTCACGACGGCCGAGCACGCCCTCGCGATGATGTTCGCGCTGGCGCGCGACATTCCCGCCGCCGACGCCTCCACGCAGGCGGGCAAATGGGAAAAAAGCCGCTTCATGGGCGTGGAGATCACCGGCAAAACTCTCGGCGTCATCGGCTGCGGCAATATCGGCGCGATCGTCGCGACGCGCGCCCTGGGATTGAAGATGCGCGTCATCGCCTTCGACCCCTTCCTCTCGGCCGAGCGCGCGAAGACGCTCGGCGTCGAGAAAGTCGAGCTGGACGAGCTTTTGGCGCGCGCGGAATTCATCACGCTGCACACGCCGCTAACCGCTCAGACTCGCGACATTCTGTCGGCGGAAAGTCTCGCCAAGACGCGAAAGGGCGTGCGCGTCATCAATTGCGCGCGCGGCGGCCTTGTCGACGAGGCGGCCTTGCGCGCGGCGCTCGACAGCGGCCATGTCGCCGGCGCGGCCTTCGACGTTTTCGTGAACGAGCCGGCGACAAGCAATCCGCTGTTCGGCTGCCCGCATGTCGTCTGCACGCCGCATCTCGGCGCTTCGACCACCGAGGCGCAGGAGAAGGTTGCGTTGCAGGTCGCCGAGCAGATGTCGGACTATCTCACGCGCGGCGCCATCGCCAACGCGGTGAACTTCCCTTCGATCAGCGCCGAGGAGGCGCCGCGGCTGCGCCCCTATGTCGAGCTGGCCGAAAAGCTAGGCCTGTTCGTGGGGCAAATCGCCGACACGGGCGTCGACAAAATTTCGATCGTCTATGAGGGCGTCGTCGCCGGCCAGAAAACCAAGGCGATCACCGCGGCCGCCCTCGCGGGCCTCCTGCGGCCCATTCTCGAGGTCGTGAATCCCATTTCCGCGCCGATCATCGCGAGGGAGCGCGGCGTCGTCGTCGAGGAGGTGACGCGCGAGGTCGAGGCCGATTACGAATCGCTGGTCACGCTGCGCGCGACCACGGCGCGAGGCGAGCTTTCGGTGTCGGGCACGGTGTTCCACGATGGCAAGCCGCGCGTCGTTCGCGTCGGCGACATCGCCGTGGAGGCCGAATTCGCGCCGTCGATGATCTACGTGACGAACGAGGACAAGCCCGGCTTCATCGGGCGCTTCGCCGGGCTGCTGGGCGAGGCGGGCGTCAATATCGCGACCTTCGCGCTCGGACGCGACCAAGCGGGTGGCGCGGCCGTGGCGTTGGTCGCCATCGACGGCGACGCGCCGACCGACACGCTCGCGGCGATCCAGCGACTGCCCGGCGTGAAACGCGTCACCGCCATCAAGTTTTAGCGCGCGGTCAGTTCATATGCCAGCCATGACTGACGATGATCGACTCGCCGGTCATCGCATTGGTCTTGAACGCCGCCAGCATCAGCGCCACTTCGGCCACGTCGCTCACCATCGTGAATTGCTTGTCGACGGTCTCGCCGAGCATCACTTCCTTGACGACGCGCTCCTCGGTGATGCCGAGATCATGCGCCTGCTGCGGAATTTGCTTCTCGACCAGCGGCGTCATCACGAAGCCGGGGCAGATGATGTTGGCGCGCACATTATGCTTGGCGCCTTCCTTGGCCATGGTTCTGGTCAGGCCGAGCAGGCCGTGCTTGGCCGCGACATACGCGGATTTCAGCGGCGACGCCTCGTGGCTATGCACCGAGCCCATGTAGATCAGCGCGCCCGAATTTTGCGGATACATATATTTCAGGCTGGCTTTCGTGGTCAGAAAGGCGCCGTCGAGATGGATGGCGAGCAGCTTCTTCCAATCGGCGAAGGGGAAGTCCTCGATCGGATGCACGATCTGAATGCCGGCGTTGGAGACGAGAATGTCGATCGTCCCAAAGTTCTTCGCGGCGAGATCGACGCCGGCGTTGACCTGGTTTTCGTCGGAGACATCCATCGCGACCGCGAAGGCGATGGTCTCGGGACCAAGACTCGCCGCGGCGGCCTTGGCCGCGTCGATATTGAGATCGGCGATGGCGACGCGGCCGCCGGCCTCGACGAATCGCTTGGCGATGCCGAGGCCAATGCCGCTGGCGGCGCCGGTGATGAATGCGACCTTGCCATTCAGTTCCATGGAAACAGTCCCTTCGCTATGCGAGATAATCGTGAACGACCTTGCCAAGACCCAGCGTGAGATCGGCGAGTATATGCGTCGCCGACACGATCTCGCGCACAGGCAGATCGGCGACGGGCGCGAGCGCGTGCGGGTGCAAATCGAGCGAACCCGGACCAGACCACGCGCCCTTGACGACGACATCCTCCAGGCGATAATCGACCAGCTCCAGAATGCGCGGGCCGCCGTCGACATGCGGGATGATTTTCAAAAGATAGTTCGGAACGGCGAGAGCCTTCGCGATCGCCGCGCCATCGAGCGCCTCGTATTTAAAGCCCATGACGCCGGTGGCGACGCGCACCGGGCCATAATCGAGCGTCCCGACCAGCGCGTCCGTCGCCACGGTGAGCGAGGGCTGCGCGTATTTCTTGGGGAAGCCCCATAATTCGCGACCGCCAAAAATCGGCGCGCCGTCGTTGAGATACATCGAATGGGTGTAATTGCCGGCGACGCCGTTGAAGCGCACGGGAATGACCTGGCCCGATTCCGTGTAATCGCCAAAGCCGGTCGAATTGGGCATGCGGATGAATTCATATTTCACCAGCGGCTCGTCGAAGGTCAGCGGCTCCGGGACGATTTTTTCCAGCGCCTCGCGGTCGGTGCGGTAAGTGAGAATAAAATATTCGCGGTCGTAAAAGCGGTAGGGGCCAGGCGGAAAGGCTGGGCTTGTGAGGGGCATCGCGAACGCGCGGCGGCGGATTTCGTCGATTTTCATGGGCTTGCCTCGCTGATTATTTTGTCGTCGGCGCGTCTCGCGTGAGGTCGAAAATCTTCACGGCGCCGAGCAGGCGGTCGCGGTTGATCCATTCGGGATGGGATAGCGTCGTCTCGACATCGTCGCGGCCGTCCATCCAATTGCTTTCCATCGTGGCGCGCGAGAATTCATAATCCTTCGACGCGCTTTCATACAGCGCGCGGCGATGAATCAGGTGCACGATCGTCGTCGACGCCTCGCGCGCTCTTTCCTCGAGCGACCGCCAATCTGGATCGTCGCGCAATTCCGGCGGCAGCTTGTCTCCAAGCCGCTTGATCGCCGCTCTAAGCCGATGCTGACGGCACATCATGTCCGTGTTCAACCGCGTGCGGCTCGAATAGCGAATATCCTTCTCGCGCTGCGTGATTTCCATCAACGTCGCCGGCAATTCGCCGCGCGCGCTGAAAAGGTCGATCTGGAAGACGCAACAATCCTGGTCCTCATCTTCGAAATCGAGCACATATTGCAGCGGCGTGTTCGAGACGATGCCGCCGTCCCAGTAAAACTCGCCGTCGATTTCAATCGGCGGGAACGACGGCGGCAGGGCGCCGCTGGCCATCACATGATCGGGGCCGAGCTTCTGATATTTGGTGTCGAAATATTGAAAGTTGCCGCTGCGCGCGTTGACGGCGCCGATGCTATAGCGAATGCCGTCCGAATTGAGCAGATCGAAATCGACCAGCTTAAGCAATGTTTCGCGTAGCGCCGTGGTGTCGTAAAGGCTGAGCTCGCTCGGCTTATAGGGCCAGCCGGGAATCGGCGGCGGCATGCGCGGCTCGAAGAAGCCGGGCACGCCAAAGGCCGCCGTCATCGCCGCGCTCGATTCGTTGAACAGCCGCAGACTCGACTCGTCCTGCGCGAAGGGCGTCGCCAGCAGTCGGCTCGAGGTCTGGCGCCAGAACTCGGCGAGCCGTTCGGCGCGCCGTTCCGGCGGATTGCCGCAGATGATCGCGCCATTGATCGCGCCAATCGAAATGCCGGCGACCCAGTCGATCTTGAAGTCCGCCCGCTGCAGGGCCTCGAAGGCGCCGGCCTGATAGGAGCCGAGAGCGCCGCCGCCTTGCAGCACCAGAGCGATCATTTCCTTCCGCGTGTCCGGCATGGCTCCAAAACAGGTTGGAGAAGAGGGGCGATCAGGATTGCTCGCGGTTTTTTCTATCCTACAATTCATGTCGTGTCGATTTCCACGCAAATTTTTGTGCAGGGCCAATGAGGCGCTTGCCCCTGATTAGAGGGGGACTCACCTTCGGCGTCGGCGCTTCCGCGCGTCACGTTCATTGCAACGCAATAGATTGGCGCATAAAATGAACGGGCGCCCTCAAATTCTTCGTGGCGGACCGTTCATGCAAGACAATGCTCGCGCTCCCGAAGCGTCGATCCAACCTCTGGATCCCATATCCTCGTCTCGCCTTGTCGCGACCGACTCCGCGGATCGCGCGCTGCACGCCAATCTCGCGCATTTCACGGGCGGTCTTTCACCCGCGGCGCTGGCCGGCGCCTACTGGGATTGGGCCGTGCATCTCGCCGCTTCTCCCGGCAAGCAGATGGCGCTGGCCGAGAAGGCGTGGCGCAAGGCCGCGCGGCTGGGCGGATATATGGCGCGCGCCGCCGTCGAAGGCGGGAAGGCTCCACTCTGCATCGAGCCTCTGCCGCAGGATAAGAGATTTTCGAGCGAGGCGTGGCGGTTGTGGCCTTACAATCTTCTCTACCAGTCGTTCCTGCTCAACCAACAATGGTGGCACAACGCGGCCACCGACGTAGGCGGCGTCACCAAGCAGCATGAGAACGTCGTCGACTTCGTCTCGCGGCAATTTCTCGACATGTTCTCGCCGTCGAATTTTTTGCTCACCAATCCCGAAGCGCAAAAGCTCACGCTGGAGCAGGGCGGCGCCAATCTCGCGCGCGGATTTCACAATTTCCTGGAGGACATGGCGCGCGCGAAGGCCCACAAAAAGCCGGTCGGCGCGGAGGCGTTCAAGCCAGGCGAAAATCTCGCGGTCACGCCCGGCAAGGTGATCTTTCGCGACCGCCTGATCGAACTCATTCAATACGCGCCCGCGACCGAGACCGTCCGCCCCGAGCCGATATTGATCGTGCCGGCCTGGATCATGAAATATTACATTCTCGATTTGTCGCCCCATAACTCGCTGGTCAAATATCTCACGAGCCAGGGCTTCACGGTCTTCATGATCTCCTGGAAGAACCCCGGCGCCGAGGATCGCGAGCTCGGGATGGCTGATTATCTCAAGCTCGGCGTGCTGGCCGCGCTGGACGCCATTTCGACCGAGCTGCCCGAGCGGAAAATCCACGCCGTCGGTTATTGTCTCGGCGGCACGCTGCTGGCCATCGCGGCCGCGACGATGGCGCGAAACAATGACGAGCGCCTGCGTTCGCTGACGCTGCTCGCGGCGCAGACCGATTTCACGGAAGCCGGCGAACTGTCGCTGTTCATCAACGAGAGCCAGCTGCATTTTCTCGAAGATTTGATGTGGGAGCAGGGCTATCTCGACACCAAGCAGATGGCCGGCGCGTTCCAGTTGCTGCGCTCGAACGACCTCGTGTGGTCATACGCGCTGAAAGCCTATCTCCTGGGCGAGCGCGAGCCGATGAGCGATCTGATGGCGTGGAACGCCGACGCGACGCGCATGCCCTACAGGATGCACTCGGAATATCTGCGGCGTCTGTTTCTCGACAACGACCTCGCCGAGGGGCGCTTTCACACGGATGGCCGCGCGGTCGCGCTGCACGACATTCGCGTTCCCATTTTCGCGGTGGGAGCGCAACGGGACCACGTCGCGCCGTGGAGATCGACGCATAAAATTCATTTGCTGACCGACGCCGAGGTCACCTATCTGCTCGCCAGCGGCGGCCACAACGCCGGCATTGTCGCCGAGCCCGGCCACAAGGCCGCGCGCTATCAGGTGCTGACCAAAAAAGCTGATGATCGTTACAGCGACCCCGACGAATGGGCGAAGCTCGCGCCTACGAAGGAGGGTTCTTGGTGGGTTGAGTGGGTCTCTTGGCTCGCCGCGCGATCAGGCGAGCCCGCGCCGCCGCCTTCCCTCCCCCCGGCGCTTTGCGACGCGCCGGGGACTTATGTGTTTCAGGATTGAGCGAAGCCGCGCCTCCTCGCGGGGAGCGTGGCCGCGCCTATTTCGACTTGATCTCGATTTTCTTCTCGGCCTTTCGCGCTTCGGCCGTTTTCGGCAGCTTGATCGTCAGCACGCCCTTGTCGAACGAGGCGTCGATCTTATCCGTGTCCACGCCTTCGGGCACGCGGAAGGAGCGTTTGAACGAGCCGTAGCGGCGCTCCGAGAAATAATGATCCTTGTCCTTGCTCTCTCGTTCGTCTTTCTTTTCGCCGGAAATGGTCAGCGTTCCATTCGCGAGCTTCACCTCGACGTCTTTCTCGTCCAACCCGGGAAGCTCCGCGGTGATCGTGAATTCCCCGTCCTTTTCGGCGAGATCGACCGCCGGCATCGCCGGCCAGCCCGACAAGAAGCGCTCGAACGGCTCGAAATCGGCGAAGCTCCTTCGCCCCGGCAATTCCGAGAACAGGCCGTGCATCTGCCGACGGAACGATTCCAGCGGGTGAAAGTCCAAAAGTTCTGAATAGGGCCGTGGACCCGGCGGCGTCTTTTTCACGGGAACATTGGTCTCCTGGTTTGCCATGATCGCCTCCCTTGAAGGGCCAGCCTCACGCGTTGCTTAGCGACGCCCCCACCCTCTGGCCCGCGAATAAAAACGATGGCGGCGCGCCATTTTAGCTGTGCGTGGCGATGGCGAATCGCAAGTGCGGCGTGGCGCCGCGTCGGCGCGCGCGGCATCATCCCTTGTCCATCCTCTTCCGTTCAAGCGCGGTCGATGCTATTTGGCGCGCTGCGAATTCAAGAGGGCGAAACATGAGCGGGATTTGGTTGGCGACGGGCGAGGCGACCGTGCTCGCCGCGGAAGGGCAGTACACCGACGCGATGCCGGAGGTGATGATCGGCAACCTGAAGGGTCCGGTCGGCCACGCCTTCGCCTCGATGGCCGGGCAGGTCGCCGGACATCCGCGCATGTTCGTCATCCGCGACCTCAATCAACAGGTTCGCCCGGCGACGATGATGACCACCAAGATGACCGTGAAGTCCGAGGCCTATGTCGAACTGCTCGGCGGCGTGGTCCAGGCGGCGACCGGCGACGCGATCATCGATTGCGTGGCGGAAGGGATTCTGCCGAAGGCCGAGGCGAGCGAATTGTGCATGGTGATCATGGTCTGGCTCGATCCGCGCTGCGCGACCGACGACAATCTCGACCGCAAGGATCTTTATCGCACCAATTACGAGGCGACCAAGCTGGCGATCTCGCGCGCCGTGAAGGGCGAGCCGACGATCGACGAGTTGATCAAGAACCGCAAGTCGGTCTCGCACTATGCGCTGGAAGGCGTGTTCGAGGTCTGATTGGCGTCGAACCGCGCGGAGGCTACTTCGCCTCCGCCACCTCGGTCACCAGCCCCTCCGAGAACCAGGTCACGAGAAACTGCGCGAGACGCTCCGTGGCCGGCTGGTTTCCGTTTTGAAACGCGACAAGCTGGCAGATGTCGCCGAAGGAATGACCGGCCGCGGCTTCGTTGAGCGCCAGATATTCGTCCGCGTCGAGCTGGCGGTAGGCGGGATCGAGCTCGGACCGCCAGACGGCGACGATCTCGACCTCGGTCGATGGCGACGAAGCCGTTTCCGGCGAGTCGCCATCCGGCGTCGCGGCGAACCGTCGTTCCGACGCGGCTTCGTCCTCTTCCGCGAATTGCGTTTCCTCGTCGTCGGCGTTGGCCGCGACGTAGGCGTCGAGCGTGCCGGCCGCGACTTCGACCAGCCGCAAACTTGGATGAAACTTGAAACCCAGGCGCGGCCAGTCTTGCGGCGAAAACTCCGCCAGCGTCTCGATGCCTTGCGAGGGCGCGTCGGCGGCGTCGTAGGCGTCGGTCAGCGCGCGCTCGAACAGCGCGACGCCGATGGCGAGCCGGTTGGCGCTCCAGTTCTCGCTGTCTCGCATGAACTCCGGCAACCGCGTCGAGTACCAGCGGGCGTTGCGAAGGCGCGAGGGGCTGGCGTCGATATAGGCCTCGACGAGCGCCTCGAAATCGTCGTCGCCGAGCAAGACGCGCAGCGCGGGATAATCCTCGTCGAGAAATTCCGCGAGCCGAAGGCGATAGGCGTTCACATAAACGCCGAGCATCGTCACCCGGTCGGTCGCGCGCGGGGCGGCGACGAGATCGAGCAGTCGCGCGTCTTCCGCGTCGCCGGTCAGCACCGCCATCTGAAACGCGGACTGTACCTCGCTCAGTTTCACGCCACGCTCCGCTGCGCCTTGGCGGCGATCGAGGCGTCGATGTCGCGCATTCGCTGAAGCTCGGCCAGAAGTTCGGCGAAGGGCGGAAAATTGTCGTCGCGCTCGATCATCGCCGACACGTCGCCAAAGCGCCGACGCGCCTCTTCGTAAAGCTTCCAAACCTCCTCGCGGATCGGTTCGTCGTGCGTGTCGACCAGATGGGTTTCGTTGTCCGTGTGTCCCGCCATATGAAACTGCGCGACGCGGCTCACGGGAACGGCGTCGATGAAGGCGTGGATGTCGAAGCCGTGATTGAAGCCGGAGACGAAAACATTGTTTACATCGAGCAGCAAAAGGCAGTCGGCGCGCTCGGCCATTCGCGCGACAAACTCCCACTCCGGCATTTCGGACTGCACGAAGCTCACGTAGGTCGAGGCGTTTTCGACGACCAACCGACGTTTGAGGATATCCTGCGCGCGACCGATGCGCTCCACCACGTGGTCCAGCGCTTCGCGCGTGTAGGGAATGGGAAGCAGATCGTGAAGATTGTGGCCATGCACGCCAGTCCAGGCCAGATGATCCGAGACCCAGGCCGGTTCGACATGGTCGGCGAGAGCCTTCAGCTCCTTGAGATAATCGAGATCGAGCGGATCGGTCGAGGCGAGCGACATCGAAACGCCGTGCATGACGATGGGATAATCGGCGCGAATGCGCTCCAGCATGGCCAGGGGACGGCCGCCGGGAATCATGTAATTTTCGGAGATGATCTCGAACCAGTCGACCGGCGGACGCGTCGTGAGGATTTCGTCGTAGTAGATGGGCCTCAACCCTAGGCCATAGCCAAGGCGCGGGAGCGATTCCATTCTACGACCTCCAAACTCCGTCGCGCCGTCCGAACCGCGAGGAACGGCCGCCGCTTGCGCGCGGGCGACCGCTTCATCCGCGGTTAGTCGATGACCTTGCCGCCCGCGTCGGCGCAGGCTTTTTCGGACTCGACAAATACCCAGCCCTGCCCCTTGCAGGCGTTCATGCCCTTGCAGCTGTTCTTCGGGGTAATGCAGTCGCTCTTGGCCTTGCAGCTGTTCGCGCCGAGGCAGTGCACCTTGGCGGGAGTGGCTTCCGCGGCGAGCGCGGCGCCAGCCAGGGCTAGCGAAACGGCCGCGATCGCGAGAGCGGCCCCAGAGCGCGTGTTGTTTTTCATCTGACGTTCCTGCCTTTTCGTTTTTTTGCCAATCCAGCCGCCGAGCGACCCGGACGGGAAGTCTCGCCGCCGCGAGAGGCAGGATATTCCGCCGTCTGGCGCCTTGCAACTGGCGCTAAAGGGGGCCGGCTCGCTGCCCCAAGAGTCTCACTTCTTGCAGCGATGCTTGGCCTTGCAGTGATGCTTGGCGCTGCAATGACTCTTCATGTGATGGATGCAGTGGCCGCCCTTGGTCATGCATTTGGTCTTGCCGCCGCACTTGCCCTTTTCCATCGTGCAGGCATGCCTGTGGGAGGCCGCGGCGGGGGTCGCCGCGACGCCGCTCAAAGCGAGAGCGATGGCGGCGGCGGCGAGGGTGGAGCCGGAAAGAATCTTGGACTTCATCAGGGTTTCCTTGAGGTCAAAAGCCCCGAACCGGGGCTGAAGGACGCATTGACGTCAACGATACCCAGGGGCTCCGCCCCCGGATATCGTTGAAAGATCTCGAAATTCGCGAAGCCTCGGCTCTCGCCGGAGATTACTTCACGCCGCCGGGAGCGGCGGGGGCGC
>JBAUVQ010000493.1:0-3354 GCA_049583305.1 Methylocystis sp.
ATCAAGCTCACCGCTGGTGACTTGCTTCTTGCTAGCTGTCCCAAAAATATATGTAACATTCGTCGCAACCGCGACACCATTAAGCGCGGAGAAAAGTATGTGCGGCGGAGATATATCGAGCAAATCCTTCGTCGCCGCCTGTATTATGCCGAATACATTTCGTCCTCCCTGTATCCTGGACACAAGTATCGCATCCGCGTCTTTGCTTGAGTCGATGATTGAAGCACGTACAAACGTAAATGACAAAATATAGATTCGAGCTCCATTGAGGCGCATCTCAAGCGATAGTTCGCCCTCGTTATAGGGATAGGTTGATAGTCCCATAACAACGGCGTAATGGTTGTCGCCAACGGTTGTTTCATAAATTGTGGTCCCGCCATGCAAAATCTCAAGCACGAAAGCGGTGCGAAATTTTTCATCCAGGAATTTATAGTTATGTGCGAAGGCGCGCGCCCGCTTTGACGCCGTAAATCCTTTGGCCAAGTATGGCGCTTTAACATATTTAAACGGAAACTTTGGTTGCGCGCCGGCGATGCCGCGGAACGCTGGCAACGCCATAACTTTGAAGATATTTAGTTGTGAACGGAAATTAGGAATAATAACGACCGGGAATAGAGTAAACATTCTTACGATGGCGTCTCGATTCCAGTCCTTCTGACGGTATATAACGTTGAATATAAAGAGGGACGCCGCGTAACACTGGCGCAGCCACGATACTAAAAGCCGCGCGCCAGACGCGATGGATGCGCTCAACCGATAGGCTGGCCCATGAGAAATATTGTGTTCATTTAGATCTAAGAACACGAAGCCCACTCCCGATTCACGCTTACTCACGCTTATGCAATAGCGCTTAACGTTCTGATTTATCCTCGCGGATTGCTCAGGAAGTTCAGTTAGTTTTTTTGAAATAGCGTCATTTATTTGTGAAAAATTACCTTCATAACGAAGCCCCGTCAATACAACTAAGGGTTGTAATTTCTCCAAAAATTCCAATATTACTTTCCCTGACGTGGGCGTTAATTTTGCTTACTCCGCCACCCTTTCCTCTAACTTACATCGCGATTGGCGCATCGCGACGATTCTGTTTCGCTCAATTTGTGGTTGCATATCGTCGGTTGTTCCGAGGTCGTGGAGAGCTTCGCGGCGGCCTCTCAAAGACGTCGAATCTTGGGCGCGATCGAGCCCACCCGCCGCGTTGGCGAAGCGTTTCCCGCGATCAGCGCTGGGCGGCGGTCTTGCTCTCGACCAGCGAACGCTTGGTGTCGTGGCTCATATCCTTGACGCTGTAGCTGGCGATCGTTTCGCCGTTGGCGCCCAAAATCGCCACCTCTTCCGCCGCGTTATGCGCGAAGGCGGATTTTGGCCAAAACGCGCGCTCGTCGCCCTCATAGAATCCAGCGAGCGCGGTTTTCGCCTGGTCCCTCAATTCCGTGACGGTCCGCGCGGGAACGGGCCAGTTCACGCCGCCAACGACTTGTCCCGATAACAGCCGAAACTCCATTCGCATCGTCAATGTCTCCCCGCGACTAGAGTGATGCGGACCGCGAAGGAGTCAAGAGCGTCGAAACACAAGGGGTGGCGACCCGCGATTTCGCGCGGCGCGGCTGGACCTTCGGAACGGCGCCGCCAAATATAGTCACGGGCGGGGAAGGAGACGCCGTCATGAGTCAATATGCAATCAAATCCATCGTCGCGGCGGGGATAGTCGCGGCGGTCGCCACGTTGGCGGCGGCCAGTTCGGCGATGGCGCTGGAGACTTACAGGAGTTACGACGAGGGCTGCGCCCGCTGGTCCAGCCAGGGCGCGGGACAGAGAATCAAGTGTTTCGACTGTCTTGAACGCCGTCAGCTCCACGGCAGAACGGTATGGGTCAACACCTGCGCGCACGCCCCGTACTAGCTCCCGGGCGTGATCGGCTCGGAAGGTCGAGCCGGCGAAAGGAGCGGAGCCCGGGAATTCAAATTACAAAGGCGCGGCCCCGGGGCGGCGCCTTTGCAAGAGTTTTGGCGGCGCCCGCTGAATGAAGCGGCCCGTGAGGAGTATCCATATGAGCCTTGTCAGCTCACGGATTTTCTCAGATTCTCCGAAACCGTGGCGATGATTCCCTCGACGACGAGCGACTGATCCTTGTCGAACACGATCCTGGAGGTTTTGTCGTCGACCCTGACGACAAAACGAACGAGGTGCGGGTTGACGGAAACCGACTGGCCGCCGGGGGACTCCTTAAACGCTACGAGGTCGTACGCCATATATTGCTCTCCACCCTGATTTTCCTGGAGCATAGCAGGGCGGCGGGGACGGGGCGACAGCTCATTCGCCAAGAGCCGACGCAACATCGAACGGAGCCATCGCCGGGAGCCATCGTCATGAACATCCAATGCTTGATTTTGACGGCGCTGCTGGTTCCGGCGACGCCAAGCCTCGCCCAGCCCGAGCCATACGTTTATCCCGAGTTGCGGGCGCGGGGGATTTCCGGCGCAATCCCCTGGGGTCGTGGACCCCGCGCGCGAAGGTGACGATCATCGGCCCGAGCGGCCCGTTCACGGTGGAGCCTGACGAGGTGTTCAGCCTCGACTCGACGGTCATGAGCGTGAACATCGCCGCGATTTTGGATGAGCGGTGTTTGTGAGGCGCGGATCAAGCGTTATGCGCCAGCCCTAGCCCCGCCCCGGCGAGCAGCGCGACCACGATCCACGGCGGCGCCTTCCACACCGTCAGCAGCAGAAACCCCGCCGAGGCGAGCGCGAAATCCTTCGGCGTCGTCACCGCGCTGGTCCAGACCGGGTTGTACAACGCCGCCGCGAGAACGCCGACGACGGCGGCGTTGGCGCCGCGCATCGCGGCCTGGGCGGATTTTTTCGCGCGCAGCGCGTCCCAGAACGGCAGCATGCCCCAGACCAGCAACAGGCCCGGCAGAAAGATCGCGACCAGCGCGATGGCGGCTCCGGCGATGGCGGCGTGGGGCGGCCCCGCGAGCGCGCCGAGATAGGCCGCGAAGGCGAACAGCGGTCCCGGCGCCGCCTGCGCCGCGCCATAGCCCGAAAGGAAGGCCTGGTTCGTCACCCAGCCGGCGCCGACGAACTCGGCCTGGAGCAAGGGCAGCACGACATGGCCGCCGCCAAAAACCAGCGCGCCCGAGCGATAGCAGGCGTCGAACAGCGCGACGGCCCAATCTCCGGTCTCGCGCGCCAGCAGGGGCGAGGCGAGCAGAAGCGCGGCGAACAAGGCCAGCGCCGCCGCCCCGCCGCGTCGCGAGACCGGGAAACGCAGCCGTCCCGACACGGGCGCGGCGTCCTCCCGGCAGGCCAGCGCGCCAAGACTCGCGCCAAGCACGATGGCCGCGATCTGTCCGGC
>JBAUVQ010000494.1:0-9914 GCA_049583305.1 Methylocystis sp.
GCCGCGCGGCTCGGCGTCGCCCCGGAAAGCGTCGAAATCGGCCATGCGCCCTCGGGCGCGCCGAAAATTCTGGCGCCGAACCGCTCGCTGCAAATCTCCGTTTCCGGCCGCGAGAATTTTTGCGCGGTCGCGATGGCCGAGGCGCCCATAGGCGTCGACATCGAACCCTCGCGCGAGCTCGATCCGCCCTGGAACATGCTGCATCCAAGGGAGCGCGAGGCGCTGGCGGCGCTGCCAGCCGCCGCGCGTTCGCAAGCCCTTCTGCTGATGTGGACGGCGAAGGAGGCCTATCTGAAAGCGCTGGGCGTCGGCTTCGCGCGCGAGCCCGCGAGCGTCGCGATCGGGCTGGACTTTTCCATTCTCGACGAGGTCGCCGCCCCGACAATCCTGACGCGCGGTTGGCGGCGGTTCGCGTTGAATGGCGAAGAGTTTATCGCGGCCTGCGTCGTGATGGGCTGAGTGTTACAGCCGCGCCGCCAACCGCTCGGCGAGCGCCAGCAAGCCTCGGTCGGTCCAGCGGCGCCCGATCAGCGATAGACCGAGTGGAGCCACCCGCGTCGTCAGCGGCAGGCTAACCTGCGGCAGGCCGAAAAAGCTGGCGATCTGAAACAGCCTGACCATTTGATTGCGTCTCGAAGCCAGTTCCAGCTCACTCGCGTCCAGCGGCGGCGCGAAAAACGGCGTCGTCGGCAGAACGAAAAATCCTTCCGCGCCAAGTAGATCGTCGATTGTTTCACGCGCCTGTCGACGAAATTCGTCAGCCGCCCTTTTCCGCTCCGCCGTGACGCTCGCCGCGTAAGCGAAACGCTCGGCGACGCCGGGGCCAAACTCGGGTCGGACGGCTTCGATCCACGCTCCATGCGATTGATGCGCCTCGAACGCCTGAAAATCACGAAAATGATTTTGCATCCGCGAAAGAAAATCGTCGCCGAGCCGGACGTCCCTCGGGAAAAAGTCTTTGAGCCGGGCGTCGACCGCGGGCCGCAGGAGAGCCGCCTCCGTCGGCGGACAATCGACAAATGCCTCCATCGGCACGAGCGGACGCGCGAAGGGCTCCATGTCGAGATCGTCCGGCAGCAGCGCCGCGCCGACTTTTTTCAGCGTCGTGGCGTCGCGCGCGAACCAGCCGATCGTATCGAGCGCGGGCGCCAGCGGGACGACGCCATCGCTCGACACCGCGCCATGGGAGGGACGGAAGCCGAATATCCCGCAAAAGGCCGCCGGCGCGCGGCAAGAGCCGGCCGTGTCGGTGCCGAGCGCGAAATCCGCGAGGCCCGCCGCGACCGCGACGGCCGAACCCGACGACGAGCCGCCGGGATGGCGATCCGGCGCGGCCGGATTGACCGGGGTTCCCAAGTGATGATTGGCGCCGAGCAGGCTATAGGCCATCTCGTCCATGTGGGTCTTGCCCACGAGGCGGGCGCCGCTGGAGAGCAGGCGGTTGACCGCCGGGGCGTCGAGGCCCGCTGGCGCATGGCTCGCGGCGAAGGCGGGCTCGCCGTTTCGCGAGACCAGGCCCGCTACGTCGATGTTTTCCTTGACGACGAATGAGAGGCCGGCGAGTGAGCCGCCCGCGCTCCCGCCGCGGTCGAGCGAGACGGTTAGCGCTCCGAATTTATCGGTCATCGGCGTCTCGACGGTCAATTCACGCGCGCGGGCGCTCAGTAAACCCGCTCGATGCAGAAATCGACCACTTCGAGCAGCGCGCTTTTCCAGGGCGACGCCGGGAAAATCTCCATCGCGTCCCGCGCGATGGCGCCGTAATGGGCCGCGCGCTCGATCGTGTCGTCGAGCGCCTTGTGCTTTTTCATCAGGCCGCAGGCGGTTTCGACGTCGCCTTCGTTAATCTCGCCTTTTTCCAGCGTGCGGCGCCAGAATTCGCGTTCTTTTTCGTTACCGCGGCGGAAGGCGAGCACGACCGGAAGGGTGATCTTGCCTTCGCGGAAATCGTCGCCGACATTCTTGCCGAGCTTGGCCGAGGAGCCGCCGTAATCCAGCGCGTCGTCGATAAGCTGGAAGGCGATGCCGAGGTTCATGCCATAGCTGCGCGCGGCGGCTTCGTCAGCCTTGGCGCGGCCCGCCAGCATGACGCCGACTTCAGCCGCCGCCGCGAAAAGCTCGGCGGTCTTGCGCCGGATGACCGCCATATAGGCGTCCTCGGTGGTCTGCGTGTCCTTGGCGGCGTTGAGCTGGAGGATTTCGCCCTCGGCGATGATCGCCGCGGCGCTCGACACCACGGTGAGGCAAGGCAGCACGCCCGGCTCGACCATCATTTTGAACGCGTGGCCGAGCAGAAAATCGCCGACCAGCACGCAGGTTTCATTGCCCCACAGCATGCGCGCCGCGATCTTGCCCCGGCGCATGTCGCTTTCGTCCACGACATCGTCGTGAAGCAGCGTCGCCGTGTGCATGAACTCGATGCCGGCCGCGAATTTGATTTGCCCGTCGCCCTTGTAGTCGCACATGCCGGCGGTCGCCAGAACCAGCATCGGCCGCAGCCGCTTGCCGCCCGCCGAAATCAGATGGTTGGCCACCTCGGGAATAGTGGTCACATCCGAGCCAGTGCGCTGAAGAATAAGCTGATTCGTGCGTTCGAGGTCGGGCCGGATGAGCTCCAGAAGACTATCGAGGCCAGCGGTGGTTTTCTTTTCTCTGTCTTCGAGCGGAATGACGATACCCACGGAGCCCCCTGCAGCCTGCGAACTACTCTGCGTTTAGTCGGGCGAACTTAAGGCTTTGCGCCTTGGGCGGCAAGTCAGGGCGGATAACGATTGTTCACATGGTTGCGCCGCCGCGCCGATCGTGAGAATTTTCATGGCGATGACGGAGCGGGTCAGCCGATTTTTGGGGGGGCGCCTGCTTCTGGCGCAGCATGAGCGCGGCCATCGCGCGGGCACGGACGCGGCCTTGCTCGCCACCGCGACCCCGCGCGAGGTCGACGGGCTCGTGCTGGACGTGGGCGCGGGCGCGGGGGCTGTCGGTCTCAGCGCGGCGCTGCTCGCCCCCGCGGCGCATATCGGATTGATTGAATTGGATTTTTCGACTTGCGAGCTGGCGCGAGAAAATATCGCCCTTAACGGCCTTGGGGAAAGAGCGCGGGTTTTCGAGGTCGATATTCTCGACACCGAGTCGCGCCGCGCCGCCGGGCTCGTCCCCGAGGCGGCCCAGGTGGTTTTGACGAACCCTCCTTTTTTTCAAAGACATAGAGTTCGCGTAACGCCCGATCCGCGCAAGGCGATGGCCCATGTCGGCGCGGCGCCGCTCGAGGACTGGACGCGCGCCTGCCTCGCGCTGCTGGCGCCGGGCGGGATTTTCGTGATGATCCACCGCGCCGACGCTCTGGCGAAGTGTCTCGCGGCGACCGCGCAACGTCTTGGTGGGATTGAGCTTTTGCCGGTCGCGCCGCGCGTGGGCGAGGCCGCGACCCGCGTACTGTTGCGGGGCGTCAAAGGCTCCCGGGCGCCGCTGAAACTTCACGCCCCGTTGGCGCTGCATGAGAAGGACGGCGCTTTCACGCCGCTCGCCGAGGCGATTCACCGCGGCGAAACGCGCGCATTTTAGCGCATCCTCGCGCGTTCTAGGCGGTCAAATGCGCGAATTCTCGCACCACGCGCTCGTAAACATGCCGCTTGAACGGGACGATCAACTCGGGGAGCAACGACGGGCGTTCCCAACGCCATTCGTCGAATTCGGGTTGATGAGCGCCGCCCGCGGGACGGGCAATGTCTATTTCACTATCCTCGCCCGTGAAACGCAGCGCGAACCATTTTTGCGTCTGGCCGACATATTTGCCCTTCCACCGACTAGCGGAGTCGGGGGGCAGGTCGTAGGTCAGCCACGGCTCGATCTCGGACAAGACCTCGACGCCGCGGACATTCGTTTCCTCGTAAAGTTCGCGCAACGCGGCCGCTCGCGGAGCTTCGCCCTCGTCGATGCCGCCTTGCGGCATTTGCCATTCGAAACGCTCGTTGGTGAGGTCGTGAGGTCCCTTGGGGCGGCGTCGGCCCACGAAGGCCAGCCCGGCCGGGTTCAGCAACATGACGCCGACGCAGGGGCGGTAAAGGCGCTTGGTCATTTGTCGGCTCCGGCCGCCGCGGCCGCCGCGCCGCCGGGGGCGAGCGTCGCGGACAGTGGCGCGATGGCGACGCCGCGCCGCTCCACGTCGCGGGCGAAGCGCGCGAGTCGGGCGATGGTCAGGGTTTGCGCGTTGGCGAAGCCGATCGCCGCGCCATTTTGTCGCGCCTGGGCCTCGAGTTGCGCCAGAGCCGCGTCGAGCGATTTCTGCGTTCCCTTGGCGTCGAGAATCACGTCGACGCGCGTCGTCGGCAGCGCCAGTCGCGGCGCGACCGAACCGACGAGCGACTGCGGCGCCGCGCCGTCGTCGAGAAAAAACAGCCCGCGCTGGGCAAGTTCCGCGAGCACTGGCGACAGCGCCCGCTCGTCCGAGGTGAAGCGTCCGCCCATGAAATTCATGACGCCGGCATAGCCGGTGAAGCGTCCCAACAGCCAGTGCAGATCGTCGAGATCGCTGGCGTCGATCCGCAGCGTGTGGGGGCCCGGATTGTTTTGCGGATAGTCGAAAGGCTCCATCGGCGCCTGTAGCAGCGTCTCGTGGCCGCGCGCTCGGGCCCGGGCGGCGGCGGCGGAGACATTTTCGCCATAGGGCGCGAAGGCCAGCGTCACGGCCTCCGGCAGTTCGTCGATCGCGGCTTCGGTCGTCTGTGGATTGAGCCCCACGCCGCCGATCACCAGCGCGATTTTCGGCGCATTGGCCTTAAGGGACGCCGATGCGACGAACGGCCGCGAATAAACGTCCATCGGCCGCTCTCCGGCCGCGCCGATGCGCGGCAGCAGGCCGAAGCGGGTTTTTTCGGCCACCCGCCGATCGGGCGCCGGCGGCAGTCGCACGCCCGACGAAGGTTCGATCCTGATGATGATCGGGCCCGGGCCGCCGTCGCCATTGCGCGTGACCTTGACCCCCGATTGTCGATCGAGGTCGTTTAGCGACAGAACGCGATCGCGCCCGGTCTCCGGCGCCGCGTCCTCGGTCGGCGATTGTCGCGGCGCGGCGGTGACATTTTGCGCGAGTTGCGGCGGCGGCTCCGGCGGCGCCTTGTAAGGTTCGATCCGGGCGACGGAGTAGGGCCGGCCGCCAAGATTCCAGCCAAGCGGATCGCGCGCGGCGACAACCAGCGCGCTCGCGACGACCGCCGCCGCGCCCGCGCCGACAACCGCCCATGTCCAAGGAAAATTGGTCCGCGCGGGACGGGGCCGACCGGTATTGGACGCGCCCGCCTGTTCGCGCCCGCCTTGCCCCAAGGGTCGATGCAATTCGTCGTCGTTCATCCGGCCTGTCGCTTATGGGCCTCGCGCTCCGAATCGGCGCTATCCGTCCCGCCATTGTGGCGGTTCGGGCCGCGTTCGTCGAGCATGAAGGTTTGTCCCGTTGACAACCGGGCCTGCTCATCAATCCCCTTTGGACGTCGTCGGCCGCGTCACGCGAGCCGATTTACAGCTCCCGTTCCCTAAGTTTTCGCGCGCGGGAGATCGCCGAGCGGCGGGGTGCGCGAAACGACGCCCTTTCGGAAACAGGCGGGCCTTTCCTTCCAGGAGACGATGCCGTTTGGCGTCGCGGCGTAGTTCCTGGCGGCGGCCACGATCTCCTCGATGTGATCGGCGACGTCGAGGTCGCCGATCACATAAGTCCATTTGCCCGCGCCGGCGAAGGCGATGGTGCAGGGACGCTTGCAGACGGCGAGGCACTCCACTGGCTCGACAACGATCGCGTCGCCCGCGAGTCGTTCCCGAAGCGCCTCGAAGAACAACTGACCGGGACGACTATCGGCGTCATCGCCTTGGCGACAAACCGTGCAAACGAAAATTGTCGATTCTTCCTCGGACACTCGGGCGTTTCCTCATTCCAATGTGGGGCCGTATGCGAGCCTGAAGACCGCCGGCCGGGCGTCGGCGATTTTTTTGACTAAGAGCGCCAGTTCTACCGTCATATATGACCCGCCACAAAAACCGCGGCCATGATCGACAAATTCCTGGGCGGGTTGTTTGTGTCCTTTGTGTCTTTGTGGTTCGCTATTTCACCACCAGGGCACAAAGGACGCCAAGAGTTCGTTCAGGCTCGCCCACACATATCGGGCTAACGCTTACAATGTGGGTGGCCGCTCGATGCTCGTGTTATGGCGCGGCGGATCTAGGGCTTGTCGCGAGACTCTTCGGCGCGCGCGCCGTCCGGCGCGTGGGGCGGCCCCGACCGTCCCAATTCGTCAAACTTCAAGCAGAGGCGCGTGACGCTTTCAACCGATACGTCGCGCGTTTCGGTGCGCACGCCAAACGCGCGCAGGCGGGCGAAGGACCGAGACAGGGTTTCTTGCGTCACGCCAAGCCGCGCGGCGACCAGACGTTTGTCGTAGGGCAATCGAAAATGATAATGGTCCTCGCCGGGCGGGCACAGCGAAAGAATGAAGCGCGCCAGCCGCCGATCCGCGCTCTGAGCCTTCAACGATTCTATTTCGCCCATTAGTTCCGTGATTTTCCGTTTGCCGTCCTCGATCGCGGCCATGGCGAGAACCGGCGACTCCGACAAGAGTCGCACGAATCGTCCGGCCGGCAATTTGAGAATGGCGGTTGGCCCGACCGCCTCGCCCGAAACATGGAAGATTTCACCGGCCGCCGTTGGCGCGTCGTAGACGCTGGCGTGATCCGAGCGGATGTCGATCAGGGTTTCGTCGCCGCACGAGGCCGTGCGCAAAAGCTTCACGAAACCATGCACGATAAGCATCACAGCGGTGACGGCGTCGCCTTGGCGAAAGATCACGTCGCCGTCGACGTAAGTCTCGATCTTGGCGTCGAGCGCCAGGCGATTCAGCGTCGCCTCGTCGAGAGAGGCGAACAGCGGGAAGTCCCGCAAGGGCGGTAATTCGGACATGGCGTACACTTCCCCCGCGCCCGTCCGTTCTCCAAAAACGAACAAAGCGACCCCGCCGATCTCAT
The DNA here is from genome assembly GCA_049583305.1 of Methylocystis sp. Classification (GTDB taxonomy): domain Bacteria; phylum Pseudomonadota; class Alphaproteobacteria; order Rhizobiales; family Beijerinckiaceae; genus Methylocystis. Next base: position 7,006 of record JBAUVQ010000494.1, read on the forward strand.
CTTCTCCATCACGCCGCCTCACATTTGCAATGCGAAGTCTTCCCGCCGCGAAGTCCCCACGACGGCGCGATGGCGCCTCCCCGAACATGAGTTCGAACGAGACCGGACGTTAGCGTGTAAGTGGCCGCGGTGAAAGGCGACATCCGCGCGCAGGCGCCCGTTCGATCAAGATTTTTTGCATTGCAGTGCAGCACGAACTGGGCCGCGGCGACGGCTTGCGCGCCGCCGCCGAGCGGCGTTCAGCGACCGCGTTCCAGCAGGAAAATGGCTTGCGATCCAAGCAGATTAATCACGGGCCAGGGCGCTTTCAGCTTGATGGGCGCGCCGCCGCCGTCGAGCGCCACGCCGCGTTCGATCCGCGCGCCGATGTCGTCGACGAGTTCGACGAAATCCAGGATGGTGCACAAATGGATGTTGGGCGTCTCGTACCAGTCGGCGTCGAGATTTGGGGTCTTTGGCATGCGGCCGCGCAGCAGCAATTCGGCGCGCACGCGCCAATGGCCGAAATTGGGAAAGGACACGATCGCCCTGCGGCCAATGCGCAGCATGTTGTCGAGCACGACTCTCGGGCGCTGCGTCGCCTGGAGCGTTTGCGAAAGAATCACGTAATCGAAACCGTCCTCGGGATAGTCGCTGAGGTCGGTGTCCGCGTCGCCCTGGATGACCGAGAGACCCTTGGCGACGCAGTCGTTGACGCCGCGCTGCGACAGTTCGACGCCGCGCCCGTCGACCTGCTTTTGTCTTTCGAGCAATTGCAGCAACAGACCGTCGCCGCAACCCACGTCCAGCACGCGGCTGCCCGGCTCGACGATATCGGCCACGACGGCGAGATCGAATCGACCCGGAGCGATTCTCAGGCTCGCGCTCATGGGCGGCGCGCTTTCGACGGAGCGATCCCGCGCGCGCGCGCCGCCGCTTCGAGAAATCCGCGCGTGGTCGCGAAGAAGTCAGGCTCATAGAGCAAAAACGCGTCGTGCCCCTTGTCGCTGGCGATCTCCACGAAGGACACCGAGGCGCCGCCGGCGTTCAACGCGTGCACGATGGCGCGCGAGGCGGAGGTCGGATAGAGCCAGTCGGAGGTGAAGGAGATCACGCAAAAGCGGGTCTTCGCGCCGGTGAAGGCGCGCGCCAGCGTGCCGTCGTAATCGGCCGCGAGGTCGAAATAATCGCAGGCTCTCGTGACGAACAGATAGGAGTTGGCGTCGAAGCGCTCGACGAAAGCCAGCCCCTGGTGGCGCAAGTAGCTCTCGATCTGGAAATCCGCGTCGAAGGAGAAAGTCGGCGCGGCGCGCGCCTGCAGCTTGCGCCCGAATTTTCGTTGCAGCGCCTGTTCCGAGAGATAGGTGATATGCGCCGACATCCGCGCGACCGCCAGTCCCTTTTCCGGACGCACGCCTTCGTCGAGATAGCGCCCGCCGCGCCAATCCGGGTCGGCCATCACCGCTTGGCGGCCAACCTCGTGAAAGGCGATGTTTTGCGAGGAGTGCCGCGCCGCGGTGGCGATCGGCATGGCCGCGAACACCCGCTCCGGATAGCTTGCCGCCCATTGCAGCACCTGCATCCCGCCCAGCGAGCCGCCGGCCACGCAAAACAGGGATTCGATGCCGAGGCGATCGATCAGCATCGCTTGCGCGCGCACCATGTCGCGTATCGTCACCACCGGGAAGTCCAGCCCATAGGCGCGGCCGGTCGCCGGATTGGTCGAGGCCGGACCCGTCGTGCCCATGCAGCCGCCGACGACGTTCGAGCAAATGACGAAGTAGCGGTCGGTGTCGAAGGGCAGCCCCGGACCCACGAGCACATCCCACCAGCCGGGCTTCCCGGTCACGGGATGCACGCTCGCCGCGAATTGGTCGCCCGTCAGCGCGTGGCACAGCAGTATCGCGTTGCTGCGCTCGGAATTAAGCTCGCCGTAGGTCTCGAATCCAACGGTCAGCGGCGCGATGATCCCGCCGCCGTCGGTGACGAGCGGTTGGTCTGGTCCGAAAACCATGGAAGGACACGGCGAGGGCGTTGGAGCGTTCATGAGCGGCTAGGTGGCCCGGACCGGAGCTGTTCTCTTCGTTCGATATGCCGAACGATTTGTTCGCCAGCATCGTGGGCGAAGGCATTGGTGTCAAGCGCGATCGGGAGCCGCGCGAGGGCGATCGGGGGAAGGGCGCCCGCGGCGCTCCGTCCGGTCGCGGTCCGGCGGAGGGTTATTTGCTCTCCGCCGTTGACAGCGAAAGGCGGGCCGTGAATAGGTCTCATCCTATCCTGCAACACCTTCGTTGCGGCTATGAGGACCGAGACAATGAAAATCAGCGCTTTTGTGATGACCAGCCTGCTCGTGACGGGAATCGTCGGACCGGCCTTCGCGTTCGGACAGCCCGCCAAAGCTCCGTTTTCCACGCTTCGCGGCGCGACTGGCGGCCTCATACTGAACGTCGACTGCGATCCCAACGGCGACGGCAAGCAGGCCAATTGCATGAGAGATTGCGACGAGGAAGAAATTCGCTCACGCGAGACCTATCATTCGCGCACCGACGCCGATCGCCTGGCCGAAAAGGGCGCCTGCGCCAAGAAGTGCGGCTGCTAAGGCGGTTGTTGACGACTCCGGAGGCGATTCCGGCACTACAGCGCCCGTCTCCGGTGTTTGATCGGGGCGTTTTCGCCAAAAGGATCGGCGCGGGAGCCTAGCGCGAGCAAGCCTATGGCGCCACGCCCGCACTTCGTATAGAACGCCCTCCAATCGTTCGGGCGCGCCGCCGCGCGTCGGCTTGGCAGGTAAAGGACTGGGATCAAATGCAGCAGGTCATCATAGCGATCCACCTCATGGTGGTGATAGCTCTCGTGGCGCTGGTGCTCTACCAGAAATCGGAAGGCGGCGCGCTGGGCATTGGCCAGAGCGGGTTGTTCAGCGGACGCGG
>JBAUVQ010000495.1:0-6003 GCA_049583305.1 Methylocystis sp.
CATTTGGCGGAGAGGGAGGGATTTGAACCCCCGATACGGTTGCCCGTATGCCGCATTTCGAGTGCGGTGCATTCAACCACTCTGCCACCTCTCCAACACGCGGATCCCGGTCAGTCCAAATAGCATCGATTCGGTCTGGCGGAAGCAACGTCGACGCCAGATAGCATGCGCGGAGGTTCGCGATCAAGCCGCGCGTCGCGCGCGCCGGCGCCAAGCGCCATGGGCGCCAATCAAAACGCCTGGCCGCGTTGTCGATCTCCGTTTCTCCGGCAAGCGGCGACACGGCGGGGCTCGCCGGATTTCGAACGAGTCTCCGGACGCCCGCTCGCCCGTTGATCGCCGTCGCCGCGCGATGCAAATCGCCTTGCATTGGATTGGGTTTCAGCCAATGATCGCCGTATGTCGCTCGATGTCGTCGATTTGAGGGCCTTTTACGATTCGCCGCTCGGAGAAGTCGCGCGGCGACTGGTTTCGCGGGTGCTGCGCGCGCGCTGGGAGCGCCAGACGGCGGGCTTGCGCCTTCTCGGCGTCGGCTACGCGACGCCCTATCTCGAGGATTTCAAGGGGCAGGCGGAGCGCGCGCTAGCATTCATGCCCGCGGCGCAGGGCGTGAGCCATTGGCCGCTCAACGGACGATCGGCCACCGCGTTGGTCGACGCGACGATGATGCCGCTGCCCGACGCCGTGATCGACAGGATTCTGATCATTCACGCCCTCGAAACCGGCGAACATCCGCGCGACTTGCTGGAGGAAGTGTGGCGCATTCTGGCGCCAGGCGGACGGGTCATCATCGTCGCGCCGAGCCGTTCGGGCCTGTGGGCCCGACTGGACACCACGCCGTTTGGTCATGGCCATCCCTATTCGCGGGGTCAGTTGCACGATCTGTTGCAAGAATCGCTGTTCTTGCCGATATTTTGGGGCGAGGCGCTATATGTGCCGCCCTTCGAACGCCCATCATTGCTGCGCTCGGCGCCCGCCTTCGAGCGGATCGCGGGACGCTTTTCCCTTCCAGGCGGCGGCGTTCACGTCGTCGAGGCGACAAAGCAGCTGTTTCGGCCGGTGAGTTTGCGCCGCGCGGTCCGCCGGGTCGCGCCGGAACTGGAGCCCGCCATGGAGCCCGTCGGCGCCTAACATGCTTTCGGCAAAAAGAATCTCTAGCGTGTTTTCGAGCGAAGTGGGAACCGGTTCGCGTGAAGAAAACACGATAAAACAAGGAGTTTAGAGTGCTTCCGTTTCAACTTGAAACGGAAGCACTCTAGCGCGGGCTTCGACCAAAATCCACCGGGACGCCGAAGCTCTGGGCCAGAAACAACCCGCCATGAATGAGTCCCGCGTTATCGATGCCGTGTTCCAGCCCCGGCGACAAATGCCATTGCGCGGGAATTCGCATCTCGCACAGCTGGTCGATCGATTGAAACAACGCCTCGGCGGGGATTAGCGGGTCTTCCTCGCCATGCGCCAGCAGGATCGCCGGTGGCGCGACGTGCTCGACGCGCTCGTCGCCGGGTTTCTCGGGCCCGGTCACGAGCATGCCGGAATAGCCAAGGATGGCGCGCGGCGCGATCTTGCGGCGCAATCCCACATGCAGCGCCATCATCGTCCCCTGGCTGAAGCCAACGAGCGCGAGGGCCCGCTCGTCCAGTCCCCGCCGCGCCAGTTCCGCGTCCAGAAACGAGTCGAGAGTTGGACGCGCGCTGGTCACCCCGCGCCAGCGCTCGTCGGGATCACGCATGGTGAGAGGAAACCACTGCCGGCCGCCGGGCGACATCGCGCAGCGTTCCGGCGCGTTCGGGGCGACGAAATCCGCGTCGGGCAGAAAGCCGCGCCATTGGCGTCCGATTTCGATCAGGTCTCCGCCGTCCGCCCCATAGCCATGCAGAAAAACGACGAGCTGTTTCGCCGCGCCGGATTTCGCCTGGACCCGGGGACCGTCGATCAGCGTCGCCATGTTGCTTTCCTTGCAAGTTTTAATCGATGCGCGCGACGTTTGAGGCTTTCTTTCCAAAGGTCAAGCGCCCCGGAAAGAACCCGAGCCGGCTTCCCCCCCGCGCCCCGCGCCATTGCCTATTGGGGCGCGAAACGTAGCGCCACGCCGTTGATGCAATATCGCAAGCCCGTGGGCGGCGGGCCGTCGTTGAACACATGACCCAGATGGGAGCCGCATCGGCTGCAATGTACCTCCATCCGCGTCATGAAGTGGCGGCGGTCTTCGGACGACTCCAGCGCGCCCTCGATCGGGTCGAAAAAGCTCGGCCAGCCGGTGCCGCTGTCGAATTTGTCGTTTGAGGAGAACAAAGGCTGGTCGCAGCCGACGCAGGAAAACACGCCGGGCCGCCGCTCATGATTTAGCGCGCAGCTGCCGGGACGTTCGGTGCCGTGCTCGCGCATGATTCGATACTCCTCGGAACTCAGCCGTTCGCGCCATTCGGTCTCGCTTCTCGTCACGGGGAAGGTTTTGGCCAAGGTCACGGGTCCAGCTCCTCGAAACGTGGTACAAAATCGATCTGCCGCCTCTCGGGGCAGGCCTCGACATTCATATGGACGCGGCCGAGGCAAAACCAAGGCGCGCCCGCTCGCGGATTAGTCATCCTGTTCGGCGAGCAGCTCCAACCACTGATTCTCCGCGCTGGCCAGCGCGCGCGCCAGTTCGTCGCGCTGCTGAGCGAGCCGCGCGGCCTCGTCCCGGTTGCGGGAAAAGGCTTCCGGCGCCGCGAGCGCCGTGTCCACGCGCTCGAGCAATTTGGAGAGCTTCTCGACCTTCTCCTCCGCGCTCGCGAGCTGGCGGCGGGCAAAACCCGGATCGCGCCGCCCCTTGCCCGACCCCGCCTTTTCGATGCTCGTTTCGGCCTGTCGCGGCGCGGGCGTCTGTCCGCGCGACTCGACGACGCGCGTTTTCGTCAGAACATGCCGCGCATAATCGTCGACATCGCCGTCGAAGGCGCGCACTCGCCCATCCTCGACAACCCAGAGTTGATCGGCGCAGGCTTCGAGCAGGTAACGGTCGTGAGACACCAAAACGACCGCGCCTTCATATTCGTTGATCGCGCCGATCAAAGCCGCGCGGCTGTCGATGTCGAGGTGGTTGGTCGGTTCGTCGAGAATAAGCAGATGGGGGCCGTGAAATGACGCGATGCTCAGAAGCAGCCGGGCCTTCTCGCCACCCGACAGGCGCTCGACCTTGGTGTCGGCGCGCGCCCCGGAAAAGCCGGCGCGCGCCGCGGTCGCCCTCACACGGGCCTGAGGCGCGTCGATCATCAGTCGGGCGAGCGCGGTATAGGGAGTGTCGTCGGGATCGAGATCGTCGACCTGGTGCTGCGCGAAGAAGCCCGCCTCGAGTTGAGGCGCGCGCGTGGCCTTGCCGGAAAGCGGGGCCAAGCGCCCGCCAAGCAGCTTGGCGAACGTCGATTTGCCATTGCCATTCGCGCCCAACAGCCCGATGCGATCGTCGTTGGAAAGACTAAGCGTCAACCTCGACAACACAACCCGCTCGCCATAGCCGATGCTGGCGTTTTCCAGCGCGATAATGGGAGGCGACAGCGGCTTTTGCGGCGAAGGCAGGTAAATCGGCGCGACCGCCTCGTCCACGACGGCGACGACCTCCTGCATTTTCGCGAGCAGCTTCATGCGGGACTGCGCCTGCCGCGCCTTGGTCGCCTTGGCTCGAAATCGATCGACGAAAGCCTGCAAATGCTTGCGCTGTTCCTCCTGCTTTTTTCCAGCCTTGAACGCGAGCGCCTGGGCCTCGCGGCGCTGCTTTTCGAAAGAGGAATAATTTCCGCGATAGAGCTGCAGCTTCCCCCGGTCCAGATGCAAAATATGTGTCGCCACGGCGTCGAGCAGATCGCGATCGTGACTGATGACGATGACGCTCGAAGGGTAGCGCGACAGATAATCCACCAGCCACAACGCGCCCTCGAGATCGAGGTAATTGGTCGGCTCGTCGAGCAGCAACAGGTCCGGGTTGGAGAACAGAACCGCCGCCAGCGCGACGCGCATGCGCCAACCGCCCGAGAATTCCGAGAGCGGCCTCAGTTGCGCGTCGGAGTCGAAGCCGAGACCGTTGAGAATTGTCCCCGCGCGCGCGGGAGCGGCGTGAGCTTCTATGTCGGCCAGCCGCGTCTGGATGGCGGCGATCTCGTTCGGATCGGTTTCGATTTGCGCGCGCGCCAACAGTTCCGCCCGTTCCAGGTCCGCCGCCAGGACAAAATCGATGAGACTGGTCGGTCCACCCGGCGCCTCCTGCTCGACGCGTCCCATTTTCGCGCGCGGCGGCACGAAGATTCCACCCGACTCCGAAGCGATTTCCCCGGCGATCAGTCGGAAGAGCGTCGTTTTTCCAGCGCCGTTGCGCCCGACGAAGCCGGCGCGTCCGCGAGTCGGCAGAGCCACGCTCGCCTTGTCGAACAGGAGCCTGTCACCTAGCCGGTAACTGAGATCGCTGATGGTGAGCATGCCGGGGATTCTTCAGGACGCATGGGAGAACGGGCGGATCGTCGCGCCGGGATTTAGGGCATATGCGCGAGGTTTGGCAAACGACGCTCCGGTCTTTTCGGATATGGATGCGGGATCGCGGGGTTGTGAGCTTTCGCCCGTTCGCTCGACCCGATCCCAAAACCCAATCGATCGCTTCGAGGCGCGGGCGAGCTGTCGTTCCCGTTTTCAGCCCTCGCCTGTCGCGTTCGGCCTTGACCCGCGTCCGCGCGGAGATCCGGCCGCGGCGGATGCGATATGATGCTATCGTCAAAGCGCCTTTATATCGTGCGGCAAGTCGCCGTTCTTAAGCAAATCGTCAAAGTATTTAATCGTCTTAACAAGGCCGTCGCGCAGGGCGATCGTGGGCTCCCATTTAAGGATTTCCCGAGCCTTGCCAATATTGGGTTGTCGCTGCTTGGGGTCGTCGGACGGCAGCGGCTCGAAAACCAATTTAGATTTCGAGTTGGTCAGTTCCAAAACCAGTTCCGCCAATTCCCGAATCGTAAACTCATTGGGATTGCCGATATTGATGGGGCCGGTTGTTTCGCGCCCCGTCGCCATCATGCGGATTATCGCCTCGACGAGATCGTCGACATAACAAAAAGAGCGTGTCTGGCCGCCGTCGCCATATAGGGTAATGTCCTTCCCGCTCAGCGCCTGCACCACGAAATTAGAAACCACGCGCCCGTCGTTGGGGTGCATTCGCGGGCCGTAGGTGTTGAAAATCCGGACGACTTTCGCCGCCACTTTATGCTGGCGAACGTAGTCGAAAACCAGCGTTTCCGCGCAGCGCTTGCCCTCGTCGTAGCAAGAGCGCAAGCCGACCGGGTTCACGTTGCCCCAATATTCCTCGGGCTGGGGATGGACGTTCGGATCGCCGTAAACCTCGGACGTCGACGCCTGAAGCAGCTTCGCCTTCACGCGCTTGGCGAGGCCAAGCATATTGATCGCGCCAAGCACGCTCGTCTTGGTGGTTTGAACCGGATCGAACTGATAATGAACGGGCGACGCCGGGCAAGCCAGATTATATATTTCGTCGACCTCGACGTAGAGCGGAAACGTTACGTCATGACGCAACAATTCGAATCGACGGTTGTCGAGAAGAGGAAAAATATTCCGGCGTGTCCCGGTGAAAAAATTATCGACGCAGAGCACGTCATGATCCGCTTCGAGCAGTCGCTCGCACAAGTGGGAGCCCAGAAAACCGGCGCCGCCCGTAACCAGAACCCGCTTGCGCATTAATTCGCCTCCTCAGCTCCAGGCGCCCCGCCACATAAAGTGGAAGCCAACCGATTCTGTCCATACCTGATTCTTCCCCCGAACGTTAGGGCTCGATCCCCGCGAGCGCGCGTCGCGGGCGGGATTATTCCGGGTCGATTTAGCGAAGGAGCCGAGATTGTCGAATCGCGCCGAGGGTGGTAACGCGATGGCGTTCCAACAAGTGAAGCGGGATCCGCGCCTATGAAGATTACGATGATTGGTTCTGGGTATGTTGGTTTGGTTTCCGGGGCGTGTTTCGCGGATTTTGGG